>BOJX01000044.1 GCA_016860685.1 Planctomycetota bacterium
TCGTGCCTCGCCCGTCCGCGTCAAGCCGGACCAGCACATCCGGGTTCAGATCTTCAAGGACGTCGTCGTGGCAGGTGGCGACGACCAACGCGAGGTTCTCACGCCGAGCCAGGCGACGGACGTTGTACGCCAGCGCCCGCGCCGCCCGCCGGTGCAGGTTGGTTCCGAACTCGTCGCAGATCAGGGCGGCGCCGCAAGGACGGCCCGACCCGACCGCGATCGCCAGCCGGGCGCGGAACTTCTCCCCCTCGGAAAGCTCCTCGTACCGGCGCAACCACAGCGGCGCCTCGGCAAGCCCGCAGGCGCTGAGGATCGAAAGCGCTTCCGCCAGGGTGCGCTGCGGAGCGACCGCGTCGAGGATCGTCGCGTCGGGATCCACGCGAACTTCCGTGACGTCCGTGAAAGTCTCGCTCCGCCGTCGAATCTCGGCCAGCAGCGAAGACTTGCCGCTGCCGCTCGGACCGGCAACGGCGCACAGCCCCGTCGTCGGCGTCTCAAGGTCCACCGGGCCGACGATCCGCCGCATTCCGCCGCCGAGCGTCAGCCCGAAGCGCATCGCCGCCTCGACCGCGCGGCGCGTCGCATGAACCGGTGAACACTCGCGCATCACCTCGATCCGGACCCCGTCGACATTTTTTGATCCCGGTGGACTACCCTGCCCTGTCGGCGCAATCGTGATGGCCTTCGCCGCTTCACTGCGATTACGGCGACGGCCGCGCAACCCGCTGACCGGTGGTAACGGCGACGTGATGCGCACGGTTTTCTTCTGTGCGGTTTCGAAGAGGGCCCGCCCTCGGGGCTTCCTGGAACCGCGGCGCGGTCGGGGGCTTTTTCGGATGCCGGACGAAATATCGGGAGTGTGACGCAGGACGGATTGTTGGTCGGCACGGGTCATCGGAACCTAACATATTACTAACCTGCGTCCTGGTCAACAAATGAGCAATTTTTTGGAAATAAAGCGTCTTTTCTGGCGATTAATAATTGTATTATAGGACGATAAGGATTGCCTGTGCTCCGGGGCGGCGGCATTTCACCGCGTTTGCCTTTCTCATCCGGCAAGCCAGGGCATCAGGCTGCGGATAAAGGCGCCAACGCGCTCGAAGCGCGCCTCCCGATCCTCGCGGCGACCGCGGGTGAGGATCGGCGCGCCACGCCGCGCCTCGTCGATCCACTCCCGGGCGAACGTGCCGTCGCGGATCTCCGCCAGCACGCGTCGCATCTCGGTGCGCGCCGAGTCGCCGATAATCCGCGGTCCGCGCGTTCGATCGCCGTATTCGGCCGTGTTGGAGATGCGCGCCCTCATGCCCGCCAGCCCCTGCGCGTAGATCAGGTCCGCGATCTGCTTCAGCTCGTGAACGCATTCGAGGTACGCGGACTCGGGCGAGTACCCCGCATCGACCAGCGTCTCAAACGCCGCCTGGGTCAGCGCCGAGACGCCGCCGCACAGCACCGCCTGCTCGCCGAAAAGGTCCGTCTCGGTTTCCTCGGCGAACGTCGTCCGCAGCACGCCCGCTCGCGTGCATCCGATCCCCGCCGCCCACGCCAGCGCCAGATCGAACGCCCGTCCGCTTGCGTCATGCGCCACCGCCGCCAGCGCGGGAAGCCCCCGGCCTTCCAGGTAGAGCGAACGCAGGAGCGATCCCGGTCCCTTCGGACCGACCAGCACGACGTCGCCGTCTCCGCGCGGCGTGATGAACCCGAAGTGAATGTTGAACCCGTGAATGAAGCCCAACGCCGCACCCGGTCGCAGGGCGGGGGCGACCTCGGCGGCGTAGACGTCGCCCGCCGTTTCATCGGGCAGCGCAAGAATCACGAGGTCAGCCTGCGCCGCGGCCTCCCCTGCCGGAACCGGGAAGAACCCCGCCTCTTGCGCCCGGTCGAACGCCGCTCCCGGGCGCTGACCGACGATCACGCGAACCCCGGAATCCCTCAGGTTCAGGGCGTGGGCCGCACCCTGGTTGCCGTATCCGATCACGGCCACTGCGAGGCCGTCCAGCCGCGAGGCGTTCCCGTTGCGGTAAACTGTCGTGTTCATCGGTTCCGTCTCCTTTCCCCCGCTCCGCACGAGGCGACCCGAGTTGGCCTCGCGCGGACCCTCGCCGGCAAGTCGCCCTGACGGTCGTCGGAGCCTCGGAACCCGCGGTATTGCCGCGACGTTTCGCCCCCGAGCGATCCGCGTTACAATGACCGGTCTTGCCGGACGGCGCCTCGGGATACGCGTCCGTCCGGCGGTGCGCGCCTGCTTGAACGTTTATGAGCGACCTCAGCCTTATCCGCAACTTCAGCATCATCGCCCACATCGACCACGGCAAGAGCACGCTGGCCGACCGCCTCCTCGAGCACACCGGCGCGATCAGCAAACGCGAAATGCGCGACCAGTTCCTCGACGACATGGACCTCGAACGCGAGATGGGGATTACGATCAAGGCCAACCGCGCCACGGTCTTTCATGAGCTGGAGGGCCGCCGGTACATGCTCAACCTCCTCGACACCCCCGGTCACGTCGACTTTCACTACGAAGTCTCGCGGGCGCTCGCCGCCTGCGAGGGCGTCCTCCTGCTCGTCGACGCCACCCAGGGCGTCCAGGCGCAGACCGTCGCCAACGCGTACATGGCGATCGAGGCCGGGCTGGAGATCGTTCTCGTCATCAACAAGGTGGACCTCCCCTCGGCGCACCCGGAGGACACCGCGCTGGAGGCGGAGCAGGTCATCGGCGTGGACGCCGCGTCCTCCGTCTTCGTCAGCGCCAAGACCGGCGTCGGGATCGACGAACTGCTCGACACCGTCTGCCGCCGGATTCCGCCGCCGAAGGGCGACCTGACCGCGCCGTTGCGGGCCCTTCTGTATGACGCCAAGCCCGACCCGCACCGCGGCGTGATCGTTCACGTCCGCGTGTTCGACGGCACGGTGAAACGCGGCGACAAGATCCGCATGATGGGCACCGGGAGCGACCACATCGTCACCGAAGTCGGAAAATACTGCCCGAAACCGCAGGTCGTTCCCCAGCTCGGCGCCGGCGAGGTCGGGTACATCGTCGCCGGCATCAAGACCCTCGCCGACGTCAACATCGGCGACACCATCACCCACGTCTCGCGCCCGACCGACAAGCCCCTTCCCGGATACAAACCACCGAAACAGATGGTGTTCTGCGATTTCTACCCCGGTCCCGGAACCACCACCGAGGAACTCCGCGAGGCGATGGAAAAGCTCTTCCTCAACGACAGCTCCTTCACCTACGAGACGGTCAGCTCTGACGCCCTGGGCATCGGCTTCCGCTGCGGGTTCCTCGGACTGCTGCACATGCGCATCATTCAGGAGCGCCTCGAACGCGAAAGCGACGTCAACATCGTTCAAACGGCCCCCACCGTCAGCTTCGAGCTGCTGATGAAAAACGGCGAAGTGCGGCACATCAGCAGCCCCAGCGAGCTTCCGGACATGACCACGATCGAGGAGATCCGCGAACCGATGATCAAGGCCGCGATGATCGTCCCCGCCGACTGCGTCGGGACGGTCATGACCCTCTCGATGGAGCGCCGCGGCACGCACCGTAAAACCGAGTATCTCTCCCCCACCCGCGTGATGCTCACCTACGAGTTCCCCCTCGCCGAGATCATCTACGACTTTTACGACAAGCTGAAAAGCTGCACGAAGGGCTACGGCACGGTCGATTACGAAGTGACGCATTTCCGCGCCGACGACCTCGTCAAGCTCGACATTCTCGTCAACGCGATCAAGGTGGACGCCCTCTCGGTCATCGTTCACCGTGACAAGGCTCCTTACCGCGGCCGCCGCCTCTGCGAACGCCTCCGCAAGGAGATCCCGCGTCACCAGTTCGAGATCCCGCTTCAGGCGGCGATCGGCGGAAAGATCATCGCCCGCGAGACGATCAAGGCCTTCCGCAAGGACGTCACCGCGAAATGCTACGGCGGCGACATCACTCGCAAGCGCAAACTCCTTGAAAAGCAGAAGGAAGGTAAAAAGCGCATGAAAATGGTCGGCAGCGTCGAGATTCCCCAGCAGGCGTTCATCTCAATCCTCGACCCCGACGCGGAGTGACGAACATGACCCCGCAAACCGTCGCCGTCGTCGGCGCGTCCTCGGATCGTGCGAAGTACAGCAACAAGGCCGTGCGGGCTTACCTCGCGCGCGGGTGGACGGTGTACCCGGTGAATCCGAAAGGCGGGGTGATCGAGGGGCTTCCCGTCCTGCGGAGCATCCGCGAGGCACCGACGCCTTTGCACCGCGTGACGCTGTACCTGCCCCCGGCGCTGGGGATGCACGTGCTCGCCGACATCGCCGCAGCGAAGCCCGACGAGTTTTTCGTGAACCCCGGAGCGGAGAGCGACGCCCTGGTCGCCGAGGCGCAGCGGCTCGGACTGGATCCGATTCTCGCGTGCAGCATCATCGAAATCGGCGCCTCTCCGGCCGCCTTTCCCGACGCCTGACGTGGCGAGTCATAAGACGCTGCCGCAAAACCGAGCCGCACCCGTCAGGAAGGGTACCTTGCGGGCCGTGGACGCGGGTTTTGAAACAACGACTACGTTCTTTGCCTTTGATGAGGAGCGAGGAGCTCTGCTCCGTCCGTGCGGACCGGAGGTCCGCGCTCCCGAGTTGAGCGGGCTTCGGTCCGCGCGATCGCGTCTCTTGCAGCGCGCCGCGAAATCAAGGATGACGACTCAGGAGGCAGGAGGCAGGGCGTGGCGGCCGGGGTGGGTGGAATTAATATTCACGCTGGACACACGCCGGACAGGGGGGCTTTCGATGGGTGACGTGTTTCGCGCCGGGTGCATCGGGCTGGGCAACATCTTCCGCGACCGGCATCAGGTGGCGCTGGAAGGACTGCCGGGGTGGGAGGTCGCGCGGGTGTACGACGTCAGCGCGGACGCCGTCGCCCGCGCCCTGGAGAAGTCGCCCGGCGCTTACGTTGCGGGTTCGCCGGAGGAGATTCTCGACGCCCCCGATGTGGACGCGGTGGTGATTTGCACACCGCCGCACGTGCGCCGCGATTTCGTGCTCCGTGCCGCCCGCAACGGCAAGCATCTGATGCTCGAGAAACCGATCGCCCGCAGGCTGGAGGACGCCCGCGCGATGGCCGAGGCGATCGAGGCCGCGCGGGTCGCCTGCTTCGTGCCGTTCACGCGGACGTACTGGCCTGGGGAGCAGAAGTGCCTCGAGTGGGCGCGGAGCGGGCGTTTCGGGAAGCCGGTGAGCTTCGTCCACAACTCGATCACGCCGCCTTACGCCTACCGGGAGGGCGAGTACGCCTGGATGAACGACCGCGACGGCAGCGGCGGACCGATGTTCGATTACTCGATCCACTTTCTCGACTTCGCGCTGAAGACGTTCGCATCGCCCCCGACGGCGGTCTGGCGGCACTCGAAGCACTACTCCCCGCGCACGATCCGCTGTGAGGACGTCTGCACGATGATCGTCGAGTTCGGGGATCAGGGCGCAGCGACGTTCGTGAAAGTCTCCGCCGTCCGCCCCGACGCGGAATTCTGGCACGAAACCTGTCACATCACCTGCGAGCACGGACAGATCGTCATGCCCAACGGGTACTCCGCCGAGTTTTTTCACGAAGGCCGGCACGAACGCTTCGAGCAGGAAAGCCGCCCCGAAGTCTGGGCGAAGGAGCGCTTCGACGCCTTCACCGAACTCGCCGACTGCATCCGTACCGGACGCAAATGCAGCAGCAACGAGCAGGACGGCCTGCGGACGATCGAGGTGCTCGAAGCGGGCTTCCGCAGCGAGGCGCTGGGCCGGCGCGTGCTGATGAGCGAGGTGTGAGGGCGTGCGGCGTGCATCATTCATCGCGCGGCGGGCGGAGCCTGCCCTGCAAGCTCCGACTTCCTGTGGCCTGCGGCCTGTTGCCTCCGCTCAACCGCTTCCTGACCCTTGACATCGCGGCGCGTCGTCTAGGGCAGACGGGCGCGGCTCGATTTTGCGATCACGTTATCATCGTCCGTCCGGAGGCACGTTCGCGGTTCACGGGGGTCAGGCGTCGCCGGTTTCCGTGTAAAGTCGTGTCGCGCCTCTGCCGGCAAGGCGACGGGTGTGCGGTCCTTATCACGACAACGGGTGCGAGGGAGTCTTTCATGGCGCAATACGAAATGCCTCACGAGGTCCGACGGGCGACGTTGAAATCCAGACAGGTCTACCTCGTCGCCAGCGGGGACTTGCGCGAGTCCGCCAACCGGGCGTGCTGGGCGGCGCAGACCCAGATGGAGGAGGCGCTCGGCAAGGCCGCAGCGTCCTGTGGATTCGAGATCGTGCGGGCGCACCCCTTCAAGCCTGACGCGGGGCACGGGTTCATCGCGTCGCAGAAGGAGGGCATGCGCGTCTTCGCGGCGCTGGATCCCGACGCGCGCCTCATCGTCGCCGAAGCCGTCTGGCAATACTCGCATCACGTGCTCGCCGGTTTGACGACGCATCGCGGTCCGATCCTGACCGTCGCCAACTGGTCAGGACAGTGGCCGGGGCTGGTGGGCATGTTGAATCTCAACGGATCGCTGACGAAGGCGGGCGTGGCGTATTCGACGTTGTGGGCGGAGGACTTCGCGGATCCGACGTTCGTCGAGAAGCTGCGCCGCTGGCTGAAGGACGGCGAGGTGCGACACCCGCTCAAACACGTCACGCGCCTCAAGGACGTCAAAATCCCGTCGAAGGAGCGGAAGCTCGGGGAGGCTCTGGCGGCGCAGCTTCAGCGGGAGAAGGCGATCCTCGGCGTCTTCGACGAGGGCTGCATGGGCATGTTCAACGCGATCATCCCGGATCACCTGCTGCACCCGACGGGGGTGTACAAGGAGCGGCTGAGCCAGTCGGCGCTTTACGCCGCCACGATGCAGGTTCCGGAGTCCGAGGGGCGCGAGGTGTACGCCTGGCTGCGCCGGTCGGGCATGCGCTTCGTGCTGGGGCGCGACGAGGCGACGGAGCTGACCGAGGCGCAGGTGCTGCTGCAATGCCGGATGTACGTGGCGGCGGTGCGGATCGCGCACGAGTTCGGGTGCAACGCGATCGGGATTCAGTATCAGCAGGGGCTCAAAGACTGCCTGCCGGCGTCGGACCTGGTGGAGGGAATGCTCAACAACGCGGACCGTCCGCCGGTGCGGAGCGCGGGCGACGGCAAGGTGCTCTACGACACGCGCCCCCTGCCGCACTTCAACGAGGTGGACGAGTGCGCGGGGCTGGACGGGTTGATGACGTACTGGGTTCACCGGGCGATGGGCGAGCCGGTGGAAAACACGCTGCACGACCTGCGCTGGGGCGACGCGGACCGCAGCGGCACGACGGAGGAATACGTCTGGGTCTTTGAGATCAGCGGGGCGGCTCCTCCGGCGCATTTCATCGACGGGTGGCGCGGAGCGACCGGCGAGCGTCAACCGCCGATGTACTTCCGCCTCGGGGGTTCGACGCTGAAGGGCGTGAGCCGTCCGGGCGAGATCGTCTGGTCGCGGATCTACATCGAACGCGACCGCCTTCACATGGACCTCGGCCGGGCGAAGGTCGTGCGCCTTCCGGACGCCGAGACGCAGCGCCGCTGGCAGGCGACCACGCCGCAGTGGCCCATCATGCACGCCGTCCTCCACGGCGTCACCCGCGACCAGATGATGGCGAAGCACAAGGCCAACCACGTGCAGGTGGTCTACGCAACGGACGCCGCCGCCGCCGACCGGGCACTCTACGCCAAAGCGGCGATGGCCGACGCGCTGGGGATCCGCGTCCACCTCTGCGGCACGCGGGAGGGGGGGAAGGCGTGGTGAGGGGGCGAATCAGACGCTGTATCAACACCGAGCCGCGCCTGCCTGTCCTTGACGTTGCAAAGCAAGGTCAAGGGTGAGGAAGCGGGTGTTTTCAGTCTTGCCCGCCCGTTGAAAAAGGGGTGCGTGTCCCTCCGGGATGCGAATTTCACGGAGAAAACCGGCATCACCAGGGCCGATCGTGAGTTCTTCAACAGGCGGTTATGTGCGGGTTCTCCAGCGGCATGTTCATCCCGGCGCATGCGGAGGCGGGCGAAGCCCGCCCTGCGATTCTTTAAGGTTCTCGTTCCTCATTGCTCATTGCACATTCCTCGCTCTTTGTTCTTCATTCTTCATTCCGCATTCTTCATTCATCATTTTTCATTTCGCATTCCTCCCCCTGCCGCTGCGACGCGCGTGTCCACGCGAGGGCGTGAAAAAGCCCCGCGGCCTCGCCGGTGCGTCCGGCGCCCCGGGCTGTCGCGGTGAAGGTTGTCACCACGGAAGACGCAACGGATGACGTCGACCGGAGAACGTGAGGTTCACCCGCACTGCGCCTGGCGGTCGAGTTGCGGGCAGCCGAGGACGGACACCGTGTGCGCGCCGGTCTGCTGCTTCCACTTCACCTTTCCGCGGCCGTCGGCGTCGAGGGTCATCGTCAGGCGATCGCCGTTGTTGTCGATCGTCAGGGGCGTCCCCTCGGGCAGGGACGAGCGGACCTTCGCCTTCAGCACGCCGTTGCGGCACACGACCTTGAACTTGTCGATCGCGCCGCAATCGACGCCCGCGCATTCGTCCGGGACGCCGTCGTGGTCGGCGTCCCGGCTGCGACCGGAGGCGATGTCGTCGCCGTCGTGCAGTCCGTTGCCGTTGCAGTCCGGGGCGATGTGGACGAAGTAGACGTCCTGCTCGCCGTTGTAGGTGGCGGCGTAGGCGAGGTTCATGCCCGCCGCGTCGGAAATCGCGCCGAGGTAGTCGCCGATCTTGTTCTGCCGCGGCCAGCCGATGCGGCTGTTGAACACCGGCGCGACCCGCACATTGGGCGACCACGTGTCTCCGGCGTCCGTGGAATAAGCGTAGAAGACCTCGGACTGTCCGTCATCCTGCGTGGTGCGCGTGTCATACCACGCCGCGTCGAGTCGTCCCGACGGCGCGACGGACAAGGCGCCGAACCACTGGTAGGCGTTCGCGCCGGGCGCGTCGTCGTTGATGCGGATCGAAGGCGTCCACGTCGCGCCCTGATCCGTGCTGCGGGCGAAACGAACGTCGCAGGTATCGTCGCCCGGAGGGTTAACCGAACACAGCAGGTAGACATTGCCGCGAGACGGACCGGTGGAATGATCCGTCGCAATCCACGGCTGTGCGAGCAGCCCGCCGGGGTTCGGCGCGCCGCCGGGGTAGGGAGGGAACGTCCCGCCCAGGTCCACGGTCGCCGTGCGCGTGAACTCGGGCTGCTGATTCGGATCCCGGGCGTTGAAGGAGCGCACGACGTTGAAACTGCGATCGCACGCGTACACGACGCCGTCTGGGTCCACCGCGAGAGTGCCCCAGGGGGATGTCCCCAACGGAATGCGCATCGGCGTCATCCACGTCAGGCCGCCGTCGGTGGAGCGGGTGAAGTTATTGGTGTCGGACCAGATCGTGTAGAGGTTGCCGCGCCCGATCCCGTCCGTCCGGTCCACAGTGAACCACTCCTTGTCGCGGAAGGCGGCGATGACCTGCACGTAATCCTCCCATGTGTCGCCGGCGGTGAACGACCGGAACAGGCGGCACTCGGAGAAGTCGATGCTCATGTAGTAGAAGACGCCGTCCGCGTCCGCCGCGAGCACGGGGTCGCTGCCGAAGAACCCCGGCGCGAGCGATCCCGGAAAAACCCACGTCCGCCCGCGGTCGTGGCTGACGCCGTAACCGGCCTGGCGGAAGTCGGAGTCAATCGTGTCGAACTGCCGCCAGCCGATGATGATGTTGTCGGGGTTGGTGGGGTCGATGGCGATGCTCGGTTCGTTGGCGGCGTCATCCACAATGTTGAACCCGTTTTCGTCCACGTTGACCTGCACGCTGGTGAAGCCGCTGACCGTGAGGAACTCCGCGGGCGGCGGGCAGGTCGTGCGCCGCAAGGATTTCACGGGCGTCGCGGGCGCGGTGCGGTCCTTCGCGCCTTCGTGCGGCGAGGACGGAGGGATCGGGGTCGCGGGGGCGTCCTGATCTGCGCTGGCGAGGTACGTCGCGCTCGCCGGAACAGCCGCCGCCCGGACCGGTGTGGCGGACCCGAATACAACAAGAAGTCCGCAGGCGGCGGACCACGACACGGTGCGCTTCCAGCTCATGACGACTCCTCCTTCACCCCGGTCCCGGAAAGTATTATCCGGTTCAACGCGTGTCGATTCAACACGTTTTTTCGCGTTGATGCGACGCCGTCCGCACGCGGCGCGCTCCGCAGCCCGCATCTGTGCGGGCGGAAGACCCCCTCTGCCGCGGGTGCGCATCCGAAGCGGTGAGCGGGCGGATCGTAGCCGCCGCTGCGGACAGGATTTCGTCAAGCGGGACGGGTAAACACACGGACGGTCCACGCTCGCATCGAACCGCGACAGCGCCAGGGTGTCATCCGGAAGGCGGCTTGGTTCGCGCAGCGCGGCGCGGAACCGCCCGATCGCCTTAAAGGTGAATCACCCGGGCCTGCCCACGCGAAACCGCGAAGAACCTGGTATCAGCGTTGTTGTAGAATTCGGAGAGCGGTCTAGAATCTCAAATGCGGAGGCGGCCGTGATCACAGCGCGTGGCGCCCTGTCGAAGAAGCAGGGGGGCGTCGTCTCAGTCCAACGGACCGGCTGGAAAGCCGATCTCCCGGATCATAAGCGGATTCTTTCAGCAGGCGGTCAGGAGCCGGGACGCCACCGGCTCGCAAAACCCGAAACCGAGACCTGAGATCCGTGCGAGCCGTCATCACATCCTTTCCCACGTTCCTGCGGATCGCCCTCGCGGTCATGTTCCAGTACCGCTGGGAAATGCTGCTGTGGGCGATCTGGGGCGTCGTATATCCGGCGGTGGCGATGGCGATGTGGAGGGCCGCGCTCGCTGGTACGGGCGGTGCGGCGCAGATCGGCGGATTCGGGGAGCGGGAGTTCGCGGGGTACTTTCTGCTGACGATGATCATCGGGCATCTTTGCACCGCGTGGGACGTGTACGAGATGGGCTACCTGGTGCGTTCCGGCGGCATGTCTCCGAAGTTGTTGCGCCCGATCCTGCCGATCTGGGAGAACCTTGCCGCGAATGTCGCCTTCAAGCTGCTGACTACCGGAATTCTGCTGCCGATCTGGGCGGGAATCGCTATCTTCGTCGCGCCGCGCGTCTCGACGGACGCCGGAGATCTCGCTGCGGGCGCCCTGGCCACCGTGCTGGCGTCCGGGATCAACTTCCTCTGGGGCTACCTGCTTGCGATGACTGCGTTCTGGTTCACCCGGTCCGAAGCCGTGGGTCAGCTCTGGTTCGGCGCGCAGCTTTTCTTCGGCGGGAGGCTCGCCCCGCTGACGATCCTGCCCGAGCCGCTTCAGTGGGCGGCGGCGGCGATGCCGTTCAAGTGGATTGTCTGGTTTCCGGCGGCGGTGTTGCTCGGGAACCTCGATCGCGAGCAGATCCTCGCGGGGCTGGCGTGGCAGACCGCGTGGCTGACCGGCGGGGTTCTGCTCTTCCGTGTCGTCTGGCGGGCGGGACTGCGCCGCTACAGCGCCGTGGGCGCCTGACGGGAGTCCGCCGGAGGATCCGGGATCCGACGTTCCTCCTGAACCGAGGAGCGCAGCGCTTCTTGCGGCGCCGTGTTTCTCTCCGCGCACGCCTCTGACCGTGCGGATTGTCCGACGGTTGAGGTCTCGCGCGAATCACCCGGCGTCCGGGGCATCGGGAACGAAGACCGCGCGACGTCCGGAGCATCGCGCGGGCTGAAGCCGCGCGGCTCGGCGCCCGGCGGGAACAGGGATCCGCCTCGCGTCGTCCGGCGGCGGTCCTTATGATCGCCGCTCGGACGCAAGGAGCATCAACGGTGTCATATCCTGATCTTCAGTCGTTCCTGACGGACCTCGAGGCCCGCGGGCAGTTGAAGCGTGTGCGCGCCGAAGTGGACCCGGTTCTCGAGATCAGCGCCATCGCGGACCGCGTCAGCAAGTCGCCCGCGGCCGGCGGCGAGGCCGCACAACCGCCGCCGACGGATCCGGTGCAAGGCCGCTGCGGCGGACACGGGCTGCTTTTTGAGCGCGTGAAGGGTTCGCGCTTCCCGGTGGCGATCAACGTGTTCGGAAGCTACGAGCGCATGCGCGTGGCGCTGGGCGTGTCGAGTTTCGAGGCCCTGGCGGACCGCGTGCAGAAGCTCGTCAAGCCCGAGATGCCCACGACGCTCATCGAGAAGATGAAGAAGCTCCCGGAGCTGGCGAAGATGGCCGGGTTCGGGCCGAAAGTCGTCAAGCGCGGAATCTGCCAGCAGGTCGTCGAGGAAGGCGACGCCGCGAATCTTTTAGACCTTCCGCTCCTCCAGTGCTGGCCTCATGACGGAAAGAGCGGATACGGCGGGAAGCCCGAAAGCGCGACCGAGGGAACCGGGCGCTACATCACATTCGCAGGCATTTACACCCGGGATCCCGAAAGCGGGGAGCGCAACGTCGGCATGTACCGCGTTCAGGCCTTCGCTCCGAGGCTGGCGGCGATGCACTGGCACCTGCACCACGACGGGGCGAGACATTTTCGCAAGTACAGGAAACGCGGCGAGCGCATGCCGCTGGCGATCGTGCTCGGCGGCGAGCCGGTGCTCACCTACGCCGCCACCTGCCCGCTCCCGCCCGACGTCAGCGAGCTGCTCTTCGCCGGGTTCCTCAACGACGGCGGCATCGAACTGGTTCCGTGCAGGACGATCCCCCTGGAAGTGCCCGTCAACGCCGAATTCGTCATCGAGGGCTGGGTCGACCCCGTGCAGACGCTGATCGAAGGCCCCTTCGGCGATCACACCGGCTTCTACTCCCTGGCCGACCGCTACCCCGCGTTTCACGTCACCGCGATCACCCACCGGGAGAACCCGGTATATCTGGCGACGATCGTCGGCAAGCCGCCGATGGAGGATTACTACCTCGGCAAAGCCACCGAGCGCGTGTTCCTGCCGCTGTTGCGCATCCTCATTCCGGATATCGTGGATTACGATCTGCCGATGTTCGGGGCGTTCCACAACTGCGTCTTCGTGAGCATCCGCAAGGAATACCCGATGCAGGCCCGCAAGGTGATTCACAGCATCTGGGGCGCGGGGCAGATGATGTTCTCGAAGATGATCGTCGTGGTGGACGAGCATGTAAACGTGCATGACCCCAACGACGTCCTCTTCCACGTCGGCGCCAACGTCGACTGGCGGCGCGACACGGTCATCGCCGACGGACCCTGCGACGTCCTCGACCACGCGACGCCCTACTACGGAACCGGCGCCAAGATCGGCATCGACGCCACGCGGAAGATCGCCGGGGAAGGCGTCGTCCGGGAGTGGCCGGAGGAACTGACGATGAGCGCCGATATCGAGGCGCTCGTCGCCCGGCGGTGGGAAGAGTACGGCCTTTGAACCCCGCGGACGCTGGCGCGACCCGATTGATAAGTTTTTTCAGGTTCTCCTCCCAATTCCGTGAATGGGTAGGGAGGCGTCAATGAAAGTGGACATCACGCTGCCTTTCGATGATCAAGTGCTTTGTCCAGAAGTACTTGGGACTCAAAAGGAGCCGCATGATGTCCGCTCTGAGTATAGTGCCTTACTTTCCGTTTGCACGCGTGAAAGTCGCCCAACAAACCGTTCACCTGGATCTGCCCAAGCCCGGGACCTTCCTGCGGCTGGAGCCTGATCAACGCTTCCGCCCGCTCTGCCACGAGTGCGGCACGGCCGGGTCGGTGCATTCCCATGGCCTGCGGCGGATCATTCGGAACCTGGATTTCGGACCCGCCCGGACGTTCCTGCAGGTCGAGTATCGCCGGGTCTGGTGCCCCCACTGCCAGAAGGCCAAGGTCGAGCAGCTCCGCTTCGCCGATCCCAGCCGGCGGATCACCCATCGCCTGGCCCAGGCCATCTACGACCTGTGCAAGGTCATGACCGTGCAGGACGTGGCGGACCCTTTCGAGCTGGACCCCAAGACCGTCAAGGCCGTGGACCAGCACTTCTTGCAGCAGGGGTTTGGCCGCACGGACTACGACGGCCTGAGCATCCTGGCGGTGGACGAGATCGCGCTGCGCAAAGGGCACCAGTACATGACCGTGGTGCTGGACTATCTCACCGGGCGGGTGGTGTGGATGGGCGAGGGGCGCAGCATGGAGACGCTCGATGTCTTCTTCGCGGGGATGTCGGCGGAGCAAAAGCAGGGCCTCCAGGCGGTGGCCATGGACATGTGGGAGCCGTTCATCAACCGCGTTCAGCACCACTGCCCGCAGGCCCAGATCGTCTTTGACTTGTTCCACTTGGTCAAAGCCTTCGGAGAGGTGATCGATGAAGTGCGCCGGGAGGAAGTCCGAAAGGCGGACACTCAGGAAGACCGTCAGTACGTCAAGGGCAGCCGTTACGTGCTGCTCAAGAACCGTCAGAACCTTCGTCCCGCCAAGCGCGTTCGCCTGCGCGAGTTGCTGGCCGCCAATGAGCGGATCAGCGCGGGGTACATGCTCAAGGATCCGTTGAAGATGATCTATCATTACCGCAGCCGGGCTTGGGCGAAGAAGGCCCTGGACCCATGGTGCGAACGTGCCGAGGAGGTGGACCACCCGGCGATGCGGCGATTCATCCGCCGGCTTCGCTTCTTCGAGTACGACATCCTGAACCCCTGCGACCACGCTATAGGCGCCAGCCCACTGGAAGGGGTCAACAACAAGATCAAGGTCATCAAACGCAGAGCCTATGGTTTCCATGATCCCGAGTACTTCGCTCTCAAGATCAAACAGGCCTCACCAGGCCGGAAATCAATCACGGAAACGGGATGAGAGCCATTTTACTTTTCAAGGGGGGGCTATTTAGCGCGACGTGGTGCGGCCGGATGCGAAACAGCCACCGGCGGGACTCGAACCCGCAACCTGCGGTTTACAAAACCGCTGCTCTGCCAATTGAGCTACAGTGGCAACCACGACCCGGGAATTCATGGGGGCGGCTTCGCGTGTCCGCGTCGTATGTGAACCGTTCAGACGCGTGAAGCCGTTCCGCGGGAGTCGCCCGTGCCCGATCGCTCGCTCAGCGCTCTGCTTTCGCGCCACCCCCAGCCGATCATGAAGGTCCGTGCGCCTCCACGGCCCCGACGATCGGCCGCGACGCCGACACCGCTGGCGCGTGCTTGCCGCGGGAATTCTACGATGCGCCGGACGATCCGCAATGCGCGCCTGGTCGGCATGCCCGAAAAACCCCGCAAAACGGCGTATCCTGTCGGCGCCGCGGTTCGTCGTCGGCGCGCTCGTTCCGCGCTGTAATCATTCAACCGAAAACCGCATCGGAAACGTGCAACCGGAACGTGCAAGCAGATCGTGCAACGCCCGAGCGTGCAACCCTGGAGCGTGCCACAAGATCATGCACCCCCCGAACGTGCAACCAGAGCGTGCAGCCAGTGCGTGTCGCCGGAGCGTGCAACCCCGGAGCATTCTTGAATTGAGTCCCCATCAAACTCCGGGCGCCGCTCCTTGAGGATCCTGCGGTCGCCCCGCAATTCGCCCGGTCGCTTGGGAGGGGCGCGGGAGGCGCCGACGCCGCGGACGGGATGTCACAGACAGGTTGGTGCTTCGTGAGAACCGCAGGCGTGCGCGCCTGAACCGACCTGGACGCGGTTTCAAAACCTTCGGAGCAGCAAGAAAGAAGAACGCCTCCTCAGGATAGGATCTCGGCGTTCGAGGCCATCGTTGAACCATCGATCGTGCTGATCGAGGACGTGGACTGCGCGTTCATCAAGCGGAGCAACGAGGACGCCGAGGGCATCACGTTTTCGGGTTTCCTGAACTGCATTGACGGGATGCTCGCGCCGCACAACGGGCGCGTCCTCATCATGACGACGAACCCCGTGGACCGACTCGACCCGGCGCTCATCCGCCCGGGGGGCATCGACCTGCGCGTCGACGTCCCGCGCCTCTTCCGCGACGCGGCGCTGGATTACGTGGACCGCGTGTTTCCGTACATGCCGACCCGGCACGAGATCGTCGATCGGGAGATGCGCGAACCGGCGCCGACCGCAGCGGGGCTCATCCATCACCTGATGGCGCACGGTTGGCGGCCCGCGCGGCGTGCAGACGCTGGTTCCGCGGCTCACAAGTCCTTATGATCGAGCCGCCTTCGTCTTGAAGAGCGGGAGACGTGGGTGCACGTGGAAGGCACATCGAACATCCGAAACAGTACCTGAAAATGCTTTATCGCACCTTGGTCGTTGCGCCTTGGTGGACCGGCCTCCAGCTTCGCGGCGATGACCGTGCGGTAGGGTTCGCAGCGGCTCGAGGGCCCGGCCCGCAGCGGCGGCAGGAGCGGCAGAGTCGGATCCCGCGGTTCTTTAAGGTTCGACCCGAGGGCGCCATGGCTGGGTTTGAAGCCTCCAACCCGGGAGGATGAAGGGCTGCGCCCGCCTCAGGCGGTTGGGTCTCGGCCTCCGTCCGGCCCGTCGTGGTCCGCGCCAGACGCAGATAACGCGACACCGTCTCGCGGTTGACCCCCAGCAGGTCGGCGATTCGCCGACCCGACAGGCCCTGTCGCCGCAACGTCAGAATGGAACCGATCATCGCCATTTTGAGCTGATTCGCCACGCGACTCTCCTTTCGCAGGAGAGGCTAAGTGACGAATCGTCGTCTCCTCAAAATGGCTGGTTTTCACGCGCCCCATGACACCCAACTGAGCTACGGCCTCTACAGCGGTGCGGTGCGCAACGGCGCGCGAAGGCACGAGGGATATCCTAACGTAAGAACGGACCGGGGAAAGCGGGTCGCTGGGAGTAGGGAAGCGGGTCGCCGGGCGTGGGGGGTGAGGCGCCGCGCGGACAAGCGGGACAGGAGACACGGCGGATGTCCGAACGTTGCAGGTCTGCGGTTCGTTCAGGGGGTGAAACGCCCGCACGAGCGTATTTTCCGGACTGCGGAATCGCCCATCCGGAAATCGCCTTCGCAGGCGAACGTGCGGTTCAGAGAACCTTCTCACTTCACTCGAATCATTGGTTACCGGGGCTTCACGGACCGCTGGGGCGTCCGGGTTCGAGTCGCCGCTACGTACCGGCCTCGCGGCTTGCGCGATGGCGCCGCCATCGCTTCGATGAACCGCGCCTTGGGTCGCCTCATGCGACCCCGTCACCGATCGCCGCGCCGGTCACGTTGCGGAACCGAGCGCGCGGAACCTGGGGCGTCATGAAGCGGTCCGCGTGAAGCCGTCGGCGGCCAAGGTTGACCCGCCGATGATCGGTGCGGAGTCCGTATGACAGGGAGTCAAACCGTCCGCACCCGTCGGCGACACGCCGCCGCACAGGCCAGACCCGCCGCGACCAGGCCCATCGCTCCCGGCAGAGGCGCGGGTGTGAAGGAAAAATCGTCAAGGTAGGTCATCGCGCCGGGTGCGCCATGCAGTTGTACGGATCGGGCGACGCCGGTGAAGGGCACGAGGATCTCGTCCCAGTTCGCGTGGCGTCGTCCGTCGTTGCGGGGGAGGCGAAAGCTGGCGAGGAGGTCGCCGGTTCCGTTTTCGCCGGACCAGAGTCTCAGGGTCGTGTTCCGCCGCCGCGTCGAGTAATGAAAGCCGATTTCATCCACGAACCCGGATTCGGCATTGATGAACAGCGACCGGTCGTGCGACCAGCCGAGCACGACATCGCCCGAGGGGTTGTTGGAGAACCGCGCGTCGCCGCCGGCCCGGCGATGAACGAAGCCCTGTGCATTTCCGGAAAAAGAAAGCCCGACGCCCGCATACGCGGATCCTGCGGGGACGCCGTGCGTCAAGGCCTCGAAGTCCACGATGATGTCGGCCTGCGCTGCGACTGCGCCGGCCCCCCAGGCGGCAACGACACCGATGACCCAAAGTTGTGACCGCATTCGCTCCCCCTTCCTCCATCCGGACCTGTTGCTCGATTCGCCGGCGCCGCCCGAAAGGGATCGGCCTCGACGACGGCAACGTATCACTCTGACTCTACGGGCGATCAGACGGACAATCCACCGGTCGAGGGTTATCAGGCGCTCAGATCGTCCGGTATTCGAGAACCCTCAACCCGAATCGCTCCGAAAGGGCAGGTGTCCGCGGCTCGCGACGACCGATCGTTGTTCGTCCGGATGTCCGCTCAGGACCACGGCGATGCCCGCCGGCGCGGGTCGCCGTGCCTCGACGCGGCCGATAAGGACGCTCTGCCGGCGGACGCCCTCGATCTCGACGGCGACGCGAACACTTCCGAGGAAATCCCGTAGGATATCCTGGACCCAGCCCGGCGGAAGGATCATCTCTGTACGACCGACACGGGCCACGGTTCGGGAGACAAAACGGACATGGGCGCCTACGAAGCGAACAAGGGCTTGATCCACGTCGACTAGGACGCCGCTGTCGGCAACGTCTTCAGAGGGGCCGGCGGCGGCGGCGGTGGTGGCGGGCGGTGCGTGGGGGAAAGCGACGGCGACGGCCTGTGCGAACCGGGCGAGGACTGCTGCCTCGTCGCCACGGTTGCGGTCAACCCCGCGACGATGCCGCCCGGTTCGACCGTTCGCGTGACGTTCACCCCGCTCGACGAAAACGGCGACCCCGAGCAGCACCTGTGCTGCGACACGGGAGAGTGCGGGCCGGAGGTCCGCTGTCCGCGCGTGCGCCGCGCTCGTATCCAAGAGGATGACCACGGGAAAGCGACGCTGCCGGATTGCCCCGCGGGCCGCGTCCACGTGTGCGTCGAGGGGTGTGGGGAAGCGCTCTGCCGGGAGGTGCAGTGCCCGTAAGGACGATGGGTTGCAGGGAGGCGCGCTGCCGTGAGGGGGCAGTGTCCGTAGCGAGATGATTCATAAGTTCTTTGCCTTGGATGAGGAGCGCGGAGTTCGGCTCCGCCCGTGCGGACCGGAGATCCACGCTCCCGAATTGAGCGACGAATTTGCAACTCGGGACACGAGAACGGACTCACCGTGTCGATGAACCGCGACAACCCCGCGCTTCGCCCCGTCGGCCCCGACCCCGCGAGACACGGCTGCCCCCGGCTCCGCCTCCAGGATCAGCGGGTTCTGACTAACCCCCGGTATCCTGAGAACAAGCCGGTTTCCCTTTCAAGGGGAGTTATCTACCCTCCGCAGTCAACCTGAATCGGCGCGAAGCATCGTGGCGGGTCGAGGACTTCGCAGAACTGCGGACCGATCCGGTTGTCGAGCTTCAGCTTGGCGACGTTGCGCCGGTTGAACGGCGTGCAGAACGGCTGCCCGTTGACGCCGAACAGGACGCTGAGATCCGGTCCCGGTCCGGGAGGGACGAGCTTGACCTTCACGATCAGCCGGCCAAGCACGCCGAGGCGGCATTTCGCCTTGAACCCCGTGAGTTGCTCGCAAGGGGGAATCAGAGGACAACCGGCGGGTTCCTGCCCGCCGTCGTCGGGATCGCTGACGTTGACCGGATGGGCGTCTTCGCCGGGCGCAGGAAGCGGCTGACGCAGCGGCGCGCTTCGCGCCTCCAGAGCAACCGACCCCGCCGCCAGCACAAGCACAAGCGCGCTTACACCGCCTCGAAAGCCCTGTAACACTGTCATGTTCGGCCCCTCCACCTCGAGGTGGCGGACGACGGACTTCCCGTAACGCCGCCCTTCGCGCAGAGGATTATACCACCGACCTGAGCGATTGGGTGAGGGATTTGCGCCGAGGCGCTCTGGGATCCCACAGCGAGGAAAGCCTCGTTCCCAGCGCCAGGCTTGGCTCGACGTTCACCGTTCTTGAAGGGGAGAGGTTTTCCGGAGAATCACAGACTTCAAGACGGTGTCTGAGGGTTTTGAAACCCTCGGGGTTTCGGCGGGTGTTGTGAAACCTCAATGCCTGCGTTTCCCCTCGAACTCTCGAAAGTCCCTGATTCCCTCCTTCCGCCAAAAACGGCCCGGAGTGCATGCGCCCCGGGCCGTCGCCCCCATCTTGCTGCCGTTGCACCGGTGTCAGTTCGCCTCGAACGTCGCCCCCTCGTCCACGCGGATCCTCCCGCCAGCACCAGCGTCAGCCCAGCCGCCCAACTCCTCTGCCTGGTCATCCTAACCCATCCTTTCCTTTCCGTAGGAAGAAACAGAATTCCGCGCGTTCATCGGGAGACGCCGCCTCCCCACGCGCGGGAGCACACCACGTAAGAGCACGGCCCGTCGCCCGGAGACGACCCTGGACAAGCCGGCCAGAGACTTCCGGGTGAACGCTGCAACGGAGCGTTCTCGCCGAATTTGAAGAATAATTACAGTATCAGTGCGGCGGGGGCCGATCGACACCCAACAAGAGGCAGCTTGACCCGAAGCATCCGGAGGCTCATCGGGCTTTCCATTTCAACACACCGCTGACGCCGCATCAAACTCCCCACGGGGAATTGAAAGTACAACGGAGCGATCCAGACGGCCGCGGAAACGCGCAGGCGTCACCCGCTTCCTCCTCGTTCTGACGCGTCAGACGTCAATGTCAAGTCAGTGCAGAGGAAAAGTATTGGAACCCATGATCCAAACAGCCCGTTGAAGAAGTCACGATCGGCCTTGGTAATGCCGGTTTTCTCGGTGAAATTCGCGTTCGGGGGAAGGCGCACCTTTTTTTCAACGGGCTGCCAAGCCTATTACGTCGATGCCCGAGCGGAGTCACCGACACTCCGGCGAGTCGGGACAGGATTGAGCGGCGCTGGAGCCGTCGGAGAAACGTATGAGCCGAACCGGCCGCGTCACCCTGTGAAGAAACACGACCGCGACGAGGAAGGCGTTAACGTGGACGGTCTCCGCGGGCGCAGGTGAGGTGCGGGGATCCGTTTCAGGCCGAGTCGCGGTCCTGCCCTATCAGCTTTTCAATTCTTTTTGAAAGTTCCTGATAGTGTGAGCGGCGGCGGGTTCTTAGAATCCTGAGGACATGAACCGGGTCATTGAAACTTCCGCGGCGACGGGGTCCGAGGGGTTGCCTGCTGCGTGGGCGGCGTTTGTTGAGGCGTTTGACGGGCGGCTGGCGGAGATGCTGTCCGACGACGACCTGATCCCCGCAAGGCTGATCGAGTCGATCCGGTATTCCGCGCTCGCGCCCGGGAAGCGGTTGCGGCCCTTCGTGCTGGTGCGTTGCTGCGAGGCCGCGGGCGGGCGCCCGGAGGCGGCGTGGGTTCCGGCGGCGGCGGTGGAGTGCGTCCACGCCTTCAGCCTGATCCACGACGATCTGCCCGCGATGGATGACGACGACCTGCGTCGCGGGCGGCCCACGAATCATCGCCAGTTCGACGAAGCCACCGCGATTCTGGCGGGCGACGGGCTGCTGGCGTGGGCGTTCAAGATGCTCGCGGCCGCGCCGCTGGAGTCGGGCTGCGTGGTCCGCCTCGCGGCGGAACTGGCCGATGCGACCGGTCCGGCAGGGATGATCGGCGGGCAGATGCTCGACATTCAGCATCAGAACACGCCGCCGAACCTGGACGTCGTGCGGCGCATTCACGAGTTGAAGACGGCGAGGTTGTTCGAGTCCTGCGCGAAGATGGGCGCGATCTGCGCGGACGCGCCTCCGGCGGTGGAAGACGCCCTCGCGCGGTACGGCCGGAGGCTGGGGCTGGCGTTTCAGATCGCCGATGACCTGCTGGACGAGACTTCCACAGCCGCCGAAATCGGCAAGCGGACGGGAAAGGACCGCGCTGCGGGCAAGCAGACGTACCCGGCCTGCATCGGGGACGGTCCCAGCCGGATCGAAGCTCGGCGCCTCGTGGACAGTGCGGTGCGGTCTCTCGACGGTTTCGGACCGGAGGCGGATGATCTCCGCGATCTGGCAAGGCGGATTCCGATGCGCCGGAGCTGATTCGGTCGCGCCGCGGGGCGAACCGAAAGAGGAGGGCCGACGTACAAGACGCCGAGGGAGCGTCGCATGCGGCCAAGGTCAGGGATGACAGGAGCGGAAGAACTTAGATGAACCTGCTTTCGAATATTCGGAGTCCTGAGGACGTCCGGGCGCTGCCCGCGTCCAAGCTGGGCGACCTCGCGAAGGAGATGCGCGAGAAGATCATCGACGTGGTCGGCAAGGGCGGCGGTCACCTGACCAGCAACCTTGGCGTGGTCGAGCTGACGATCGCGCTGCACCGCGTGTTCGACTTCGCGCACGACCGCCTGCTGTTCGACGTGGGTCACCAGTGCTACCCGCACAAGCTGCTGACCGGGCGCGCCGACCGCTTCGACACGATCCGCAAGGCGGGGGGGCTGTCGGGCTTTCCGTCGATCGAGGAAAGCGCCTACGACCTTTTCAACGTCGGACACGCGGGCACGGCGATCGCCACCGGCGTGGGTCTGGCGCGGGCGGATATGCTCCTGAAGGAGAACCGGCGGGTCGTGGCGGTCGTCGGCGACGCGAGCATCGTCAACGGCGTCGCCTTCGAGGGGCTGAACCAGGCGGGCACGCTGCGCCGGCAGTTCCTCGTCATTCTTAACGACAATGAGTGGGGCATCTCGCCGACGCAGGGGGCGCTAGCGGAATACCTGGCGAAGTTCCGGGCGAGCAACTTCTACGAGGACGTGAAGGCGAAGGCGAAGCAGATCCTTCCGAAGCTTCCGCTGCTGGGGCAACCTGCGTTTGACATGCTGCTACACCTGAAAGAGGGGATCAAGGCGACGCTGTCCCCCGGGCAGATCTTCGACCACCTCAATTTCCAATACATCGGTCCGATCGACGGGCATGACACGGAGCACCTCATTGAGACGCTCCATCTCGTCAAGGATGCGCATCATCCGGTGCTGCTCCACGTCCACACCGTCAAGGGGAAGGGCTGTGACTGGGCTACCGCCGAACCGGGCAAGTTTCACAGCCCGAAACCCTTCACGGTCTGCGGTGGAAAGGCGACGATTCAAAGCGGCGGCGGACGAAGCTGGACGCGCGCGTTCGTTGAGAACCTGATCGAAGTCGCCGAGAAGGACCACCGCGTCTTCGCCATGACGGCGGGCATGCCCGACGGGACCGGGCTGAACCTTTTCGCCGACCGTTTCCCGGACCGCTATCTCGACGTGGGCATTGCGGAGAGCTGCACGGTGGACATGGCGGCGGGGATGGCGAAGGCGGGACTGCGCCCGGTCTGCGCGATCTACTCCACGTTCCTTCAGCGCGCGTTTGACCAGGTTTTTCAGGAAGTCGTGCTTCAGGGGCATCCGGTGATGTTCTGCCTGGATCGCGGCGGGCTGGTCGGCGGCGACGGCGCGGTGCATCACGGGTTTCTCGACATCGCGTACCTGCGCGGCTTCCCGGGCATGACGCTGATGGCGCCGATGGACGAGGTCGAGCTGCGGCAGGCGATCGAGTTCGGGCTGACGCTCGACGGCGCGTGCGCGATCCGCTACCCGCGCGACAACGTGCCCGCGCCGATGCCGGATTGTCCGCCGTTTGAGCAGGGGCGGTCGCGCGTTCTGCGGGAGGGCGGCGACGTCGTTCTGCTCGGCTACGGCGTAACCTGTCAGGCGGCGCTGGCGGCGGCGCAGAAACTGGCGGCGGAGGGCGTCGAGGCGCGCGTCGTGAACGCCCGTTTCGCCCGCCCGATCGACCGCAGGATGGTGCGCGAGGCATTCGAATCCGGAGCGCCCGTCCTGACGATCGAGGATCACTCGATCAGCGGAGGATTCGGATCGGCGGTGCTCGAAGCGGCGCAGGAGATGGGGCTTGTGATCCGGCGGTTCTCGCGCCTCGGCATACCGTCGGACCGGTTCGTTGCTCATGCATCGCGCGCGGCGCAACTGGCCGAAGTCGGCATCGACGCGGAAGGCATTGCTCGCGCCGCCCGAGCAAGCCTCGACGGCGAGGGGAGGGATGCTTCCTTTGCCGCAGCGGCTGTCGAGATCGTTGCACCGGGGTCGGCACGACGCGACGGCGCGCTTCCTTCGCCGGCGGAGCGGGTTCGGGCGTAACCGGACGTCGCGCCGGCGGAACGGACCTTCCGGGAAAGTTCCCCGTCTCGAGCGATCCTCGAAAACATCTTACGAACCGCGGCGCAGCGCCGGCGAACAACGTGATCCGTGCGGGAACCCGGACCTGCGTTAACATCCCGGAATGAGGCAAACGTCGCGCATCGTCGGGTGGTCCGTCGAGCGAAGGCCGATCCGTGCGTACGTCCTGGGCGAATTGCGAACCGCCAGGAGGCGTCAGGAGCGACGGGTTCGTTCGACGTCCGAGCCGAACCGCGAGGAACGCCCGCAGCAACCGACGAATTCGTGTCTCGGGCTCCTTTTCGGGGCAATCCACGGGGATGAGCCGATCACGGCTTACGTCATGACGCGACTTGTCAGCGCGCTCCAGGAGGCAGAGGGCGACGCTTTCAAGGGAGGCCTTCCGTCTCGGGCCGTGGTGATCCTACCGGTGGTCAATCCGGACGGACTTGCGCGGCGCACGCGCCGCAACGCGCGCAGAGTGGACCTTAACCGCAACTTCCCGACGAAGGACTGGGCGCCGGGAGATGCGCGGCGGCGGAACTACGGCGGACCGAAACCCCTCAGCGAACCCGAGTCGCGGACGCTTTATCGGCTCGTTCTGCGGCTGCGCCCACGGTGGATCGTCGCGGTGCATACCATCAACCGAGGCCGGTTCTGCAACAACTACGACGGACCGGGCGAGGGGCTCGCCCGCGCGTTCGCCGCCTGCAACGGATACCCGGTCACGGCGTCGATCGGCTACCCGACGCCGGGCAGCTTCGGAACCTGGGCCGGGCGCGAACGCGGCATCCCGGTACTGACGCTGGAGCTTCCCTCGCATCACTCACGGCAGCGGTGCTGGAGCGATAACGAGGCAGCGCTGAGCAATGTCCTCTTTCGGTGGATGACCTGAAGAAAAAGGCGGCGGATCCTGCGTGGAGCATCAAGTTCACTCTTTACAAAGGATACACCACGGGACACAGCGCCGCAGACAACCCGACTCCCTCCTCCGCAGGCGTTCGGGCAGGTTTCCCGCCCGACGGCGGCGCGACCAGGGCGAACCCGGCGCGAACTGCGAACGCCGGTTCTTTCCGCCGTCCGGTTGGCGAAGCACGCGCTTCATGTCTGCAGGTCATCCAGACCTGTCTTGAGTATGCGTCGAGGCTGTCGTGCGAATCAGCCCGAAGTTTAAAACCGCCCGATCGACTGAGGCCCCCTGAACCGGTTGACAGCCACTTCGAACGCGGCTCCGTCGCCGATCGGCGCATGACTTGCCGAAGGAGCGCGTCATAACGGGCGGACGGACATCCGGGTCGGCCGGACGCTGCGGTTTGGATTCGCTGCCCCGTTCAGGTATGCTGAAGGCTATCAAGCGGAGACGGCGGCGCCTCCGGAGGTTCGGGACGGAAGGGAGGAGTGAACAATGAGAATGCGAAGAACGGTCATGACGGGGCTTGCGCTGCTGGCGGCGACGGCTGCGGCGACGGCGCAGACCAGCGAATTGTACCTGAATGACTGGAGCAACCCGGTCTGCTATGTCGTTCAGAACGGCGTTGTGATTCGTCAATTCAACCGGACGAGCTTTTCGGACGGTCCGGGCTTGGTTGTACAGGACACGATCAAGCACATCGGACAGGACGGGGGAACGTCGGGACGGGAGTACGACCTGAACGGCAACCTGCTGTCGGGCAGCTACCTCAACCCGGCGTTCACGAGCTGCTACGACGGCGCCACCGACGGCGATCGTAACTGGACCATCGCGCACAACGACTTCAACACCAACTTCGCGGTGCTGGTCGCGGATGCGGATTGGGGCGGCTTGGCGGTGGCGTTCGTTCCGGCGAACCGCAGCTCGGGCATCACGTACGATGCGGTGAACAACTCGCTGTGGATCACGAACAACGTCGGCGGATCGGACCGCGTGCAGCAGTTCGATACGGCCGGAAACCTGATCTCGGAGTTTCCGATCAACCTGACGAACGGCGGCGGTTACGGTATCGCGTGGGACCCGGCGGATGACACGCTCTGGGTTCCGGGCGCGTTCGGCACAGGCGGTAACCTGTACCAGTACGACAAGTCCGGCAACCTGCTGCAGACGGTCAGCCCGCCGGGACTGGGAACGCAGATTCTCGGCGCCGAGTTCCAGGCTGGCGGCCCGACCACGCCGCATTGCATCTACCAGGTCAGCAAGGTCAAGAATAAGGCCAACAATTGCGGTCTGGTCTGCGACGTCTGCCCGTATGTCCGGGGCGATCTGGTCTGCACCACGGAGTGCAGCAGCCCGAATGACTGCGCGGCTCGCCTGCGCGGGTTTAACGCCTGCCGTAACGGCGCGGCGTGCAAGGTCTCGGCGGATCTGGTCGGCTGCGACGTTCCGCCGCGCAACTGCAAGCGCTGCCGGTAACGGCGAATGAGCGGGGATTCGGTCTCCGCAATGAAAGCTGGGAGTACGACCCGGGCGGCGCGACCACCTGTCGCGCCGCCCGCTTTGTTTCCGAGAACCCCCGCGCACTTTCATCAGCGCGTGTTCCTTGCAGATGTCACGGCGGTCAATCCGCGGGAACTTCGGCGGCGTAGTTGGGAGATTCGCGGGTGATGGCGACGTCGTGCGGGTGTGACTCGGCGACGCCGGCAGCGGTGATTTTGTAGAAGGCGGTGCGGGTGCGGAGGGTCTCGATCGTCCCCGCGCCGCAGTAGCCCATCCCGCTGCGCAGACCCCCGACAAGCTGATAGACGAAGTCGGCGAGCGGTCCGCGGTAGGGGACGCGGCCTTCGATCCCCTCCGGGACGAGCTTCCCGCCGCGCATGCGCCCGGCCTGCTGATAGCGGTCGGCGGAGCCTTTGACCATCGCGCCGATCGAGCCCATCCCGCGGTATTCCTTGAAGCGACGGCCTTTCCAGGTGACCAGTTCGCCGGGGCTTTCATCCAACCCGGCGAAGAGCGAGCCGATCATGACGCTGTGAGCCCCCGCGGCGATCGCCTTCGTCACGTCGCCGGACCAGCGGACGCCGCCGTCCGAGATGACCGGAACGCCGGCGGGCGAAGCGACCTGCGCGACGTCCATCACGGCGGTGAGCTGCGGGACGCCGACGCCGGAGACGATGCGCGTGGTGCAGATACTGCCCGGTCCGATGCCGACCTTGAGGGCGTCGGCGCCGGCGTCGATCAGGTCTTTCGCGGCTTCGGCGGTGGCGATGTTCCCGGCGATGACGTCGATGGCGTACCGGGCCTTGATGCGGCGGACGGTGTCGAGGACGTTGTCGGAATGTCCGTGGGCGGTGTCGACGACGATGACGTCGACGTCGCTTTCGATCAGGGCGGCGACGCGATCGTCATCATGCACGCCGACGGCGGCGCCGACGCGCAGACGCCCGCGATCGTCCTTACAGCTTCCGGGGTAAAGCCGGCTGCGCTCGATGTCGCGCATCGTGATCATGCCGGCCAGGCGATACTGTCCGTCAACGAGGAGAAGCTTCTCGACCTTGGCGCGGTTAAGGATATCGGCGGCCTGCTGGAGGCTCGTGCCCGGGCCGGCGGTGACGAGATTCCGCGAGGTCATGACGTCGTGGACGCGCAGGTCGTCGGATTCGAGGAACTTCATGTCCCGCTTGGTGATGATGCCGACGAGGCGATGATCGTCCGTGACGACGGGGATCCCGGCGACGTTCTGAAGGCGCATGATTTCGCGGACGCGGGAGATCGGTTCGTCCGGTCCGATCGTCACGGGGTCGGCGATGACGCCGCTTTCGGATCGCTTGACCTTATGCACCTCGCGGCACTGGGCCTCGATGCTGAGGTTCTTGTGAATGACGCCCAGCCCGCCCTCCTGGGCGAGGGCGATGGCGAGGCGCGACTCGGTCACGGTGTCCATCGCGGCGGACAGCAGAGGGATGTTCAGCGCGATCCGCCGGGTCAGGAG
>BOJX01000045.1 GCA_016860685.1 Planctomycetota bacterium
GGCGGACTTCATCAACCTGAACTTCCCGCAGGGACCGGAAGCGCCGGACGGCGACGCGTCCGTCGGTCGCCGCCGGAACACGGGCGAAGTGTACATCATTTACGGCAACAACTTCGGGTCGAACCGCCTCCCGTAGAGGCGCCGGTTGGGGGCGTTGAAGAAAACCGCAGTCATGCAACGAGACTCCCGCGCGTCGATCGGCGCGCGGGAGTTTGCTTTCCGCACGGTCGTCCCAGGGATGTCGAGGCGGTTGCGGTCAACTCTGGCGCATGCGGAATCCGCGGCGTCCGAAAATCCGCGGCGGATCCGGTGTTCCCCCTTCCGTCCAACGTTGGATGAACCGACGCGAGTCGGTATAACCTCGACATGACCACCGGGCGGAGCGACGGACATCGGCATCTGGCGGCGTGGCGCGACCCTCGCGCCAACCTGCGCTTCTGGATCGTCGCCGGGCTTGGCCTGGCGCTGGATCTGTGGTCGAAGGGCTGGGCCTTCCGGACCCTGGACGCGGGCGAGAGCCGCCCGATCCTCAGCGGCGTGCTGGAGTTCCGGCGGTCGTTGAATCCCGGCGCGGTGTTCGGACTGGGGGCGGGGCTGGTGACGGTGTTCATCGCGGCGTCGGCGCTGGCGCTGATGTTCGTGCTGTTTCTTTTCATCGGCAGCTCGAAGCGTCATCGTGCCTTGCACGTGGCGCTGGGGATGATCCTCGCGGGGGCGCTGGGCAATCTCTACGACCGGTCGTTCGTCAAAGCGGAAGTCGTGCGCTGGCGGACCGCGGCGGGAGACCTGCGCACGGACGTCGGAGTGGTGCGCAGCGACGTGCGCGAGGGGCTGATCGGGCTGGGAACCTGGCCGGACGGGTCTGATCCCCGGTTGATCCCGGCGACCTCGGTGCTGGACATCCGCGGGCAAGGCGTCGTGCGCGACTTCATTCACATCATTCCGGAATTTCCGTCGTGGGTTCCGATCGCCGGCGGGCGCAGCATCTGGCCGTGGATCTTCAACGTGGCGGACAGCCTTCTGGTGTGCGGCGTTCTGTTATTGATGGGCCACCTTTGGCGCACCGGGGAACCGGCGCGGACCGAGCGGGCCGGGGGTCAAGCGGCCGCGAACCCGCCCGCACTTGAAACGCCCGGGCGCGGGGCGACGTCCGCGGCGGAGGCGCGCGGCGATGCCGTCGGCAACATTCGATCCTGAGGTGTTGATGCGCCGGGCACTGCGCCTGGCGCGGCGGGGCTTGGGCCGGGTCGAGCCGAACCCGATGGTCGGTTGCGTGCTCGTCAAAGACGGGCGGATCGTCGGCGAGGGTTGGCACCGGCGGTTCGGCGGTCCTCACGCCGAAGTGTACGCGCTGCGTCAGGCGGGTCAGGCCGCCGAAGGTGCGACGGCTTACGTCACGCTGGAGCCTTGTAGTTACCACGGGAAAACACCACCGTGCGCGGACGCCCTGATCCGGGCCGGCGTCAGGGAAGTTGTTGCATCAACGATGGATCCGAATCCTCGCGTCAACGGCGCGGGGCTGCGGCGCTTGCGGCGCGCGGGCGTGAAGGCGACCGCCGGACTGCTGGAGCGCGAAGGTCGGGAGCTGATCGCGCCGTTCCGGAAGCGGATCACGACGGGTCGCCCGTATGTAACCGGGAAGTGGGCGCAAAGCCTCGACGGGCGGCTGGCGGCTGCGGACGGCACGTCGAAGTGGATTTCGGGCGAGGCGGCGCGGCGCGAGGCGCATGCGCTTCGGGCTCGTGTCGACGCGATCCTGGTCGGCGTCGGCACGGTTCTCAAAGATGACCCGATGTTGACGGCGCGCGGAGGGCGCGTGCGGCGTCGGGCGGCGCGCGTCGTTCTGGACTCGCGGCTGCGGACGCCGACGACGAGCCGGTTGATCCGGTCGATCGCCGAAGGTCCGGTGATTTTGATGACGACAACGGATGCGGCCCGCTCCGCGCGGGCGGCGGCGCTGCGTCGTCGCGGGGTCGAGGTGGTCGGGGTGGCACGATCGGGGCGACGTCCCGGGGTGCGATCCGTCCTGCGGGAGCTGGGTCGGCGGGAAATGACCAACGTGCTGGTCGAGGGCGGAGCACGTGTGCTCGCGGCGATGCTGGCGGCGCACGAGCTCGATGAGGCGTGGGTGTACGTTCGGCCGATGCTGATCGGAGGCCGAGACGCGCCGCAGATCGGCGACGGATTGAATCTGCGGACGTTGCGATCCGCGATGCGGGCGGCGGATGTCGGGGTGCGCCGGATCGGGCCGGACGTTTGCTTTCAGTTGCGGTTCCGGAAACCGTAAGGGTTTTCCGGATTCGCAGGTTGCGGGAGGTCGACGGGTTTTCTCGAAAGAGAGTGTCCGCTCCCGTTAACGGCCACGCCGAACCGATGCCTTTTCACGCGATAGCGCTAAGAGCCTATCCCAGTAGGCCCCGCGCACGATAGGTGATCAAGGCACAAGCAAAATGGAGCATGGCCAGATAGTTCTCCGGTTTCTTTCCCCAACGGATCAGGATCCGCCGGAACCGATTCATCCAACTGTGCGTGCGCTCCACCACCCAGCGTCTGGCTTTCTTGCGTGCCGATTTCGCCAGATCCCGGACTTCCTCGCCGCGGCCGCGATTTGGCAAACGGGCATTTATTCACGCTTGATTTGGGACGAGTGTAGTGTCTCATGGATATCTAATCTTATCCAGTGCTTGGTGGGCGCGGACGATCTTGGGCAGGATGTCCTTGAGATCAGCGGTCCAAACGAAGGGTTTGGGGTTCTGGTTGTGAGCGGTGATGTAGTCCGCGATGGCCTTTTCCAGGAGTTTGACGTTGCGGAAGCTGCCGCGTCGAATACGCTGCGTGGTGATGTTGCGGAACCAGCGTTCCACCATGTTCAGCCACGAACTGGAAGTCGGGACGAAGGCCATGTGGAACCGCGGATGCTTCGCCAGCCACGACTTCACGTTGGGGTGTTTGTGCGTGCTGTAGTTGTCGGCGATCAGGTGCAGATCGAGATGCGTCGGCGTCTGCCGATCGATTAACTTCAGGAACTTGAGCCACTCCTGATGCCGATGACGCTTCATGCACGTGCCGATCCGCTTTCCGCTGGCCATTTCCAAAGCCGCAAACAGGGTGGTGGTCCCGTTTCGCTTGTAGTCGTGGGTCATCGTGCCGCAGCGGCCCTTTTTGAGCGGCAGTCCCGGCTGGGTGCCGCCAACGCCTGAATCTGGCTTTTCTCATCCACACTGAGCACCAGAGCGTTCTCCGGCGGACGCAGATACAGGCCGGCCGCGACGGACGCGACGCCTCCGATCCGGAAGACGCGCTTCACGCGCGGCGGCCTAGTCGAAGAAAACCTTGACTTTTCTCGGGGACAGAAACACGCGCTGCCCCGTACGCAACTCCAGCGAGCGGTAATGCTCCAGCGGCAGCTCCGCGTGGACCGGTTCGCCTGATTCGCTCAACAATGACACCTTCACGACCGGGCCAGCCGCGTTCACATGAATCACCACGGCCTCCATGGCCGGACGACCGTTGCGATATACGGCGATGTCCCACTCATGCGGGCGGATGAACACCTTCGCCGGTTTCGCCTCGTCGTCGAGCGGCTCAATTTCGCTTGACCGCGTCGCCGTCGCCGTCTCGCCGTGCTCGACCGCCACGTCGCCGAACACGGCCTTTCCGCCCTCCACGCGACCGTGAAACACGTTCACGTTGCCCAGAAAGTGCATGACGAATTCGTTCGCCGGGTGATGAAACACCTCCTCCGGCGTTCCGATCTGCTCGATCCGCCCGCCGCTCATCACCACCACCCGGTCCGCCACCTCCAGCGCTTCCTCCTGATCGTGCGTGACGAAGACGCTGGTCACGTGAATCTCGTCATGCAGCCGCCGCAGCCACGAACGCAGCTCCTGCCGGACTCGCGCGTCCAGCGCCCCGAACGGCTCATCCAGCAGCAGCACCTTCGGTTCCACCGCCAGCGCCCGCGCCAGCGCCACGCGCTGACGCTGCCCGCCGGAAAGCTGCCCGGGATATCGCTTCCCCAGATGCTCAAGCTGCACCAGCTTCAGCAGCTTCATCACCCGCTCGCGGATATCCTCCCGACTCGGCCGAAGCTTCCGCGGACGGACGCGCAGCCCGAACGCCACATTTTCGAACACGCTCATGTGCCGGAACAGCGCGTAATGCTGAAAGACGAATCCGACGCCGCGCTCCCGGACGTGACGCGTCGTCGCGTCCTCTCCGTCGAAGAGGATCGACCCCTCGTCGGCCGACTCCAGCCCCGCGATGACCCGCAGCAGCGTCGTCTTCCCCGATCCCGACGGCCCCAACAGCGCCACCAGCTCGCCCGACGGAACCGTCAGGTCGATCCGGTCCAGCGCCTTGAAGTCGCCGAAGACCTTCGTGACTCCCTGAATCTCGATGCTCATGTGTGCTCTGCTCGCTTTCGCCCGTTTCGGACCGTGCCCTCAGCGTCCTGCCTTTCTCTTGCTTGCTGGTGTCCTCGATCCTGTCTCTCCTCGATCCCGCCGCCTTCGCCGCGAAACTCCGCGGACAGCACGAGCGAGCCAAACCAGGATGCCCCCTGCTTTCGGTCCCGCACCACCCGTGCCGTCCGCGGAATCCCGCGGCGGAGAACGTGATCCACCGGCGTCACGCTGTCGCCGCCACGCCGACCGTCTCGTCCACGGTCTGCGCGTGTGATCGCGCGGCACGCCACTCGATCCCGTGCTTCACCACCAGCGTCAGAAGCGCCATCAGCACCAGCAACGACGCCATCGCAAACGCCGGAACGAACTTGTATTCGTTGTAGAGAATCTCGATCTGAAGCGGCATCGTGTTCGTCACGCCCTGGATGTGACCCGACACCACCGACACCGCGCCGAACTCGCCCAGCGCCCGGGCGTTGCACAGGATCACGCCGTAAATCAGGCCCCACTTGATGTTCGGGATCGTCACGCGGAAGAACGCCTGCCACCCGCTCGCCCCGAGCGACAACGCCGCTTCCTCCTCCTCACGACCCTGCGCCTGCATGAGCGGAATCAACTCGCGCGCGACGAAGGGAACCGTCACGAACACCGTCGCCAGCACGATCCCCGGCACCGCGAAAATGATCTTGATGTCCCGCGCCGCCAACCACGGTCCCAGCCACCCGTGCGCCCCGAACAGCAGCACGAAAAGCATCCCCGCGATGATCGGCGACACCGAAAAAGGCAGGTCGATCACCGTAATCAGCAGATTCTTCCCGCGGAACTCAAACTTCGAGATCGCCCACGCCGCCGCCACGCCGAACACAAGGTTCAGCGGCACGCTCACCACCGCCGCCAGCAGCGTCAGCTTGATCGCCGACCACGACTCCGACTCCGCGATCGCCGCCGCGAACCCCGCCCATCCCTTCGAGAACGCCGTTGCAAACACGATCACCAGCGGCAGGATCAGCATCACGGCCAGGAACACGACCGCCACCATCGTCAGACCCCAGCGCATCCACCGCGGATCGCGCGTCCCGACGCGCCCGCCCGCCTTGTTTGTCCCTCCGAAATGTCCCGCAGCCCCCGCCACCCGAATCCCCCTCTTTCCGAGCCGCGCCCCCAAGGAAGCGCGCTTCAGCCCACCATCGCCCGCAGCAAGCCGCTCCTTCACGGCGCCCGTAACGATCGCGCCCTCACGGTCGCGCCACGGTCAAGGCGCTGGATCGAAAGGGCGGCGTTACACCGCCCCCCGACGACTCCACGTCTGCAACACGTTGATCACGAAGATCATCCCGAACGACATCCCCAGCATCACCACCGCGATCGCCGTCGCCCCCGCGTAGTCGAACTCCTCCAGCCGGGTCAGAATCAGAAGCGACGCGATCTCCGTGCGCCCCGGCATGTTCCCCGAGATGAACACGATCGAACCGAACTCCCCCAGGCTCCGACCGAACGCCAGCGCCAGCCCTGTCAGCAGCGACGGCAGCACCGACGGAAACACCACCCGACGCAGCGTTTGCCATCGTCGGGCGCCCAGGCTCGCCGACGCCTCCTCGACTTCCTGATCGAGGTCCGCAAGCACCGGTTGCACGGTGCGCACGACGAAAGGCAGACTCACGAACACCATCGCAATCACGACGCCGAGCGGCGCATACGCCACCTGAACGCCGGCTTTTTGTAAAATGCCCCCCAACCAGCCGCCGGGCGCGTAAAGAGCACACAACGAGATACCCGCCACGGCGGTGGGGAGGGCAAAAGGAAGATCCACGAGGGCATCGAGGATCGCGCGGCCCGGAAACCGGTAACGCACCAGCACCCACGCCACGATCAGACCGAAAACCGAATTCACCAGGGCCGCCAGGAACGACGCGCCGATCGTCAGCTTGTACGCGAACAACGCCCGCTCGCTCGTCACCGTCGTCCAGAACTGCACCCACGTCAGCGAAGACGTCTTCAGAAACAGCGTCGCCAGCGGAATCAGCACGACGAGTCCGAGGTACGTCAACGTGTACCCGCACGTCAGCCCGAACCCCGGTAGCACACGATGTCGCTTACCTCTCGCCACGGCTTCCCACCTGTCGTCTGTTGCTTGCTATCTCTGTCCCCTTGTCCCTCTGTCCCTATCTCTTATAAATCTGGTCAAACACTCCGCCCTCTGCGAAGTGCGTCTTCTGCGCCTTCTGCCAGCCTCCGAACATCGCGTCGATCGTGAACAATTCGATCTTCGGAAACTGAGACTCCACTTTCGCAAGCACTTCGGTGTTGCGCGGGCGGTAGAAGTGCTTCGCCGCCAGCTCCTGACCCACGTCGCTGTAGAGGTACTCGAGGTAAGCCTGCGCCGCCTCCCGTGTGCCGTGCTTGTCCGCGAACTTGTCCACCAGCGTCACCGGCGGCTCCGCCAGAATGCTCAGAGACGGCGCCACGATCTCGAACTTGTCCGTCCCGAATTCTTTCAGCACGAGCAGCGCCTCGTTCTCCCACGATAGAAACACGTCGCCGATTCCGCGCTGGGCGAACGTCGTGGTTGAACCGCGCGCCCCTGTGTCGAGGACAGGCACATTCTTGAACATCGCCGCGACGAACTCGCGGGCCTTGCCTTCATCGTTGTTGTTGTGCTTCAGGGCGTAGCCCCACGCGGCCAGGTAGTTCCACCGCGCCCCGCCCGAGGTCTTCGGGTTGGGCGTGATCACCGACACGCCGGGCTTGATCAGGTCGTTCCAGTCCTTGACGCCCTTCGGATTGCCCTTGCGGACAAGGAAGACGATCGTCGAGGTATACGGACAACTGTTGTGCGGCAGACGGCTCTGCCAGTCCGGCGGCAGCAGCTTCGCCAGCTCGCTGATCGCGTCGATGTCGTACGCCAGCGCCAGCGTCACAACGTCCGCCTCGAGACCGTCGATCACGGCCCGCGCCTGCTTCCCGGCGCCGCCGTGCGACTGCCGGATCTCCACGGCCTTCCCGGTCTTGCCCTTCCAGTACTCGGCGAAGCGCGGGTTGTACTCCTCGTAGAACTCCCGCGTCGGGTCGTACGAGACGTTCAACAGCGTCGTCGTCTGCGCCTGCGCCGCGCCGCTGCCGGAAATCAGCAGCGCCGCAATCCCCGAAAGCACGATCCCCCGCGCAATGCTGTGTCGAATCATGTTGGCTCCCTTTCACTCCGTCTCGAAGGCGCTTGACCTGCTCGCTTGCGCCGTGGTTTTCAGATAAGGCGACCCCGGTCCACGCAAACCGGGGTCGCCCCGGAGGTGAGGAGGTCTCGCCCCTTCACAGGCGTCCCTTGTGCCCCTCCGCTCGACCGCGGCGCGCACCTTCAGCGCATCCGCGATTGCGGCTCTTTGCGGAAAATCCCTGCGACCCCGGCGGAAGTGTCACGACACGCGCCGCGCCCGGCGGCGGTTTCACGAAGTCTTCACGCTACTCGATGTACCCCAGCGCCCGCAGACGCTGACGCACCAGTTCGACCTCGCGCGGCGTGAACCCGGTTGTGCCCTCCTCCAGCTTCCCGCCCGCGGCCACGTCCCGAAGAACGTAAACCGCGAACTCGGTCACGCTGCGGAAGCCCGTGCCCTCGATCACCGTCTTCAGCCGATCATACAACTCCCCCGGAATCTTCAGTGTGACGGCTCGCTTGGCCACGGTTCGCTCAACCCTTCAAGCCCGCCACAAACACTCTTTTAGGAGTATAACAACACTCCCAATGGAGTCAAGGCGGCGGACATATAAAAAAACTTGTTAGGTCTGATAACCAAAATCCCCTCTACGCAAAGCTCTCTCCTGAACCTCCACAGGACTCCGGTTGCCGGGCGTTGAGTTCGTAGAAGCTTACGATCATGCGAGACCTCGCTACGAGGGGTTCCGCCTCGCCGGGACCGCCGTTCTTCACATTTCCCGGAGGGGCGCCTAGGAATCGTCGCCCCGGACGAGCAATATCCAAGAACCGCCGCTCCGGAGAATCCTCCGGGAGTCACTGACCCGAAAAATCCCCCGAGAACCCGCCGTTCCGGAGAATCCTCCGGGAGTCTTAGCCCCGGCAGGAGCGTCAGACAACAGCCCGGCACGCCAGCGCTGGGAAGCTGTCACCGAGGATCCGGAAGTCCCGGAGGGACGACAGAAGTTTCGAGAGGAAGGCCGACCGTCGCCCTGCCGAACTGCCGCCCCTCCCAGACCCGAACGTACGTGCCTCACAACGACAGAACATCCAAAGCCCTGAGCACCGGAGCCAGCTGGAGACTCGGGAGCCCCCTTATGCATATCCTTTCAACCCTGAATCAGCATCCTGAGGCGAGGAGGCGATGATCGTTGCCCAGACTGCCCACTGGAACTAGGACGTTGCCGAACGCCGCAGTCTGAGGTCGCCGGTTCACAGGAGCGGACACCACGTCAGGCGCCCGCCAGGAGATCCCGTTGCCGGAACGTGAGGTGCTCCTTCAAACGTTCCATCACCGCCGTGTGAAGCTGCGAAACGCGGCTCTCGGAAAGATCGAGCGTCGACCCGATCTCCTTCATCGTGAGATCTTCGTAGTAATAAAGGAGAATGACGAGACGCTCTGCCCGGTTCAGCCCCCGAGTCACCACATCCTTGACATCATCCTTCAGAAGCTCGACGACAGGATCCACGCCGTTGCGGTCCGGGAGAATATCAATACCCTCCAGGTCGCGGCTGGAGTTGGAGTCGAGAACCTGCCGCGACAGGGAGTTCACCGCGACCGTCGCCGCATCCCTCAGGAGCCGCGTCAGCGCCTGCTCCGAAAGACGCAACCGTCGCGCGAGCTCCCCCCGCGACGGCGAACGCCCCAGCTCCGCCTCCAACTCTCGTGACGCGGTATCCACCACCTGGGCCCGGCTTCGCACCAGGCGCGGAACCCAGTCCATCGCCCGCAGCTCATCCAGAATCGCACCGCGCACACGCTGCGTGCAATATGTCTCGAACTTGATGCCGCGGGAAAGGTCAAACGCGTCGATCGCATCCATCAGACCGAACGTGCCGGCCGAGACAAGATCTTCAACGTCCACCTCGTGCGGCAGCCGCGAGGCGATCCGCTCCGCGTTGAAGCGGACCACATGCATATACCGCTCCACGAGGCGGTTGCGAACCTCCGGGCTGTTCGTGCGCTTTAACTCCGCCCACAGCTCGCGGACATCCGCCTGCACCTGGGTCATCGGCATGTTCACTCCTCCTTGAGTTCATCCGCCGCGGACTCGGATTCGCGCCGCCGACGGTGATTCGTACATTCCGGTCCGGAACGCTCAGGAACGCTGCGGGGAAGCTCCTGCCCCCTTCGTCGCAGCCGCATCCCTCGAAGCGGGCGCGTCCTCCGCGCTTCCGGATTCGCCAGGCCTCTCCACGGCGCTGCGCCGTCCCCGGACGTGCTCCTCGACCATCAGTTCGACCGCCCCGCCCAGCAACCGCCCGATCGCAAAGAAAACGACCAGCGCCAGCAGCGAACGCGACAGCGTCACCTCGATCGGGTTATGCACGACAATCCCCGCGATTCCCGCCACGGCGAACGCCAGCAATCCCAGACCCGCGCCGAGGAACCGCGAGACCATCCCTGCCCCCCGTTGCCCCTATACCGGACGAAACGAAGCGCGCCGCGCCCTTCGCCCACGAGCCTCCTCCCCGCGCCTAGAGGAAAAAACCCGCGACTTTCCGCACGAAACCCTCCGCACGTTCGCTCGCCCCCATCGTTCGCAGCAGCTCATCCGCCGCTCGACCGAAGCTCGCGCTTGCGGGACCGGCTCCGTCGCACAGCACCACCGGCCTCCGCCGGCGCACCGCCTCTACCACGGCGGAATCGCTTAGGCAGTACCCGGCGTCCTCGATCTCCACGCCCAGAAAACCCGACGCCACTCGGGCGATCCGCTCATAAGTCTGCGCCCCGTCCGCGCGCGTGTCAACAAGATTTTCGAACAAGGACACCCTCCCGCGCACGCCGTGACGATGCAGCGTCTTGATCATAACGTACGCGTCCGCCATCGCCGTCGGCTCCGGAGTCGTCACCACGATGACCCGATCCGCCGCACACGCCGGTCCCCAAACCTGTCGCGACACCCCGGCGCCCGCGTCAATCAGCACAACGTCCGCCCCGTGATTTCCGTCCCGCAAACGCTCCACCAGCAGCGAAAACTCGAACGCGCTGATCTCCGCCTCACCCTCCCACCCCGATCCGCCGCCGATCAGCCTCACCCCCGGCGCGGCGTCGATCACGGCGTCCTCCGCAGCGCACCTTCCGCTCAGCACGTGACCCAGATGACGACGCGGCGTCACTCCGAACATCAGGTCCGCGCTCGCCATCCCGAGGTCCGCGTCCACCAGCAGCACCGCGACGCCCCGCCGCCCCAGCGCACACGCCAGATTCACCGACAGCGTCGTCTTCCCGACGCCCCCTTTCCCGCTGACCACCGCGACGATGACAGACCGCCGATCCGCCGAACCTCGCGCCGCCAATTCCCTTTGATGACGGAGCGAAGCCATCTCACAAATCCCGTGCCGCGGGACGAAACCCGCGTCCGAACCCCTGACTCGGAGGCAGACCCCCCGTGCGGCATGCGAGACAAATACGGTTCGCGCGATCATTGAGCGGCGAGGCCGCAGCGCCATGCCGACACCACGCCGGACCCGGCATCCGGGAGCGCACCAAGGCTCTTACGGTTGGATCGTTCGCGCAGGTCATTGTGGCTCCGTCCACCCGAACCCGAACCTCGAACGCTGGAATGCTAACACCGTGGCACTCGGGGTACAAGCGTTTTTCTTATGATTTGGGGTGTCCGCCCCATCCGGAGCGAAAGCGACAGGATTGTGACACCCCGGGCAGGACGACGCAGGACGCCCCCTCGTCCCCTGCCGCGCCGTTACGCCGCGCCCTCGATCGACACCATCCCGTGCGACTCGATCGCCACATCCGGGACGATCTCATTGTAAGACAACACCGCCACGGACGGCATGACGTGTTCGATCCATCGCCGTAATCCGGCGCGCAACTGCGGCGCGCACAACACCACCGGCGCCCGCCCTCGCCCGTGCGGCATCGCCTCCTCGATCCGTCGCTTCAAGGCGTCCACGATCCGCTGCTGGAGCTTCGGCGGAACCGACGGCGGCAGCCCCTTGTCGCTCCGAGAGAACGACGGAATCAGCGACTCCTCCAGCCCCGGATCCAGCGTCACACAATGCAGCTTCCCGTCATCGCCCTTGTTCAGGTGGCTGATCGTCCGCGCCAAGGCGTTCCGCGCGTATTCGATGAGAATGTCCGTGTCCTTTGTCCGCCCGGCCACGTCGCTGATCGTCTCCAGCACCAGCTCCAGATCGCGGATCGGCACCCGCTCGCGCAACAGCCCCTGAAGCACGCGCTGCACTTCCCCGGCCTTGAGCACCTCGGGAACCACGTCTTCCACCAGCTTCGGACTGCGCTCCTTGAGCTTGTCCAGCAGCCGATGCACGTCCTGCCGCGTGAGGATTTCGTCGGCGTGCGCCCGGATCACCTCCGACAGATGCGTGATCAGCACGCTCGACGCATCCACGACGGTGTAACCCCGATGCTCCGCGTCGTGACGCACCGTCGGGTCGATCCACACCGCCGGCAGCCCGAACGCCGGCTCATGCGCCTCCGTCCCGCGCACGCGCTCGCGCACCGTTCCCGCGTCGATCGCCATCAGATGACCGGGCATCACTTCGCCCTCCGCGATCTTCAGCCCCTTCAGACTGACGCGGTAAGCGTGGGGACCGAGCTTCATGTCGTCCCGAATGCGGATCGGCGGCACGAGGATCCCCAGCTCCTGCGCCATCTGCTTGCGCAGGTTGCTGATGCGGTCCAGCAGATCGCCCCCTTGTTTGCGATCGACCAGCCGGATCAACCCGTATCCCACGTCCAGTCCCATCGGATCCGGCGCAAGTTGGTCCTCCACGCGTTCGCTTTGCGCCTTCCCCTTCGGAACGGCCGCGGCCGCCGCCAGCGCCGCCTGCCGCCGCACCCGCACCATCAGGTACGCCGCCCCCGCGCACGACGCCGCCAGCATCAGCAGCGGCGCCTTCGGCAGCGGCGTCGCCGCCAGAAGCAGCAGAAACCCCGCCGTCATCATCAACGCCGTCGGCTGGTCCGTCAGCTGCGTCAGAACCTCCTGACCGAGGTTCCGCTTCGACGCCGACCGCGTCACGATCATCGCCGCCGCGATCGACACGATGAACGCCGGAATCTGAGACACCAGCCCGTCCCCGATCGTCAGCACCGTGAACGTCCGCAGCGTGTCCGCCAGCGTCATGTCGAACTCGATCCACCCGATCAGCCCCCCGCCGACGATGTTGATCAGCGTGATGACGATCCCCGCCACCGCGTCGCCGCGGACGAACTTGCTGGCGCCGTCCATCGCCCCGTAAAAATCCGCCTCCCGCGTGATGTCCGCCCGGCGCTTCTTCGCCTCCTCCTCCGTGATGATCCGCGCGTTCAGGTCCGCGTCCACCGCCATCTGCTTGCCCGGCATCCCGTCGAGCGTGAACCGCGCCGCCACTTCCGCGATGCGCGTCGCCCCCTTCGTGATCACCACGAACTGGATCACCACCACGATCGCGAAAAGAATGATCGCCACCCCCAGCGACCCGCTCGCCACGAACGCCCCGAACTGCCGCACCACGTGCCCCGCCGCCGACGCCCCCTGCGACCCCGCGTTTGTCAGAATCAGACGCGTCGTGCTCACGTTCAGCACCAGCCGGAACAGCGTCATCCCCAGCAGGATCGTCGGGAACGAGCTGAACTCCAGCGGACCGCGCATGGACATCACCGTCAGCGCGATCACCGCCGACGCCGCCAGGTTCACCACCAGCAGCAGGTCCATCAGCCACGTCGGCAGCGGAACCAGCAGCCCGAACACCATCCCCATCGCCAGCAGCGGCAGCAACATGCCGTAGTGGCGCTGAAAGCCCTGCGTCAGCGTCGCGCGCGTCAGTTCAGGTCGTGCCATCGAATTCGGGTTCCGGGTTTCGGATGCTCTTGTTTCGACGTTTCGCGAACCGCAGGACGGGCTCCGCCCGCCCGCCCCCCCTCACCACCGTATTTCTGTGCCCGGTTGCCGGTTGCCGGTTCACGCCGCTCCCGCCCGCTTCCCCGTCAGGCGGTACACATACGCCAGCACCTCCGCCACCGCCTGGTAAAACCGCTCCGGAATGTACTCCCCCACCTCCACGCGCGGATACATCATCCGCGCCAGCGCCTGCCGCTCCACCAGGGGAATCCCGCAGCGCCGTGCAATCTCCCGGATGACCATCGCCAGCTCGTCCTCCCCCTTCGCCACCACTTTCGGCGCCGGCATCGTCGCCGAGTCGTACTTCAGCGCGATCGACAGGTGCGTCGGGTTCGTGATCACCAGGTCCGCCTTCGGAACCGTGTGCTGCAGCCGCTGCCGCATCAGCTCCAGGTGCATCCGACGCCGCCGCTGACGAACCACCGGATCCCCGTCCATGCTCTTGAACTCGTCGCGGACCTCCTGCTTCGTCATCCGCAACTGACGCTCATGACGGAACCGCTGGTATACGTAGTCCGCGACCCCCAGCCCCAGCAGCACGATCCCCAGCCGAACCCCCAACTGGTACACCAGCGTCGCCCCGGCCAGCACCACGTCCTCCACGCTCATCGTCATCGCCAGAAGCAGCGGCGATATCTGTGCCATCACCGTGACATACGCCACGATCCCCACCCCCGACACCTTCGCCACGCTCGTCAGCAGGCTCACCCCCGACCCGCCCGACACAAGCCGCTTCAGCCCGTTCAGCGGGTTCAGTTTCCCCAGGTTCGGCGACAACGGCTGACCCGTCAGCAACCACCCCACCTGCCCCCACAACACCGCCAGCACCACCGCCACCACCGCCGCGAACATCGGCCAGACCAGCTTGCCCGCTTCCACCGCCAGCGCCGCCGCCCACATCGCCGGCGACGCCTCCTCGACCAACCGCCCCGGCCCCAGCGCCTCCCCCACCAGCGCCACCAGCCGCAGCCACACCTTCGGTCCCCACCACCCCAGAAACAGCATCCCCCCCAGCAGCGTCGCCGTCGCCGTCAGGTCCATGCTCCGCGGCACCTGACCGCGCGACCGCGCCTGCTGACGCCGTCGCGGCGTCGGAGCCTCCGTTCGATCCTCGTAATCCGATTGCATGTGTCAGGAGTCAGGGTTCAGTACGTAGGGCGGACCAGGCCCGCCGCCTCAATGTCTCAACGCCACAAGAAGCCCGCAGGCCCAACGCCGCTCGCCCCCCTCTTGTCCAACCCGCATCAACCTCTCTCCAGCGCCCCCCGCACCGCATCAAACCCCGCAGAGATCGCATCCAGAATCAGCTCGTCACAGAACCCCAGCGTCAGCCCGCAGATCCCCAGCAGCATCAGCACCTTCAGGTTGAACCCGATCGTCAACACGTTCATCTGCGGCATCGTCCGCGACAGAAAACCCATCACCACGCTCATCAACACCGAACTGATCAGCAGCGGCGACGCCAGCCGCACCCCGAACGTCATCGCCCCGGTCAGCACCTCCGCCAGCGCCGCGCCGCTCGACGCCTCCACCCCGAACGTCAGCACCGGAATCCGCGCAAACGTCTCCAGTAGACACAGGACCATCTCTCGATGCCCCCCGACCCCGAGAAACACGAGGAAGAACACCATGCTGTAGATCTGTCCCAGTTCGCTCGTCTCCTGATTCAGCGTCGGGTCGAACACGGGCGCCAGCGAAAGCCCCGCCTGCTGCCCCATCAGGTTCGCCGCATACTCCACCCCCGTCGCCACGATCGTCAGGATCAACCCGATCGACGCCCCGATCAGAATCTCCCCCACCATCCCCGTCAGCGCCTCCGCCACGGTCACATCCGCCGGAACCGTCGGCATCACCATCGGCAGCACGACCAGCGCCGCCGTCAGCACGAACGCCGCTTTGATCTTCACCGGGATCGCCCGGCTCCCCAGCAACGGCGCCGCGATGACCAGCCCCCCCAGACGACCCATCACCAGCGCCAGCGCCGGCAGAAACATCAGGATGGACGCCGCGGAAATCATCGCCTCTCGCCTCATCAATCGCCGCACACGGGAACTCAGGATGCGGGCCTCAGACGCTCGGACACTCGAACCGGGTTCCGGATCTCGGGCCTCAGGTCGCGACGACCAGGCCCCCCGCAGGCTTTCCTTCGCCCGTCTGCGCCACGCGGACCGACCGCTGATCGCCTCCCCCCTCACGGCGGCCCCAGCATCGCCCGCGTGTACGCCAGCATCTGCTCCGCGATCCACGGAATGAAAAACGCCGCCGCGATCACCATCGCCGCGATCTTCGGCACAAACGTCAGCGTCTGCTCCTGAAGCTGCGTGACCGTCTGCACCAGCGAAATCGCCAGCCCCACCACCATCCCGATCACCAGGATCGGCGCCGAAGTGCTCAACGCCACAAAGAAGGCCTCACGTCCAAGGTCCAGCGCCTGTGAAAGGTCCATGTCTCAGGTCTCACGTACTCAGATTTCGGGCACTCGGCGACTCGGGTCTCGTTTCGGGTTTCGGATCTCGGGTCTGAGGTCGCGGCGACCAGGCCCCCCGCAGGCTTTCCTTCGCCCGCCTCCCCCCCTCGGGGCCTCGTCGCCTGTTGCCTTCCTAAACCACAAAACTCACCAGCAACGACTCCACCACCAGGCTCCATCCCCCCGCCAGCACAAACAAAATCAGCTTAAACGGCAGCGACACCAGCACCGGCGGCAGCATCATCATGCCCATCGAGATCAGGATCGACGCGATGACCATGTCGATCACCAGAAACGGCAGATAAATCTTGAACCCCATCATGAACGCCGTCTTCAACTCGCTGAGCATGAACGCCGGAACCAGCACCGACGTCGGCACCACCAGCGTCCGCCCGTCCACGTTCTCCAGCCCCACGCGCTCATCCGCCGCGATCGGCCGACCCAGCGCGTACTCCAGAAACAGAAACACGTCGTCGTCGTTCCCCGCTTCCTGAATCTGACCGTGCATGAACGCGCGCAGGTGCTTCATCGAAATGTCCATCGCCCGCTGCTGCGTCATGCTCGGATCGCCCGCGAAATACGGCGTGACCGCCTCGGCATGGATCTTCTGCCAGGTCGGCGCCATCACCAGCATCGTCAGGAACAAAGACAGCCCCAGCAGCACCTGTCCCGGCGGAAGCTGCGGCGTCCCCAGCGCCTGCCGCAAAAGACCGAGCACGATGATGATCCGCGGAAACGCTGTCGTCATCACCAGGATCGACGGAACCAGCGCCAATACCGTCATCAGCACCAGAATCTGAAGCGTGCTGCTCACCCCCGCCCGGTCCGTCGCCGTCGGAAGAATCCCGCGCACATCCGGCAGCCGCAACGCCGAGTTGTCCACTGTCGCCGATCGCGCCGAACTCAGCGCCGGGACGCTCGCCTCCGCGCCCACGCCGCACGCCATCCCCAGCCCGACGATCATCGCTGACCCCAGCGCCCGCCTCGCCCTCATCCGTGAGCCTCCTGCTCCAGCCACCCCTCCTGCCGAGCCGCGCTCGTCAGGAAGCGGTCCTTCTCAATCCCACGACAACGTCATGCACGGACCTCGTGCATCGCTCCCTACGCCGCCGCCGACTTTCGAGACCGCTGCTCCGCACGCCTCTCCAGGCGCTCCAGCAGCGCCTCCACGCTTCCCCCCGACCCGGACGCCACCGAAGGCGCCCGCAAGTCCCTCGCCGCCTCGTCCTCCGGTCGCAAAGGCTCCGCCGACTCAAAACGCGCCATCCGATTGCCCGCGACCGCGAGATCCTTCTCAAACGAGCGCGCCGCAGCCGCTGATCTCGTCAGAATCCCCGCCGCCAGCTCCGCCACTTCGTCCGCATCCGTCAGTTCGCTCAGCGCCGTCATCCGATCGCCGCTGATCCCGACGAGCACATATCGCCGCCGCCCCACCTGAAGCAGCACCACGCTCTGTTTCGGACCCACCAGCGTCCGCGCCGCAACCGTCAGCACGCCGTGATCCGTGCGAACCGCGCCGGGAACGTAGCGCCGCGCCATCCGGTACACGAGGTAGATCAACCCCAGCACCGCCGCCGTCGCCGCCATCCCCGAGCGATACCAGGGCAGCGCGGACGCGCCACGCCCCGGATCGGCCTCGAGCGTTGCGGACGCGCTCGCATGTCGGGTCTGGAAAGATTCGGAACGACGGAACGTACGCGACTCCGCCGGGGCGGGCGGAACCGGTTCTCTCTCCGAAAGGTCGGCGGAGAAAACGCTGGAAAGAAGGACCGAAGGCTCATGCAGCGACACGCCGACGTTGCTTTGCGCCGCACGCGACGCCGCCGCCTCGCCGTCCGCCACCACCGCCGCAACAAACCCTCCGACCCACGCGCACGCACTCAGCACGATCATTGACGTCTCCACGTCGTTCGCAGCGGCTCCGCCGCCGGCAGGTCGCGGACCTGCACCCGTTCCGTCCGTCAGGCCGCACCGATGCGGTGCGGGTCCGTCGTCAACACTTCGCTGACGCGCACGCAGAAGTTGTCGTTCAGCACGAGAATCTCCCCGCGCGCGATCAACCGCTCGTTCGCGTAAATGTCCACCGGATCGCCCGCGAGCCGGTCCAGCTCCACCACGCTCCCCTCGCCCAGCTTCAGCACGTCCTCCACAAGCATCCGCGTCCGCCCCAGCTCGATCGTCACCTGAAGGTTGACGTCGTAGAGCATGTCCAGCGCGTCGATCCCCGCGCCCGAACCTGAGCCCCGATCAAAGCGCGGCAGCGCCTCCGCCTCCAGCGGATGGGCTGAAACCGCCTCCAGAGGCGCGCCCGGCGACGCCGCGGCTCCCCCATCGGATGCCTCAGCCGCGGTTGCAGCCCCCGCGACGCCCGCCGCCTCAGCCGTCGGCGCCGCCGCACTGACCCGCAGCGCCTCGATCTCGGCAGGACTCAGCACGACGTCGTCGGCCTTTTCAGCCGTCGCCCCGGCAGGACTCGCCGCTGCGCTCGGCGCGCCCGCGATTTCAGCCGGGTTGGCGGCGGAGGCTGCGCCGGGCGATGTTTCAGACGGATTGGACGATTTTGGATGGTCCGACACGCTTCGAATCCTCGATCGCTCGCGGCGACCAGTCGTTTATCGGATTCCGGAAGCGTTCAACCTGACTACTTTCCCGCGCCCATCTGGATCAATTCGGGGAGCAGCACGTCGAGAATGACCTCCTCGTCCTGCAGAATCCGCGCGATCTCGCCTTTGAGTTGCCGTTTGAGGGTCTGCAAAGTCGGCTCATTGATCACCCGCGATTCCGCACTGCGGATCACCGTGTTCACGGCGTCCTCGATTCGGCCTTTGTGCTGCTCGACCATCTTTTGCACGCCCGCCAGCTTCTCCCGCGGCACGAGGATCGACACCCGCACACTGTAGTACACCACCTTGCCGGACAACACGTTCACCGGCTTGCATTCCGCGACGACACACTCCGCCTCCTTCGAGTCCGGCGGGTTCTCCCACTTCAGTTCTTCTTCGCTCTTGACCGCCTCGACGGTCTCCGCCGCAGCATCGACAGGATCGCCGCCAAGCAGGTTCGCGACGAAGAAAACACCGACCCCCTCGATCACCATCAATCCGCCGACCAGAATGAAAATCGGCAGATTCGATTTCTTCGGCGCCGCCGGCGCCGTCGCAGCCGCTTCCTGACGTCGTTCACTGGCCATGTAAGGATCTCGGGAGTCGGGTTTCGAGTTTCGGGCACTCGGGTCTTAGGTCTCGGCGACCAGGCCCCCCGTAGAGCGGCCTCCGCTCGCCTCCGCCTCTGTTGCCTGTTGCCTACTACTCAATCGGCTCTCCTCGATACTCCTCCACCGTATCCTCGGTGACGATAATCTCGACGCGCCGATTCTGCGCGAGCCGCTCCGGCGTGTACGCCTGCGCCACCAGCGGTTCCGAATCCCCGCACGCCTCGATGCGGATGCGCTTCGGATCGACGCCGTTGCGCACCAACTCCTCCGCCACCGCCTTCGCCCGCGCGTAAGACAGGTCCGTCGGGTCCGAATACGCCGCGTCCGCCGGCAACGGCTCCCGCGTCGCGTGCCCGCGCACCGTCACCTTCGACGTCAACCCCCGGATCGACTCGCACGTCCCGACGATCAGGCGCTGCGCTCCCGGCATCAGCGTCGCGCTGAACCGCTCGAAGCTGATCTTCCCCCCGATCTCCACCCGGACGCCCTTGCGGATGTCCGTCACCCGCCAGTGCTTCCCCTCGACCCCCTGGTCCTCCGCGTCGCCCTCCTTCCGGTCCCACGCGCTCACGTCCACCGCCGTCAGACGCTGGATCAACGTATTCTTCGGATCCAGAAGCTGGAGCACGCTCCCCGTCAGTTGCGCGTCGCCGCCGAACGTCGTCCGCAACGACTCCACCGCCTCGGCATACCTGCGGTCCTGTTTGATCTCGCTGAACGCGAGAATCAGAATGAAAAGACACAGCAGCAGCGACATCAGGTCGGAGAAGGTGCACATCCACTCAGGGGCGCCCGCAGGCGCGGTCGGTTTCTTCACGCCCATCCGTGTCCCCCTTAAGCCGCCTCTTTCTCCTTCGACGAGGCCTTCTGACGCAGCGCCGGCGGCAGGAACGTCATCAGCTTCTTCTCCACGATCCGTGGATTGTCTCCCGACTGAATCGCCAACACGCCACGGATGATGATGCTTTTGATGAGGGCTTCCTCGCGGCTGCGAAGCGCCAGCTTGTCCGCGATCGGCGACGCCACCAGGTTCGCGATCATCGCCCCGTAAAGCGTCGTCAGCACCGCCACCGCCATCGACGGTCCGATCGAAGCCGGATCGTTCATGTTCCGCAGCATCAGCACCATGCCGATCAGCGTCCCGATCATCCCGAACGCCGGACCGTATTTGGCGAAGTTGTCGAAAAGCGACTTCCCTTCCGCGTGACGCAGCTCCATGATCTCCAGTTCGCTGTTGAGGATGTTCTCGATCAGGTCCGGCTCCGACCCGTCCACCGCCATCTGGATCCCGGTGATGATGAAGGGATCCTTCACGTCCTTCACCGCGCTCTCCAACGCAAGAATCCCCTCGCGCCGCGCCACCTCCGCGTACTGGACCATGTCTTTGATCAGCTCCATCGGATCGACCGACTTGCTGAAAATCGACTTCTTGAAAATGCTCAGCGTCTTCAGCAGACGCTGGATCGGAAAACTCATCAGCGCCGCGCACGCCGCCCCGCCGACGGTGATCATCACCGACGGCGGATCCCAGAACGCCGTCAGATCCCCGCCCGACGACATCGCCCAGATCATCATGGCGATGCCGGTGATCAGTCCGATGATCGTTGCAAAATCCATGTCTGCGCAGCCTGCTTACGAAAACGCCCGGCACACGACGCCGGACGCGACGCCCCCGCCTCCCGCCCGACGGACGGCGCAACCTTGAATTCATCGACCCCGCGCCGCTCGCTCCTGAACCCCTCGTCCGCCGCGCCCCCACGGACCGGTAACCGTCCGGCGCAACAACCGCCCAGCCCCACGCCCCCGTCACACGACCGAAAACCCGTGAATCCGACGCTGGTAGTCCACCACCTTCTCCACCACTTCGTCGATCGCCTCCCGCACCATCACACAGTCCCCGTTCACCAGCGTCACCAGCGTGTCCGGCGTCGCCTCAATCATCTTGATCAGCTCCGCGTTCAGCACGAACGCCCGCTGGTTCAGTCGCGTCAGTACGATCATCGCTTCTGCGCTCCACGCCGGATCGTCCCGGCCTCAGCCTTACCGCGACAGCAGCAGCAGCTCCTGAAGCAGGTCGTCCGCCGTGCGCACCACCCGGCTCGCCGCCGAAATCCCCGTCGACGCCGACACCAGGTCGATGAACTCCCGCACCAGCTCGACGTTGCTCTGCTCCAGCGCCCCCGCGACGATCGCCCCCGCGCCGGCCTCGTTCGCCGCCACAATGTTCGCATCCCCGGAGTTCGCCCCCGGAACATACGTGTTTTCGCTCTCCGCGAGCAGCCCCTCGTTATTAATGAACGTCGCCACCGCGACCTGCCCGAGCACGCGCGACTGCTGGTTGCTGTACTTGCCCGTGATGACGCCGTCCTCGTCGATCTCGTATCCCTCCAGCTCCCCCGCCGGCGTCCCGTCCTGCGACGCCATGTACACCCGCGACTCGCCCACCGACTCCGCCGGCGCGGTCATTCCCGAGAAATCCAGCGCGAACGTCAGAGGCGACGCCGCCCCGCTCCCCGCCCGATCGAGGCTCAGCGGATCGCCCGTCGCTGTCACGAACCGCCCGCTCGCGTCAAACTGCACCGTCCCCGTCCCGATCAGCGGACTCAGATCCGAGTCGTCCAGCGACTCCGCGTAGTAACGCCACGTCGTCCCCCCCGTATCCTTCGTCTCCAGCGCGAAGCGCAGCCGCGCCTCCACCGGCTGTCCCAGCGAGTCGTACACCGTGAAGTTCGTCGAAGGTCCGCCGCCAACCGCACTCGCGCGCGTCGAGAACGAGAAGGGCGTCGTCCCCTTCGTGCGGTTGAGGATCGAGCCGAACTCAAGCTCGTCCCCCTCCCGGTGCAGCCGCAACGCGTTCGCCTCTCCCCGGTTCGACGTCACCACCAGCGACCCCGCTTCCGGATCCGGTCCGGCCGCCACCGTCACCCCCGCCGCCGGATCGACGGTCGGGTCCACGTAGACCCCGGCGATCGTCTGAAGGTAGCTCGCGAAATCCCCGAGCGTGCTCCCGGTCGTTCCGACGATGAACGTCTCCGGCGGCAGCGACCCGCCCCCCTTGTTCACAACGATTTCGATCGCATCGTCCGTCGAAAACAACGGCGCACCGTCTTCATCCACCAGGTCCGTCAGCGCCGTCGCCGCCGTCGCCGCGCTTCCCCCGCTGGTGCGCAGCGCCTGCGAGACCGTCGTATGCCCGACCGACGCCACCGGCTCCGCCGCATTCAGCTTTCCCGAAATCACCGCCTCGCTCGTCGCCACCGGCGCCGCAACTTCTCCCAGCGGAATGACCAGGTCCGTCAACGCGCCCCGCTGAATCTGCCCAGCCGCATCCGCCGCATATCCCTGCACACGCCGACCGCCCGTCGCCACCAGCGTGCTCGACGGATCCAGCACGAACGCCCCGTCGCGCGTGTACCGCAGCGCCCCGTCCGCGTCGCTGAGCACAAAGAATCCGCGTCCGTTCAACGCCAGGTCAGACTCCGACCCCGTCGCCTCGATCGCCCCCTGGGCGAAGTCTCGCTGCACCGCCGCAACTCCCGACCCACGCCCGACCTGCCGCGGCAATGTCCCGCCCGATCCCGGCGAAGGTCCGCTCCCCGGCGAGATCGTCTCGTACATCAACGTCTCAAAGAGCGTCCGCTGCTGCTTGAACGCCGTCGTGTTCAGGTTCGCGATGTCGTCGCCCACCGTGTTCACCGTCGTCTGATTGCTTTTGATCCCCGTGAACCCGGTCAGCATCGCCGATGTCAGTGCCATCTTTCTGTCTCCCTGTCGCCATCATCCCGCCATCGCCCTGCCTCCTTCCGAGCCGCGCCCGTCAGGAGGCGTTCCACCCGCCGCCGCAGCGCCCACCCTCACGCCACGCTCACCACGTCCCGCAATCGCACGTCCCCCTCGCCCACCTTCAGCAGCACTTCGCCCAGCTCGTCCACCGCCACCCCCGTCACTTCCCCCTCCACCGTCAGCGAGGCGCCCCCCGTCCGACGGTCCGTCGCCACGATCCGCCGCCCGACGAGCTGCCCCGCCGCCTCCGCAGGAGCCTGAACCTCTGACACCTGCTCCAGAGGAACGTCCACCCCCGACGACAACCGCAGCACCGCCTTGCCCCCGGCGTCGAGCCTCAGCGACGTGACGACACCCTCCAGAACCCGCCCGTCCTCCAGCGGCTGCGAACGCACGTAACGCCCGATCATCGATGTCGCCGCGCCGAACTTCTGCTGCCCCGTCAGCGCCGACATCGCATCCGCGATCGACGTGGACATCTCAATGTCGCGGATCATCGAAATCTGCCGCATCATTTCTTCATTGCTGGTCGGCTCGAAGGGATCCTGATTCGAGAGTTGCGTAATCAGCAGCTTGAGAAACTGCTCCGACCCCATCTCGGCGAAAGCCTCGGACGAGCGATCCGCCGCCGCCGTCCTCGCCGCGCCGCCCAACGCATTTACGTCCGTCGTCATCCCGGTTCCTTTCCAACTCTCAAACCGCCGCCTGCCGGCCCGCGCCTTACCGAGCCGAACCCCTAAGGAAGCGTGCTTCACAACGCTCCACCGCACCCCTCAGGAAGCGTTCTTGCCGCATCGCAGACCTCGACGCTCCACGTCATACGCGCACATCCAGCCGCCCGTCCGGAAGCCACGGTGTCCCAGCGACAGCTAACTCTTCCGCCTCCGGAACCGCCCCGCTGGGCGTTCCCGTCGCCTCATCACTCGCATGCCCTTCCGCGTTCGACGAAGCGCCCGCCGCCTGACGCGAATCCGCGAAACCCTCCCACGCCGCTCCCGACGCACTTTGCTCCGCCGACCACCCGGACAGATCGAACTCGCCGGTCGCCACCCCTTGCTGATGCAAGGCCTGCCGAAGCTCCCCCAGCCTCTCTCCGAGAATCTGCCGCGCCGCCGAAGATTCCGTCTGAATGCTCAGATCCAGCGCCCCGCCGCTCATCCGCGCTTCAACCCGGATGCGGCCCAGTTCCGGCGGATCCAGCTCGATCGTCGCACGCGAGGACTTCGCCCCGTGCTCGACGCGCACGGCGCGAACCAGCTTCTCGAAGCTCGTCGCCTCTCGGTTCGGGCCACCACCGGCGGTCGACTCCGCACTCCGCCCGGCGGAACGCCGCGCCTCCCCTGTGCTCCGCGAGACTTCCGTCGCAGACCCGATCGGGCTTGCTCCCGCCGCGCCGGTAGGTGCAGTCGCCCCTTCCGACTTCGCCCCCCCTGAGACGGACTGGGCGAGCACCTCCGCGACCGCTTGCGCCGGAGTCGCCGTCAATGACGATCCGCTGGAAGCAACGCTCGCAACGACACTGGTTTTCTCAGCGGGCGCGGTTGCGCCGATCGACGATCCCGGACTCGGATTCGCCGACGCTGAGTCTTTGACGCTGGCAGCCTTATCTCGCTCCCACCCAGGCGCCGCCGTCGCCGGTCTTGACTCGGCTCCGGTCCCCCCCGGAGGCGGCGACTCCCCTGCCGCGCGCACGCCTTCTCGAACCGTCGCGGCCTCCGGTCCGGCCTCACGGGACGGCATCCCGCTCTCTCCGCCGCGCGTTCCAGGTTCGGACGCTTCCCCTCCCAGCCGGACCTCTCGGGCGCTGGGGCGATGCGCCTCGCGGTGTGCCAGCGACTCCTGCCTCGCGTCCTGCCGCAGCGTCTCAAGACGCTGCCCGCGCGGGTCCGTCGTCGGAGCGTCGAACACCTCGGACGCGCGCTGCTGTCCTGATTCCACGGTAACCGCAGGCCACGGCGTCAACCCGCCGGGCTCCGTCGTCGCCGAACCCGGAATCCCCGCAAGGACGGCGGCAAAACCGTCCGCCCCCCCGATGTCCTTCTCACGCACCGACGAACGCGCCCTCGAGGTCTCGGGTGCGGGCGCCGCAACCGGCGCAATAAACCCCGAACTCATCGTGAAATCCCTTTCAATGCCGCGCGCCGCGATCCTTCGTCGCCGCCTGCCGGTCCTGCTTCACGGCGTCCGCGCCTCCCCCGCCACTTCCGCCGCCCGCGCCGGCGCCACCTTCCGGATCGCTGAGAGAATCTCGTCCGCCTTCGTCTTATGCTCCGCCGATTTCGCGGACTCGAGAATCTTCGCCACCGTCCGAGTGTCCATCTCCATCAGAAGCCGCGCCGCCTGATCCGCGTCCTTCCGGATCAGGTAGTCGAACGCCTGCGTCGGCTTCAGCGAGTTGAAGACCTCCAGCTCCTTGCGGAATCCTTCCTCATCCTTGACCCCCGCTTCCTCCTGCTTCGCCTTCTCGAACGCCGCACGCTGCGCATTCAGCTCATCCAGCCGCGTCGTGATCTGAAGCATGATCGACTCGCTCAGCGCCAGCCGCTGGTTGATCTCCGCCTCGAACCGGTTCCGCTCCCGCAGCGCGATCTCCCGCTCGATCAACGATGTTTGCGTCAGGTCCGAGGACGTTCTCGGACGCGCCGCCACGATCGGCTCCTCAGCGATCGCACCCGTCGACTCCGCCGCAGCCTGCGCGTCATCCGTCGCCGGCTCAGCACCTTCCGCCCCCGCGCCATCGCCGGCCAACCCCTCTTCCGGCGCCGCAACCGCCGCCCCGCGCATCACCTCGACCACCTGCCGCACTCGTTCCGGTGTGAGATGTCCGCCGACGGCCAGGTAAGCGGCCACCCCCGCCAGCGCCAGCAGATTCAACATCGAGAACACCGCCGCCAGGTCGTACCCCTGACGAATCCAACCTCGGATCGCCGTCATCCCTTATGCCCCCTGCCTCATCGACCTCAGCATCGTGCCGATGTGCCGCTGCGCCCCGACCTCGTCCATCTCTCCCTGCTCCTCCCGGAGCACCTCCCGACGATGCTCCGCAAGCCGACGCTCCCGAAGCTTGTCCAGCACCTTCCGCCGCGCGGTCAGCTCCGCCAGCCGCGCCTGCTCCTCCGACAGCCGCTGCGAGGTCTGCGCCAACCGCTCCTGCGCCGCCTCGATCGCCCGCCGAAGCGCCCCGAGATACCGCTGAATCCGGATCAGTCCCGCCACGTCCAGCACTCCACCCGCCTGCACACCGCTCCTGTCCCGACATTGTTCCGTCGCCGCTTCTCGAAGCGCTTCAAGCTCGCCGCGCTGTCGCGTCACCGCCGCCGCGATCTCCGCCACTACGCGCTGCTGCTCCTCCTCCTCGCGCTTCCGCAACCGCCGCACCCCCTCGAGATTGAACCGGAACCGCTTCGCCATCCGGCTTTACCTCGCTCCCGCGCCCACGCTCCCCGCCCCCGCCAGCGCCGCCAGCTCGTATAACGCCGCCCGCGTCTCCTCCAGCGAGGCTCGTTCCGACCGATCCTGACGCAGAAACGCATCCAGTTCAGGCTTCATCCGGATCGCTGCGTCATATGCCGCGTTGCTCCCCGCGGAGTACGCCCCGATGTTCACCAGATCCTCGATCGACGCCCACGTCGCCAGCACCCCGCGCAGCCCCCGCGCCGCTTTCACGTGTGTCGGACCCGCCACGTCGCTCATCACCCGGCTGATGCTCTCCAGCACCGAAACCGCCGGAAAATGCCCGCGGTTCGCCAAGTCCCGAGACAACCAGATGTGCCCGTCGAGAATCCCCCGCGCCGCGTCCGCGATCGGCTCCGTCAGGTCGTCGCCCTCCACCAGCACCGTGAAAAGCCCCGTGATGCTCCCCCGCGACGTCCGCCCGCACCGCTCCATCAACTGCGGCATCAGCGAGAATACGCTCGGTGGATACCCCTTCGTCGTCGGCGGCTCGCCTGCTGCCAGCCCGATCTGACGCTGCGCCATCGCCATCCGTGTCACCGAGTCCATCAAAAGCAGCACATGCTTCCCCCGGTCCCGGAAATGCTCCGCCACCGCCATCGCCGTGAAACATGCCCGAACCCGCAGCACCGGTGACTCATCCGACGTGCTCACCACCAGCACGCTTCGCCGCCGACCCTCCTCGCCCAGATCCTTGCGGATGAAGTCCCCCACTTCCCGACCACGCTCGCCGACCAGGGCCACAACGATGACATCCGCGCTCGTAAAGCGCGAGATCATCCCCATCAGGACGCTCTTCCCCACCCCCGTCCCCGCGAACACCCCCATCCTCTGCCCCGTCCCCAGCGTCAGGAACCCGTCGATCGCCCGAACCCCCGTCGCCAGCGGCTCCTCGATCGGCGCCCGCGAAAGCGCCGCAGGCGCCGCATCGAAAATCCGACGATGCTCCTCCGTCACCGGCGGCGCGCCGCCGTCGATCGCACGACCCCGACCGTCGAGCACGCGCCCCAGCAGCCCCGCGCCCACCCCGACGTACTGCCCGCGAAGATCGCTCAACACCGCGTCCCCCGCTCCGATCCCCGTCGCCGGCTCCAGCGGCATCAGTACCGCCTCCGACCCCGACACGCCTACGACTTGCGCCTCCACCTCGCCGCCCGAACGCCGCCGCACCCGGCACATCCCTCCCACCACCGCCGGAAAACCGCGCGCCCGCACCGTCAGACCCGTCACTTCCTCCACCGATCCGCGCAGACGAAGAAACGATGTCC
>BOJX01000046.1 GCA_016860685.1 Planctomycetota bacterium
GCCGCCAACCAGGCGCAGATCGACGACGCCCTCACGGCGATCGACCGCATCGTCAGCACGACGAGCTTCAACGGCATGAAGCTGCTGGACGGGTCGCAGGCGATTGCCACGACCGGCGTGTCCGGCAACACGAACCTCAGCAACGTCCGCGTGTACTCCCGCAGCCAGAGCACGTCGGACACGACGATCACGGTGACCCGCGTCGCCTCGGCGCAGACGGCGTCGGCGGTGTTCGCGGGCGCCTCGGGCAGCGGCGCCCGCTCGCACGGCGCGACGGAGGTGGCGATCGGCGGCACGCTGGGGACGGCGACGATTTCGATCGCGTCGGGTCTGACGAAGGCGTCGATCGTCTCGCAGATCAATCAGTCGAAAGACCAGACCGGCGTCAGCGCCATCGTGGATAGCACGGGCAGCATCGAGCTGCATTCAACGACTTACGGATCCGACGCCTTCGTCAGCGTGACGGTGCTTTCCGGGGGGACCATCAACAACAGCTACGGCACGGCGGACAGCGACAGCGACACGGCCAACGACATCGCCAGTACGTCCAAGACGGCCGGGCGGGACGCCGTCGTTCAGATCAACGGGCAGACCGCGGGCGTGGACGGTCTGGACGTGTCGTATAACTCCAACGGGCTAAGCCTGTCGCTGTCACTGAGCGAAACGTTCGGTAACGGCGGAACAGCGTCCACGACGACGAGTTTCACGGTGCGTGCGGCGGGAGGGGCGACGTTCCAGCTCGGATCGTCCGCAGACACGCGGTCAACGATCGGCATCGACGCCCAGGCCACGTACAACCTCGGCGGAGGCGATTCCGGAGCGCGGCTCAGCGAGTTGAAGTCTGGCGGCGCGGCGGATCTGCGCTCCGATGTGGCGACAGCGCTGACGGTGGTTAAGAAGGCCGCTAAGCAGGTGGCGGAAGCGCGAGGACGCATCGGCGGGTTCCAGAAGTTCCAGGTGCAGACGTCGCTGTCGAACATGCAGACGACCAAGAGCGGGCTGGAGGCGGCGCGCAGCCTGATCCGGGACACGGATTATGCGACCGCCACGTCGAGGCTCAATAAGGAGAGCGTGCTGGTGCAGTCCAGCATCCAGCTCCTGGGCATCGCCAGCCAGCAGTCGGCGCAGATCCTCGCCCTGCTGGGTTGATCGACGACGACAAGGACGAGCCCCCTTAGCCGTGCGGGCCGGAGACGACGCAAGTCCTCTCCGGCCCGCTCGCTTTCGCCGACCCTCCCGGGCAAGGTCTGATCACGGGCAGGTCACGCCGACCGGCGCCTTGCACGACGGCGGATCCTCCAGCGTGATCGTGTGCGATCCGGTGAAGCAGCACGGTTTGTGCGAGGCCCGCCGACCGCTGATCGTCAGGTCCGCCGGGACGCCGTCGATCGCGACGGTGACCGTCTTTCCATCGTGGAGGTCGTTGAAGAGCACCACTTTGGCGACGATCGTGCCGTTGTCCTTGCACCGGCCTTTAAGTTTCTTCACGTCTGCGCAGGGGACGGATGAAGAGAGGTCCACCCGCGCCACCCACGTGTTCCAGCTCGACCCGCCGCTTGGCGAGTACTCGTGATGCAGCCAGAACGACGCCTGCACAGGGTCGGCATCGATGCTGGAGTAATCGCCGAACCGTCCGCTCGTGCTGCCGCCGCCGCTGGTGCGCACGATTTCGTAGTTGCCCATGAAACCGGGCGGATCGCCGACGAGACGGTATCCGCGGACGATCGAGATGAATTCATTGCTCGCGCTGCGGTTGAAGCACAGGGCCGCATTCCCGTCGGCGTCCACCGCGATCGAGGTGAAGAACGAGTGTACGCCCTGCCCGAGGTCCACGTCGCCCGACTGCACCAGCGACGGGTTCTGCCCCGAGGTCGGCCAGCCGTTCATCGCGATCTGGTACCACCGGCCTTTCACCGGGTTGCTGTTGATGTGGTGCGTCGCCCACAGCGAGCCGTTGCGGTATTCGACGCTCCAGAAGCGGGAGTCGAACGTGTTCGGGCGGACGCTCGTACCCATCTGCGGCGGGTCGCCCGGGTCGCTGTAAGACGGAACCGTCAACTGAGTCGTCGTGAACGTCGGCGTGCCCAGCGGATTGCGCAGAGCGATGAGGCGCACCTGTGTGCGGTTGCTGCCCTCCTGATGCTCGATCATGTAAAGCGCCGGGGGGTTGTCCAGCGTCGAGGGCGGAAGGCCCGCCGACTGCGTGCTCGTCGAGAGCGTCGTCGAACGCATGATGGCCGGCGGATTGCCGACCAGCAGCGACGCCTTGTCGAACGTGTACACCGGGTAATTTGCGGAAATGCCGAAGCCGTCGCCGGTGATGTACAAGGCTTCGTCATCCACGCCGATGTTCGGCGAGTCGAAAAGGTCGCCGGCGAGCGCGGTCGTCTCGAACCGGTACTTGTACCACGTCCCGTTGGGGTCGGAGTCATCGGAGACGGCGACCAGCACGTACGAGCGGTTGCCCGGCGCGAACGCCTCGGCCGCCATCGCGAAGAACCGCCCGCTCAACTCGTCGTAGATCACCTCAGGGTCGAAAACGAACCCCGTCGCGCCCAACTCGCCCCAGAAACCGCCAGCGCCTTCGATCAGATCGGTGAACGTGCGCGTGCCGTCCTTCTGATAGAAGGAGATGTTGCCGTTAGTCATCAGGACCAGGTGGTCCGGCCCCACGGCGGAGTGCGGGTCAGGCGGGGTCCAGCCGGTGTTCGTGACGCCGATGAAGCCGAAATCGGTTCCCGCCGGGCGGGGGTCTGTGTCTCCGCCGAAGGGATCCTGCGCCGCGTCGTCCGGGTTGAACGTCGGCGGGATATGCGGTCCGGCGACCTGCGCGACGTCTGCGCCGGACGGCGACTCCTTTTCGCGCTGAACGTCAAATGTCAGGCGCAGGGGCGCAGGAGCGGGCTGCGGCGTAGCGCCGAGCAGGGTTACGTATGCGGCGGTCTTGTCGTCGCCGCCGCCGTCGCCCGACCACGCGATCGCAACCTGTCCGTCGGGCGACGCACAGACGCGCGTCGCTCCCGTCGCCGGTTGCATCATTCTTGAGCCTCGGGTCGCACGGATCAGCACGACGACGTCGCCGGACGGCGTCAGCGCATTCGTGAACCAGCGTCCGAGCACCTCCGTCGCGCCGGCGTCGTGCGCCGCGGCGGCGTTCCAGGCGACCAGCAGCCGGCCGTCCGGCATGAACGTCGCGGCCGCGCCGCTTTGCCCCGTGCGCGTGGCGTCACTGACCGTGACGACATCCGTGACGGGCGCCCCGGTCGCGTCGAACTTCCGCGCGGACACGGCGTACTCGCCGTCGCGCGCCGTCATCCACGCCGCGGCGAAACCGCCGTCCGTATCCGCGGCCAGCGCCGGCTCGACGTGGTTGCCGGAGTCCTCCGTCACCGCGAACACTCCGCCCGTCGCCGCGCCCGCCGAATCCAGGATGATCCCGTGAATGCCGGCTGGACGGTTGCCCGCGGCCGTCGAGGCCCACACCACCGCCCACCGCCCGTCGGGAAGCCCCGCGACGACCGGGCTTCGTGCGTCTCCTTCGGTGGAGCACGGCAGCACAACTTCGTCCGTCAGCGCGGACAACTCGGCGTCAAAGACCCTCAGGAAGATGCGTCGAATTCCAGATTCGTCCGTCGGTCCCGTCCAGACCACCGCGTAATGCCCCGCCGGACCAGCGGCGATCGCGGCTTCGGACTGATGCCCTTTCAGTGTCCGGTTGACGGCGATCTCATCGGACATCGTCTGCGCCAGCGGGTCGATCCGGCGGGCGACGACGCCGCCGAGGCTGCCGTCCTGACCGATCGACTCCCAGAGGACGGCGATCGCGCCGTCCGTCCCCGCCGCGACCGCTGGTCTCCACTGCGCCGCGTCGGACGCCACGTTGAGGCGCAGTTCGTCGCTGATCGGGCGCCCGGCCCGATCGAGGAACCGTCCGAATACGCCGTAGTTCCCGGACTCCTGCCGCCGGCTTTCCCAAGCCGCGAAGACGTGACCGCCCGCGTCAAACGCGACCGTCGCGCCCTCCTGCGCGCTGAACGTGTACACGTTCGCCTGCGCGTCGATGTCGAACGCGATCGACGGCACTGTCGCCGCGGATCGCGCCAACGCAAGTGATCCCGCCGACAGCACCCACATCAGCATCCCGCCAACCAGAACGTTCCGCCTCATGTGTTTCTCCTCACAATTGTGGCTCCTGAGCAGGACGACGGATCCGGGACCGCGAAGTTCACGACGGAACGATCCTCAGCGCAGTCCGCCACCCAAGAAACGGTTCGGACGACGATTCCCCCCTTGTCCGGGCGCATCCGCCTGGGAGGTGAGCGGTTTCACGCGGACCCTGATGAGTGTACCCGCGCATCCGTGGGGATTCAAAGAAAAAAAGCCTCGAACACGGCGGTGTTTCCCGGAACCGCACCATCCGGGGCGACGGGGGCGGCTTGACATCGCCCCGGGGTTCGAAGATAGGCGCGTTACGTCATGACCCACGTTCACGGCGAACAAGCGAGCGCCCCGGCGGGCGACCGATCGGAATCCGGCGACGGCGCCGACGTGACCAACCGACTGCGGCGCCGAGCCGTCACGCTTTGCATCCTGACGACCGCGGTGGTTGCGTCCGCGGAGATCGGCGTCGGCGTCGCCTTCGGGCTGATCAGCGTCACCGCGGAGGGATTACACACCGGCGCCGATCTTCTGGATTCCCTCATCGCTTACTTTCTCATCATCATCGCCTCACGCCCGGCCGACCGGGACCACCCTTACGGACACGGCAAGTACGACAGTCTGGGGGCGATCGTCGAGGGCGGATTCGTCTTCATCACGGGTGGGTGGGCGCTGTTCAAGTCGGCGGGCGTGCTGCTGGGGCTGGTCGACGCGGACCCTCGACCTGAACCGGTCACGGTGGGAATCATGCTCGCGGCGGCGGTGCTTTACTGGGGCGTGTCACGGTATGTAATCCGCCTTGCGGACCGGACCCGCTCGCCTCTCGTGTATGCGGAGGCGATGCATCTGCGGTCCCACGTCTGGATCACGCTGGGGCTTGCCGCGGGTCTGGCGCTGTCGAAGGCGGGCCTGTCCGCCGGATGGAGCGCCGCGCACCAGGTGGACGCGATCGTCGCCGTGGTGCTCGGCGCGTACCTGATGCGCCTGGGATGGCGGATCATCCGTCCGGGATTCCGGCAATTGATGGACACCGCCCTTCCGGACGAGGATGTTCGTCGCATCACCGATGTGCTCGACCGGTTCCACGAGGAATTCGTCGAGATTCACGGCGTCCGCACGCGCGGCGCGGGCGTTGACCGGCACGTTGACATTCACCTGATGGTCGAGGGCGACCGCACGGTCCGCTGGGCGCATGACCTGTCCCACCGGATCGAGGCCGAGTTGCACGAGCAGATGCCCGGCGTTCGCCTCCTCGTCCACATTGAGCCCGCCGCCGGGCGAGCTTGGGAGGAATACCTGGCGCGGCGGCGCGTCGGGCAGGTGGTCGTCCGCGACTGCGCTCCGCTGGCCGCCGAGGCGGATCATCACAGCGACGTGCGAGCGCATCAGGGGTAAGATGCCCTTGCGGGAGCAAGAGGGATGGCGCGCACGGGACTGCTGCTCGACGATCGCTTTCTCGAACACGAAACCGGCCCCGGACATCCGGAGCGCCCGGATCGCCTTCGCGCGATCCGTCGTTGCCTCGACCGGCTGGCGCTGACGCCTCGCTGCGTTCTCCCTCAAGCTCAGGCGGCTGACGACGCGGCGCTGCAGTCGAATCATGACGCCGCCTACATCGACCGGTTGAAGGACGCCTGCCGGCGCGGTGCGCCGCGGATCGACTGCGCGGACAGCGCGATCTGCCCGCGCTCGGAGGAGGTTGCGCGGCTCGCGGCGGGCGGCGTGATCGGCGCCGTGAACGATGTCATTACGGGACGGCTGGATAACGCGTTTTGCGCGGTGCGCCCGCCGGGACATCACGCGGAGCGTGATCGTTCGATGGGCTTCTGCCTTTACAACAACGTCGCCGTCGCCGCACGGCATCTGCTGGACCGTCACGGTCTGGACCGCGTCCTGATCCTCGACTTCGACGTTCACCACGGCAACGGCACGCAACACTCCTTCGAGGACGATCCTCGCGTATTTTATTGCAGTTTGCACCAGCATCCGGCGACGCTGTATCCCGGGACGGGATACGCGGATGAGCGTGGCGTCGGCGCGGGCGTCGGCACGACGTTGAATCTGCCTTTTCTTCCCGGCGCGGGCGACCGGGAGTACCGGGAAGCTTTCGAGGGTGCTTTTCTTCCTCAAGCGCACGCCTTCGCACCGCAGTTCATGCTTGTGTCCGCCGGCTTCGACGCCCACCGCGATGATCCGCTGGCGGGGATCAATCTGGAGACCCTCAGTTTTGAGTGGTTGTCGCGCGAGGTGACGCGCTTTGCCGGCGAGGTCTGCGGGGGCAGGCTCGTCAGCGTGCTGGAAGGGGGGTACGACCTGGACGCGCTGGGAGACTGCGCCGCGCTTCACGTCCGGGCGTTGCTCGAAGCGTAGGCTCGGGGATTCCGCCGGTTCTCGCCGGATCGCAGGCAAAGCCGGATCGTGACTTGCCCGCGCGGGAACCTCGCCGCCACGTCGCGTTCGGGAAAAACGCCGCGGCGGAAGCGAGTCGCTCGGACCCACCTCCGCCGCGCTTCAGACGACTCCTCTTCCTGACGGTTACGGACAGGTCACCTGCCGCGGACCGACGCAGCCGGCCGGCTCCTCCAGCGTGACGGTATGCGCCCCGCTGAAACAGCAGACCGACAGTTTCGCGCGGCGCCCCGACACAGTCACGTCATAAGGCGTCCCGTCGATCGCGATCACGACGGTCTTCCCGTCGTGGCTTTCGTTTAAGAGTACGACTTTCGCCTTAATCTGCCCGTTGCTGCGGCAGCGCCCGCCCAGCTTCTTCACGTCTGCACAGGGAATGTCCCCCCCGCCGCCGCCGTCGCACTCGAGCGCCCGGACCTGCACCGCGTCGATCGCCGCCTCGGTCACCGAGTCGTTCGGGTTGTCCACGGCGCTGAAGCGCAGTCGGACCGTCGCCGTCGGCGTCACGTAGTCCGCGACGCGGAACGAAGCCTGAACCCACGCACCGGTATGCGCGACCGACTCGACCGTCGTCCACGACGTGCCGTTGTTGTTCGACACGGCGACGGTCAGACGATCCTGGTCCCGGTCATCGTTGGAGAACCAGCGGGCGTAGCTGACCACGTAATCCGCGCCGTCCGAAAGATCCAGCGTGGGGGAGATCAGGTGCGTCGGACCCCCGTCCACGTCCGAGTTGCCCGACCGGTTTGCCGTCAGGTAGCAGCTTCCGGAACCGTCGGAGTCCGACGTCGGGTCGCCGCGGCTTCCGTCGCCCGCCGGCACGCCCCGCTGCCACGCGCCGTCCGCCAGATCCACGTTCTGAACCGTCCAACCCTGGTCGGTCTGGAAATTATCCGAGAACGCGACCGTCTCGGTGTAAATGTCGTAAGAGTGCGTCTCGTCCGGGGCGTTCAGCGGGTCGCTCACGTCAATCCCACCGTCCGAAGTGGCGGTGACGTAATACTGCACCGTCCGACCGCACTCGCCACCCGGAATCGTCCCGCGATACCGCCCGTTGGCGGGGCTCATCCCCACCGGGGTGAAGTTGCCGCTTGTTCCGAACCGGTAATACAACGAGATATCGCCGGAGAACGTGTCGCCCGCCTCCTCCACGGTGGCTTCAATCATTACGCTCTGTCCCGGAGTCGCCAGTTCCGGCGGGTTAACGACTTCAACAATCAGGGCGCGGCTGATCCACTCTCCGTGGAAAAGAGCCGCCGGGAGGTTCTCCTCGCACGTCGGGAGAATCTGCTCCCGCGGCAGCAGGAAACCGTATTGTCCGGTGTCGCGCAGCTCGACCGTCAGCGCCAGGATCTTGCGTTGTCCGAGGTTCGCGCCGTAAACCCAGTCCACCGAGACACCCGAGGCTGGGTAGATCGTAGTGTAGATCGGACCGTGGACGTAGTTACGCCCGTGAACCCCGCGGATCAGGTCCGACATCGTCGCGGTCAGTTCGTCAAACTCCGCGTCATCGGGGCAGGCCTGGCTCGTGTATCCCCAGGGGTACATCACAAGTTGGGAATAACTGTGATAATCCATGTACGCCCGGATGCGAGCGTTGTTGAGCACGAAGTCGCGCATGACCTGCGTCTCAGGCTCGGAGAAGGGGCTTGGACCACGGTACGTTTCGCTGCCCTGGTTGCCGCTGCTGCCCTCGCCGCCCCACTGATATCCCCAGTTGCGGTTCAGATCCACGCCGTAACCGCCGCGGCGGTTCTTCCGCCACATCCGGTCGTTCGTCCACGTGTACACGTAACCGTCCGGATTCATCACGGGGACGATCGCCCACTCCGCGTTGTCCAGCAGGCGCGTCGCCTGCTCGTTGATTCCGTAGTTGTTCAGCAACCAGTCCGCCAGGTACATCGGTACCGGCACGTTGACCCACTCCCGGGCGTGCTGCCCTCCGTGGTAGAAAATCATCGGTTTGTTCGGCGGACCGCCCTGGCTGGTGAGGCGCATGACGCGGATCGCCCGGCCCTCCAGGCTGTTCCCGATCGTCTGCACCGTGACCAGGTCCGGGAAGGTGGAGGCGTAGGAATCCACCTGCGCGTTGATCTGGTCCAGCGTGCGGTAGTCGTCGAAGAACGCCGTCGCGGCGCCCTGCTCGTAATTGTTCGCCACCAGCGGACCGAGGTTGTCCACGACGACCTCGTATTTAAACCCCCACCCGTCGAGCTGCGCTGCCTCCGCCGGCGAGACCTCGACATCCAGATGATCCGCGCTGCTCGGCGGGTCGCACGCCAGCGACGTCCACGACTCGCCGGTCAGCGTCATGAACCGGTCCCAGTCCGCCGGGTCGGTCAGGTCGACTCGCACCCACTTATGCCCCTCGTACGTCATCCGGTCCGCGCGGGCGACCGACGCCGTCGCCAGCGCCGCCCCCAACATCACCCCCAGCATCGCTATCCTCTTGAAGGACATCTCGACCACTCCTTTTTCGGGCTTGTGTGCCCCGTGATCCCCGTCCGGCCGCGCCGGTCGCCCGTGCGCTTTACCCCCTGGCCGGCGGACGAATCTGTTTCTCAGGCGGGAAGCACCGGGATTATATCAGGTCTGGGCGGTCCCAGCTACTGAAACTCGGGCGGGTTGGCGCGAGGGTCCGCGTAAGAGCGGACGCAGCGAAAATTATGCCTTGTCGTCACGAGGGGGCTGCGGTAAATTGCCGACGGTAGAGGCAGCCCCCCATCGGAAAGGAAGCCGAAGCATGTCCGACGCCCGGGAATTGGCGCGTCCGCGGCGGTTGCTGGCGCCCGTCGCGGCGCTGGTGGCGACGCTGTTTCTGTGGCCGGCGCTGGTGACCTTTGATCCCGGAGACTGGCCCAGTCCGCATCAGGTTCCGGTCAACGACCCGCCGTCGAACGCCTGCGGGACCGCCGGAGCTTTCCTCTCGTACCACGCGTTTCATTACCTCGGCGACGGAGCGTACCCGCTGGTGTTGTTCATGACCTTCGCCGTGTTCACGCGTCTGACGCGCGGATGCGTCGGACAGTGGGGCGAGCGGTTGTTCGGTCTGCTGCTCCTGATGCTCTCGACGGCGGCATCCGTGCATATCATCGCCTCGCCGCAGGCCGCCCCGCTGCCCGTCGGCCACGGAGGCGTGATCGGGTTTGCGCTGGGGGAGTTCCTGATTCGCCATCTTTCGCGCCTCGGCACGTTCATTATCCTGATGTCGAGCTTCATCGTCGGGCTGGTGTTCGCCACGGAGGGGTGGGTGCTTCGCGTGCCGTCGCTGATCCGCAATGCCGGCCGCGCGACCAGCGGGGCGATCGAGGCTGCACGTGGCGCGGTCGCCCGGTTGTCGCCGTCGCCCGCGGCGTCGGTTGCGGCCAGAACGGCGCGCCGCGAAGTCGTGGAGGATACGCCGGCGCTGCTTCGCGTTCCGGCGGCGAACCCACGCAAGACGAAAACAAGGGCGGACGAGACAACGTCCGCGCCGACGGAGTCGTCGAACTCCGCCGCCGGTCCGTCCACGGAAACCTCCGCATCAGAATCCACGCTGTCGGCGAAACAATCCCCCGCTGCGCCGAGCGACGTCGCGTCCAAGGCGGTTCGCGCGGAGGACGCATCCCCACCGGACGCCAAGGCGACGCCGAAGGCGCGTCCGGAAGGGACCGACGCCGCGCCGCAGGTCGTTGTGCGCTTCTCCCGTCCGGAACCTGAGTTGTTCCCGCCCGAACCGTATCCGACGCGCCTGGCAGAGTGGACGCTGCCGAGTCTGACGCTGCTGCACGAACCGGAGTACAGTTACTCGGCGCTGCAGGAATCCGTCGTCCGCGAGAAGGCCAAGGTGCTGGAGCGCACGCTGGAGGAATTCCGCCTCGACGCCCACGTCGTCGAGATCGACACCGGACCGGTCATCACGATGTTCGAACTGCGCCTCGCGCCGGGCATCAAGGTTTCGCAGATCGCCTCGCTGTCCAACGACATCGCCCGGGCGTTGAAAGCTCCGGCGATCCGCGTCGTCGCGCCGCTTCCAGGAAAGAACACCGTCGGCGTCGAAGTCCCGAACGTCGAGAAGGAGAAGGTCCGTCTGCGCGAATTGATGCTCCTCGCCGGCGACAAGGCGCACAAGATGGGCCTGCCCTTGTTCATCGGCAAGGACGCCAGCGGCGCAGCGCTGGTCACCGATCTCGCCAAGGCGCCGCATATGCTCATCGCCGGAACCACCGGTTCCGGCAAGAGCGTGTGCATGAACTCGATCATCGTCTCGCTGCTGATGACCAAGCCGCCGGACGAGGTCAAGCTCATCCTCGTCGACCCGAAGATGGTCGAAATGTCCCAGTTCAAGGACGTTCCGCACCTGATGTGCCCGATCGTCACTGACATGGAGCGGGCGGAGAAGATTCTTGAGTGGGCGGTCACGAAGATGGACGAGCGCTACGAATTCCTTGCCGAAGCCGGCGTGCGCAATATCTCCGCGTACAACGCCCTCTCCGCCGAGGAGATCTACCAGCGTTTCCAGCCGTCCAACGACGAGGAGCGCCGCCAGATCCCGACGCACCTGCCCTACATCGTCATCATGATCGACGAACTCGCCGACCTGATGATGACATCCGCGAAGGAAGTCGAACATCATCTGTCGCGCCTCGCGCAGAAGTCCCGCGCCGTCGGCATTCATATTGTCGTGGCCACGCAGCGCCCCGAAGCAAAGGTCGTCACCGGACTCATCAAGTCGAACCTGCCTTGCCGCATCTGCTTCCGCGTGGCGTCCCGGATGGACTCGCGCATCGTGCTCGATCAGAACGGCGGCGAGGTTCTGATGGGCCAGGGCGACATGCTGTACCTGCCCCCCGGTTCGCACAAGCTGCTCCGCGCGCAGGGCACGTACCTCGAGGACGCGGAGATTCACACCGTCCTGGACGACCTCGCGCTGAAGGGCCAGCCGCAGTTTCATCCCGAACTCATCCGCATGAACAAAGGCCCGGACGCTGGCGCGATGGAGAAGGATCCGCTCTTCGACGAAGCAGTCCGCATCATCATCGAGACGAAGCGCGGCAGCGTCAGTCTCCTCCAGCGACGCTTGAACGTCGGATACTCCCGCGCCTCGCGCTTGATTGATCTGATGGGCGAGGCGGGCATCGTCGGCGGATACAAAGGTTCCCAGGCCCGTGAGGTACTCATCACGCTCGATGAGTGGGAGCAGATCAGCGCCGCCGCCGCCGCAGACGTGGCCCAGGGATACGCCGCGGACGAGGACGACGGTACGATCGAGAACATCAAGCGTGATGTAAATGATGAGGCGTCGGCCGGACCGTTTTAGACTGAGGAGACTTATCCAGGCTTCGAGTGCCGTTGTGCTTGCGGGGTAAAGGCATGTACCGGCGCGGTTCTGGATATCTGCGCCCATCAAACGTGCTCCGGCCTGAAACTTCAGGAATTCGCTGACCTCCGCCGTCTCGGAAGCAACTCGCTGTTGTGATGGAAGTCAGGGTAAAGCATCCGTCACGGAGTCTGCATACACTGCGGGAGATCGTGTTCGGCCTGCCGGATGGGATGGTGTTTCTTCGGCGGCGAGACCTCAGAAGGTAAACGATTGCGCGACGGTATCCGAGACGTCGGCAAGGATAGAGTCGAAACCTGAAAGCTGAATCGGGATGGGAGACGCGATGCGAATCATGCGAAGGGTCGCGGCGGTCGGGGTGTGCGTGGCGGCGGGAGGGCTGGCCGGGTGCCACGGGGGGAAGCGCGGAGGCGGATTCGGATCGGGTGAACCGGTGCGGGCGGTGTGGGTCACGCGGTGGGATTACAAAACCCCGCAGGATGTCGCTGCCGTGATGGAGAACTGCCGCCAGGCCGGGTTCAACACGGTGTTGTGGCAAGTGCGTGGCGCGGGGACGGCGCTGTACCGCTCGCGGATCGAACCGTGGGCGCCGGAGTTCGAGGGCAAGGATCCCGGGTTTGATCCTCTGACGATCGCGTGCAAGGAAGCGCATAAGCGAGGGATGACCCTGCATGCCTGGATGAACGTCATGCCCGCCTGGCACGGCAAGACCGCGCCGACCGACCGGCGCCAGCTTTATCACAGCAAGCCGCAGTGGTTCCTGACCGACGCGCAGGGCCGTCGCCAGCCCTTCGGCTGGTACATGAGCCTGAACCCCTGCCTGCCGGAGGTCCGCCGCTACCTCGTCACCGTATGTCACGAGATTGTCACCCGCTACCCGGTGGACGGCCTGCACCTCGACTACATCCGCATTCCGAACGACTATCACGACGGTTACGCGGCACTGGGCAGCGTTCCGGATTATCCGCGCGACGCGCAGACGCTCTCGATGTTCCGGCGGACGACCGGGAAGACGCCGGAGCAGGATCCCACGGCGTGGCGCAACTGGCGCGCGTCGCAGGTCAATCTGCTGGTCAAGCAGATCGCCGAGATGATGAACCGTGCGAGACCGAACACGGCGTTGACGGCGGCGGTCGGTGCGGACCCGGATCACGCGTTCAACGCGCATTATCAGGACGCGCGGCGGTGGATCGCGCAGGGCTGGGTGGACGGCGTGTTTACGATGAATTACTCCGGAACCCTCGCGGAATTCGATCGGCGGGCGGACAAGTGGACGCCGTGGGCGGGCAAGGCGGTAGTGGCGCAGGGCGTCATGTTCGACAAGCGAAGCGCCGGCGTCGTCGGGGCGCAGCTGCAATCGTCCGTCCGGCGCGGCGGGCACTTCGCCGCTTTCGCGTACAACTCGCTCTTCGAGCGGCGCGGCGAGGGTGGGCGGCTGCTGACGGACGCGCAGTCGGCGTCGCGCGACGAACTCCGGCGGCAGGTTCTCCCGGCGATCCGCGCGCTGCCGTCCGCAGCGCCGAGGGCGGCGGCGCTGTCCGGGAAATAACCCCGAGCGACGTCGTTGAGGCGCTCCGACTGAACTGAGCCGCGCCCGCGAGGAAAAGTTCGTTCAACGCTGCGACGTCGGCCGGTTCCGAGCACCTTGTACGCTACGTGTAGCGAACGCCCTGAAACTGCGGCTCGAAGAACCGCGGCAGCAGACCGTCCACGCGGAGCAGACCCGCGCGGGTCAGCTCGAACGCATCAGAACCGGAGAAACGCGCGAAGCCCTCTTCAACCAGAGCGTCGAGGATCGGGCGCCGTTCCGTCACGGTCTCCGCTCCGAATTTGCCGCGGAAATACGCGAGGTCAATCCGCCCGAGCTTAAGCTGAAGAATCAGCTCGCGGATGAAGCGCTGGCGATCAGTCGTGACGAAGGCGCGGGCGATCGGCAGGCGGTCCGAGGCCAGCGCATCGAGATAATCCTCCCAGTGATCCGCGTTCTGGAAGTGAACCCCCGCGACGTGCGAGAAGGAGGCGACCCCCGTCCCGACCATGTCGGCCCCGCGCCACAGCGCGTCGCGGTAGCGGAACGCCGCCCGCGGTCCTGGTTTGACGACGGTGTACGCGCTCGAGACGACATAACCGGCCTGCTCGAACCGGCGGAACGCCGCGTCCACCCACGCCCGCTTCGTGCTCCACCCGGCGACCGGCGGCGCTTCTCCGAGCGCCTTGGCGTCGCGGGCGAGCGTCGTGTTGTGCGGGACTTCCATCTGATAGACGGTCAGCGAGTCGGGCGACATGTCGAGCGCCCGCTCGACGGACGCGTGCCAGCGGTCCTCCGTGTCGCCGACCATCCCGGCGATGAGATCGAGGTTGATCTGCGGAAACCCGACGCGCCGCGCCCAGTCATACGCGCGGAAGATCTCCGGCGACTTGTGCGCCCGCCCGTTAAGCGCGAGCGTCTCGTCGTCAAAATGCTCGACACCGAGGCTCAATCGCGTCACGCCGATATCGCGGATGACCTCGAGCTTGCTTTCCTTGAGCGTGCCCGGTTCGCACTCGAAGGTGACCTCGCGGGCGTGGTCCCAGTGCCAGTGTTCGTTGATGCGGTCGACGAGGAGGCGGAGCTGCTCATTCGAGAGGAACGAGGGCGTCCCGCCGCCGAAGTAGACGAAGTCGAAGGGCCGGTCGCGGAATCGCTCGCGCCGCGCATACAGCGCGACCTCGTGCGAGAGGGCGTCGATGTAGGCGTCGACGTCCGATGAGTTCTTGTCCGTGTAAACCCGGAAGTAGCAGAAGTGGCAGCGCTTCCGACAGAAGGGGATGTGCAGGTACAGCCCCAGCGGCGGCGGGTCGGAGGGAGACAGATCAGAGACGGATGAGGCGGATGCCGGTGCGCCGGATGCGGGTGCAGCGGAGGGCGGTGCGCCGGGGGATCCGCTTCCGGGAGCCGGACGCGCCGACGTGACGCGGGTGGGGGCTGCGGACGCCTCGCCGAGCACGCGCTCCACCGCGCCCGTCTGCCCCGCGCTCCACGCGGAAAACGGCGGGTAGTTCGAGATGAAGTAGCTGCCCACCTCGGTCGTCGGTTTGTCGGAAAGGATGTCCAGTTGCATATCGTGATCGTCGCCGACCGCCCGTCGCCGTTGAAAACAGGTGCTCGCGGCGCGCCGACGGACTTGGGATTATAACCTTTTTGAAGGGGGAGTTCATTCCCCGCGATCGACGTTTCGCGTCGGGGTGGCAGCGTGGGGCGGCGCATTCGCACTTCGAAAAAGGACAGACCGCCCGGAGGTCACCTCCCCGGTGTTTCCACCGAGGCCGACCTCCGAACGGTCCGTGCAGGAGGAGGAGGTTAAGGCAATTGTCATGCAGACCGCATCAAGGATCGTCGTCATCGTCGTTCCTTTCTTCGCGTGCCTGCACTGGATGATACGCATTGAGGGGCGCAAGGTTCGTAACGGTCATGTAACCTCGGACCGCGGTTCATTCCGTTTCCCTCAATTGATCCCCGGGAGGGTCGCCATCATTTCCGGCGGAGGTCGTCGGCGGCGGCGGGATCGCGCGGGCTGAACCCCGCGGGTCGGGTGAGGTGTGGTGCGAAGGTTGGGGGTTCGTTGACCGTCGCGGGGGCGCAGGCTAGCTTCCGCGCTCATGCGTGGTCTTCTGCTGTTGATACCGGCGGCTTTGCTCATCTTTGTCGCGTTGTTCTGGAGTCAGCGCGGCGAGGGGCCTTTCTACGTTTCCGGGTTCATCGAGGCTGACGAGGTGCGCGTCGGATCCCGCGTGGGCGGGCGCGTGCAGCAGGTCGATGCGGTCGAGGGGGCGGAGGTCGAGGCGGGGGCGACGCTGATCGTGCTCGAGCCGTATGACCTGCTGGAGCGTCTGTCCGAGGCGCAGGCGCAGCTTGCGGCCCGGAACGCCAACCTGTCGAAGCTCAAGGCGGGGTTCCGGAAAGAGGAGATCGAGCAGGCCCGCGCGCGCCGCGACCGGGCGAAGAACGTCTTGGACAAGCTCGAGGCGGGTCCGCGGCCGCTTGAAATCCAGATTCTTCGTGATCGCCTGGCGGTGGCGGAGGCGGACCTGAAGAATGCCGAGGCGGAGTATAAGCGCGTCGCCGAACTCTTCGAGCGCGACAGCGCGAATCAGAACGAGATGGACGACGTGATCCGCCTGGTGGACAGCGCCCGCGCCCGTCACGCCGCGTCGCGGAACGAACTCTCCCTCGCGGAGGAAGGCACACGGGCGGAAGAGATCGCCGAGGCGAAGGCGATCCTTGCGGAAGCGGAACAGGCGCTCGCCCTGGTCGAAGCCGGATATCGCGCGGAGGACGTGGAGGTTGCGCAGGCGGAAGTGGATGCCGTTGCGGCGACGATCCAGGTGATTCGCGAGCAGATTAAAGAGCTGACGGTTGTGGCGCCCGAAGCCGGGACGGTGGAGGCGGTCGAGCTTCAGCCGGGGGATCTGGTCGGTCCGAACGCGCCGCTGCTGACGATTCTGCTGCCGAAATCGCTGTATGTGCGGGCCTACGTTCCGGAGAACCGGCTCGACGTGACGCTGGACCAGCAGGTCTGGATCCGCGTGGATTCCTATCCCGGCGAGACGTTTTCCGGCCGCATCAGTTACATTTCGCGCCAGGGGGAGTTCATCCCGTCGAACGTGCAGACGCCGGAGGAGCGCGTGAAACAGGTTTTCCGCATCAAGGTCTCGCTCGAAGAGAGTGAGCAGCGGCTGCGCCCCGGGATGTCCGCCGACGTTTTCTTCAGCCGACCGGAGTGATCGCGTGACGGATGCGCCGGTGGTGATCGACGTGAGACAACTGTCGCGGCGGTTCGGCGCCAAAACGGTGGTGGACGCCCTCTCGCTTCAGGTTCCGCAGTCGGCGGTGTTCGGGTTCCTCGGTCCCAACGGAAGCGGGAAGACGACCCTGATCCGAATGTTGTGCGGCGTTCTGCGCCCGACCTCCGGCGGCGCGACGGTCCTGGGTTGCGACGTCGTGGCGGACCCGGAGCAGGTCAAGCGCAGCATCGGATACATGTCGCAGAAGTTCAGCCTTTATGCGGACCTCAGCGTGGAGGAGAACCTGGATTTTTACGGGCGGATTTACGGCCTGCCTCGGGCGACGCTGCGGCGACGGAAGTCGGAGCTTCTGGATCTGGTCACGATGCACGACTTCCAGCGGCAGCTTGCCGGGACGCTTTCGGGGGGGTGGAAGCAGCGGCTCGCGCTCGCGTGCGCGCTGATTCACGAGCCGCGGATGTTGTTTCTTGACGAACCCACCGCCGGCATCGACCCGGTGGCGCGCCGGGATCTCTGGGATCTGCTGTTTGAGCTGGCGGGACGGGGCGTCACGCTTTTCGTGACCACGCACTACATGGACGAGGCGGAGCGCTGCACGCACGTCGGGTACATCCACCTCGGAAAGCTGATCGTGTGCGGGCGACCGGAGCAGCTCAAGGCGATGCCCGAGGTCACGCCGGCGGGGACGCGCCGGGTGGAGGTGCGGTGCTCGAATCCTTCGGCGGCGCTGCCGCTTTTGCGCGGTTCGGGGGGCGTGCGCGACGTGACGCTTTTCGGCGACGCCCTGCATCTGGTCGTCGAGCACACCGTGACGCATGACGCCCTGCTGGCCCGCGTGCAAGGAACGTGCGCGCATCTGTCCGCGCAGGACATCGACCCGTCGCTGGAGGACGTCTTCGTCGCGCTGAGCCGGCGGTACTCCCTCAAGGAAAGCGCGGCATGAACGGGTTTCTCGCGATTCTGCTGAAGGAGGCGTCGCACATCCGGCGGCAGCCGTCCACGCTTTTCTTCACCTTCATCATCCCGGTCTTCGAGATGCTCATCTTCGGCTACGCGATCGACACCTCGGTGGAGAACACGCCGACGGTCGTCTTTGACGCCTGCCGCACGCGCGAGAGCCGGGAGCTGGTCGAGGCGCTGGTCAACTCGCGGAGCTTCCGCGTCGTGGCGGAGGCGTTCACGCATCACGAATACGAGCACGCGGTCATCTCCGGGCAGGCGAAGGTCGCCGTGGCGATCCCGCCGGATTTTTCGCAGAAGCTCCTGACGCAGAAGGAAGCGTCGGTTCAGGTGCTCATCGACGGCAGCGACTCACAGGTCGCCACCGCCGCCCTGCACAGCTCGATCCTGCTGGGACTGAACCGCTCGATCGCACGGGCGAAGGTCTACGCCGAGGCGCAACAGGCCGCCGTTGCCCGCGACCCCGCTGGACGGGCGACGCTCCCGATTGATATCCGCCCGCGGCTCCTCTACAATCCGAATCTCGAAAGCGCGCATTTCTTCGTCCCCGGGCTCATCGGCATCATCATGCAGGTCGTGACGCTTTTCCTGACGTCCCTCGCGGTCGTGCGCGAACGCGAGGCGGGCACGCTCGAGCAGCTCTTCGTGACCCCGGTCGGGCGCGTCGGGCTGATGCTCGGGAAGATCGTGCCTTATGCGGTGCTCGGGTTCGTCGAAACGCTGGTGGTGCTGACGGTGATGGTGTTCGTCTTCCAGGTGCCGATCCGCGGCGACCTCCTGCTGCTGATGCCGCTTTCGATCCTCTTTCTGCTGACCGCGCTGGGGATGGGCCTGCTGATATCGACGGTCGCGCGGACGCAACTCGAAGCCCTTCAATTCGCCTTCATGATCATGCTGCCGTCGTTTCTTCTGTCGGGGTTCGTCTTCCCGCGCGAGTCGATGCCCGAGCCGATCTACTGGCTGGGGTATGCGATCCCCGTGACGTATTTCCTCGAAATCCTCCGCGGGATCATCCTTCGGGCGGCGGAGTGGAATGACCTCGTGCCGCACATCCGGGGGCTTGCGGTGTGCTGCGTGGTGCTGCTGACGCTGAGCGTGACGCGGTTCCGCAAGCAGTTGGACTAACCCGGGGTTTCAGCGGTTCGCAACACGACTCGGTGGACATCCGGCGGCGGATTGCGTACAATACACGGGTCTTCCCCGCGGAGCGTGGCGGGGTCGTCGGGGGCGATCGGAATCGACCGGGCGAAGTGAAAGACAGGTGGCGTGTCGAGGTCGCCGGTGGGCCTCGTTAATCAACCGGTGCAAACTTAAATGGCAACTACTCGTATGCCATGGCTGCCTAACTAAGCGCAGCCCGTCGCCCGGACGACGCCCGCTGGTCCGGAGCGGCGACACCAGCGGGCTGGCTTGGCGGCGCTAGCCGACCGTCGCCAAGTAAGAAAGCAGTCGGACGTAGGAGAGGCTGAAGCCTGTCGGCGGGCGTCGGCGGATCCGAATTCTAATACACCGCGCTACGCACGTAGAGGCCTGTCCGTAACCGCCGCGGGACGGGGGTTCAATTCCCCCCGCCTCCAGTTGAGGGTGATCGCGCCGCGCTCTAAGTAAGAAGGTCGGGCTGGGAAGCACATCCTCGATGGCAACCCTTGCCCGCCGGACAGCGTCCGATCCGCTGTCGCAATCCAAGATGACGACGGTGCCCGCTTCTTCCGTTTCCCCAACGCCATGACTATCCTCTGTGACAAACGCTTGACACTGAGAACAACCGCAAGAGGATTATCATCCAACGGTGTCAAGGGGGGGTTCGCCACGGGCTGGCATGTCGATAATGCACCGCGACGTGAGCACCCATCAAGGGACTTCTCAGCTTTTTTCTCCGGTCCCGGCGCAGACGACGCCCCTCGGCGGTGCGGCGGTCGGTCAACCTGTGCAAGACGCGGAACCCTGGGGCGGCGCGCTACCACTCTCCCCAGTACGCATTCTGTAATCCCGCCCAGTCGTGCAGGTCGGCGTCGTCGTCCAGGTCCAGATCGGTGCGAGCGCATTCCCCACCGACCTCGACGCCCGGTCCGGCAAGGCAGGCCGCAAGCGCCGCATGATCCGCAAGGTCGGTGTCGCCGTCGCGGTCCAGATCGCCGGTGAAATCCGTCTCGATCGCCCGCCAGACGTCAATGATCCCGAAGCCTTCGATGTAATACGGGTCATACGACCCGGTGGCGCGGTAGATCGACCCGCTTCGCAACAGCGCTGAACGAAGCTGAGCAACCGTCCAGTCCGGATGCGCCTGAACCAGCAGCGTGACCGCCGACGCCACCAGCGGCGTCGAGCATGAGGTTCCGCTGCCCGTCGTGTAACCGCGGTCGTCGTCCGGGTTGATCAGGTACGCTACATCTCCGCAGGCCATCGCCTCGGGCTTGACCCGCCCGTCCGCCGTCGGACCGTCACTGGAAAAGCCGCCGGTTTCGCCGTAAACGTTGACCGCTCCGCAGGTGAAGACGTCGAAGGCGTCGGCCGGCGCGATCAGGTGCGACGTGCGCGGATCCCGGTCATGCCCGGCGTTGCCCGCCGCGGTGCAGCAAGCCACGCCGTTCTCGGTCGCCACGTTGACGCCGATCGTCGTTACCGCTGTGCGCCCGTCGAGATCCTCCTGCGTGTACCAGTCGATGTACCCCAGCGAACTGGTCGCCACGTCCACGCCGTTCTGCTCGAACCACTCCAGCGCCGCGACGTAGAAATCCTCCTCGAGCGGAACTTCCCGCGTCACGTCTTCGGTCTTCGCCAGGTAGAACGCCGCGTCGTACGCCCCGCCGACGTAGACGTTCGGCTTGTACGCCGCGATCTCGCCCAGGATGGCCGTCCCGTGCCAGTGCTGCCACGGGTCGTCGCCCTGCTCCTTCTGCGTGTTGCCGTCGCCGCGCACCCAGTCGTACTCGCCGAGCACGGCGATCGCGTGCCCCGAATGCGTGTACGCTTCATGCGACCGGTGAAACCCGGTGTCGAGCACGCCGATGATCATGCCCTCGCCGGTGTACCCGGCGGAATGCGCGGAGGGGATCCCGATCTGGTGAAGCTGCTCCGAGGCGTATCCGTAGAAATCCGCAGTGCTCTCGCCGCCGTCCCGCGGAACCTCCCGCACGTCGCGCATCTCGAACGGCGCGGTGTGCGCCAGCGGCTGCACACGCTCGACGCAGCTTAAGCCCTCGATCGCGCGGCGCTGACCGTCCGTCGCGTCCACGCTGACCGCGTTGACCCAGCGGGTGGTCACGCGGACCTGCGCCCCCGTCGCGCGGACCTGGGCAACGTAGGCCTGCGAAACCGGAAGATCCCGCTCGTCAAACAAACCTGGCGCGGTCCGCCGCAGCTTCCGCCGCGCCACGGCCCGCGCCGGATACAGGCGCTCCAGTTCGCTCAGCGCGGCCCGCATCGCCTCAGGCCCAACAATTCCCTTGTCGCGGAAGAAAACCCAGTAAGATGAGTTCAACTCTCCCGTCGATTCCCTGATCTCGACGCGATCCACCTTGACCAGAGCCTCGTCCGTTGACGCGCCTGCGGCTGCGATAATGACGAACGCGAGCGCAAAACAGATATGTCCCGGCATCATTCCTGCCTCCCATGTCGCAAGGTGCGGACGGGGGCGTCACGAAAACGACTTGATTATTTTACACACGGCGGGACGCATCACCAAAACAATCGCTGGTCATCGCGGCGCCGCGACCTTATCTTGCAGCAAGTTATGACACCTTCGCCCGCCGAACCCGTGTCCTCACAAGTCCCGCGGTCGGGTCGCCGGCGCCGGGTCTTCAGACTCGCGGTCATCCTTGCAACCCTGGTTCTCGCGGATCAGTTGGCGGGAGTCCTGCTCATCCGGAACGGACGATTTCGAGGCAGGCCGGTCCCCCCCTACGAACTCACTTTCAACGACGCCCAGCGCCGGCATGTGCGCGAAATGACCGAGCGCTGGGATTCATACACCCGGTTCGATCCCGAGCTTGGCTGGTCGATCCGTCCGGGCGGAATCTCCGATGACGGCTGCTACCGGGCCAACAACGCGGGATTTCGCGCGGACCGGGATTACGACCTCGCACCGCCTCCGGGCGTGCTTCGCATCGCCGCGATGGGGGAATCGTTCACTCACGGCGCAACCGGCAACGCCGACACGTGGTGCGCCTACTTGGAACGCTTGAACCCCGTGCTGGAAGCACTGAATTTCGGGGTTAACGGATACGGGCTGGATCAGGCGCTCCTGCGATACCGGCGCGACGCGGCGCCCTACCGGCCGCATACGGTGATCCTCGGTCTGATGGTGGAGAACCTCCTGCGCCACGTCTCCGTCTACCGACCGGCGTACCACCACGACACGATCTCCGCCGTGGTGAAGCCGCGATTTCGGATTGACGGCGCCGGTAGTCTCACGCTGATTCCCTGTCCCGTCGAAAGCGTCGCCGCTTTGAAGTCGGACATCGAGTCCGGAGCGATCCTGAAAGCGCTGCGAACCACGGATTACTGGGTCATGCGGGCACCGCTCGCTTACGAACGATCGCCGCTCTTTGCCTCCGGCCTGTTCCGGCTGATCTACGCGGTCCACGAAAACGCCGCTCGCAACCCGCGCGAGCATTATCTCGACCCCGAGAGCGAGCCTTTCCGTGTCACCCTGGCGCTGATCCGCGCTTTCAACGACGAAGCCCGCCGAAACGGCGCTCGACGCGTCATCCTGCTTCTGATGCCGGACGAGAGAGCGCTCTTTGATCGCTGGGACGGTGTCGAGCCTTACTGGGAGGGGTTGCTGTCAGGAGCCCGCAACGCCGGCGTCGAAACGCTGGACGTCAGCCCCCGGCTTCTTGACGCAATGACCACCCTGGCCGCCTCCGCGCTGTTCTCGGAGAATCATTACACGCCCCTGGGCAACCGGCTGGTTGCGGAAAAACTCCTCCAGGTTCTCCACCGTGAGAACCCGGGCGCGCCCTGACGACGGGCGCCGCCTCGGCACAGGACCGTGCATCAGCCGCTCGCCCACCCGGGCGCCTCACTCTCCCGGAAGATATTGCTCGCGCTTCCGAGGCGGACAAAAGCATCGTGCATACCCTCAACAAGCGAGAATGAGGCCCCCGGGTGGGCGGGCAAGACGCCGACGCGTGGAAACTTCGCGTCGTCGTCATGCCGCCACGTCCCTGGACGGTTGAGTCACGGATGCCCGTGGCTCGCAATCTGCGATGACAACCGGTCGGGGGCCTCCGGCTGTCGCACGGAAGCCGGGAGCTGTCTGCACCCCCTGCACTCACCACCCCCCGACGCGCCGGACCTCAGATCGCCGATGCCCGGCGCACCGTATGTCGGACCCGAACCAACCGGGGGGGTTCCAGTCCCAGCCGGTTGATCTTCCGAAAGCGACAAGAACGCCTGTGACCCGCCGCCGTCACTTGATCCTCGGATCCGTCGCTACCTTTGTTGCGCAATCCGTGACCGCCTTATTCGGCCTGACATCTTTTTACAATTCGTCGCTACTTTTAGATCCGGTTGCCTTCTCCGACCTGCGAAGAATTCCTGACGCTGCATCGGGTACGCCAACGCCGATGTGCTTGTTCGCGCAATCTTCCGCTGATGCGGAAAATCATGCTGGCCCGCTGATCTGCTTGTGAACGCTCGGCGACCGGAAGACCTCGCCGGAACCTTGTGTTTCACAGGAGCATGCGGAAAGAGCAGGAAAAAAGGAGAAACCAAGCGATGTGGTTTATCCGCAGCGGAACCTGGGTAATTCCGCTCAAACGCGTTCAATCACCGTGGCGACGCCCTGCCCGACGCCTACGCAAAGCGTCGCAAGCCCGCGCCGAACCCTTGAATCCAGCCGCATCTGGTGAGCGATCGTCGTCACCAGCCGGGCTCCGCTCATCCCCAGCGGGTGTCCCAGCGCGATCGCTCCGCCGTTCGGGTTCAGGCGCGGACCCGATCCGGACCCGTCGGCCTGCCAGCATCGCTCGTCCAGCCCCAGCAGTCGCACGCACGCGAGGCACTGAGCCGCGAAGGCTTCGTTCAACTCGATGTGATCGAAGTCGCTCAGCGTAAGACCGGTGTGCTTAAGCAGTTTCTGCACCGCGGGGACGGGTCCGACGCCCATGCAAGACGGATCAACACCCGCGGTCGCCGACGGGCCGACGACGGCCAGCGCACGCAACCCGAGGCGCGCCGCAGCGCCCATCTCGACGAGGAGAAGCGCGGCTGCCCCGTCGTTGATCCCTGACGAGTTCCCGGCTGTCACGCTGCCGGCTTCCCCCGGTTTGACGAACGCGGGCTTGAGTTTCGCCAGCGACTCCGCCGTCGTCTCCGGGCGCGGATGTTCATCCTGCGCCACGCGCAGCGGTTCCCCTTTCCGCTGCGGAATCTCGACCGCAACGATCTCCTCCGCAAACCGCCCCGCGGTCTGCGCCCGACCGCACTTGATCTGGCTTTCCGCGGCGAAGCGATCCTGATCCTCACGCGAGATCTGGTGAAGCTTTGCGACGTTCTCGGCCGTCTCGCCCATGCTGAAGGGGTAATGCTTCTGCGCCAGCTTCGGATTCGTGAAGCGCCATCCGATCGTCGTGTCGTAAGCCTCGACCCGCCGATCGAACGCCTCCTCCGACTTCGCCAGCACAAACGGCGCGCGGGTCATGCTCTCCACACCGCCCGCGACGATCACATCCGCACAGCCGGTCTCAATCATGCGCGCCGCGATGTTGACCGCTTCAAGCCCCGAGGCGCAAAGCCGGTTGACGGTTGCTCCCGGGATGCTCACCGGAAACCCCGCCAGCAGCGCCGCCATCCTCGCCACGTTGCGGTTGTCCTCGCCGGCCTGGTTCGCCGCCCCCAGGTACACGTCGTCAATCAACCCTGGGTCGATCCCGCTGCGGGTGACGACTTCCCGGATGACAAGCGCCGCCAGGTCATCCGGACGCACCGACTTCAACGCCCCGCCGTAGCGCCCGATCGGAGTGCGGACGGCCTCGATAATGACGGCTTTTCTGGACATCCCGCTCAGTATGCGGCGGAAACGGAGGGCGGACAACACCGGGCGTTCGGCGTCAGGGGCTTTCGTAGATCGTGATGCGCTGTGGGTCGTCTCCCCCGGCGGGCGGCAGAATAACGACGCGCGCGCGGGACATGACGCGCTCGAAGGTCTCAATCAGCAGGCGGGTGCGCGTCAACTCGGGGGACCGGTGGTACTCCGGAAGCAGTCGAACGAAGCGGTCAGCGTCTCCTTGCGCCCGCGAAATCCTCGCCGACGCAAGTCCGCGCGCGTCGTCAATCTGCCGCGCCGCTTCGGACTGCGCCGTCGAGACCGTCCGCGCCGCCCACGTCCGCGCCTGCTCAACGCGCTGCTCGGCGTCTTTCTGCGCGCTGCCGACGTCGGTAAAAGCGTCAATGACCGGCGCCGGCGGGTTGACCTCGTGCAGGTTTGCGTCGATCAGCGTCAGCCCCGTGTCATAAGCATCCAGCAGCGCCTGCCCGTCGGAAAGCGCCCGCTGCTGAATCTCGCTCTTGCGCGTCGTCAGGATGTCGTCCACCGGCATCGACGCCGCCAGCGCGCCCAACGCCGCATCCACCGCTCGCTCCACCAGGAAATCCGCCGCCTCCGCCCGGAACAGATAGTCCGACGGATCGCGCACCCGGTACTGCACCGCCATCTTGATCTTCAGGATATTCTCGTCGCCCGTCAGCATGTCCGAGCGCCGCGCCTCGGAGAAGAGCTTCCCCAGCATCGCATACCCGACCTCGACGCGCCGCACCTCGGTGGTCATCGGGCGATGCACTTCGCCGATCGGCGGCGGGAAGGCGTAGTGCAGCCCGGGAGCCACGTCGTCCTGCACGACGCGCCCGAAGCGCAGCACGATCCCACGCTGCCCGGGCTCGACGCTGTAAAACCCCGTCCCCAGCCACCCGATTACGCCAAGCACCAGCGCGACGAACGCCCAGCGACCCCAGCGAACCTTCCGTCTTGCCGCAGACCCTGACGTCATTCAGCGCCCTCGCCTTCCGGCGGCGTGACCTGCGGCACCGGCGACGCCGGAGGCGGCGCGCCGATCGCCGGCGACAACCCTCGAAGATAAGGATGATCGCCGGGCACGAACAACGTCACGTTCTGCGTCAGCGACTTCTCGTAGGACTCGAGGTAACGCAGAAACGCGTAAAACTCCGGATCCTGCCCGAACGCTGCGGCGTAGATCGACTGCACCTTCGCCTCCGCGTCACCTTCGATCCGCTTCACTTCCTCGTAGGCCTGACCGAGAATCTGCTTCTCCTCCGTCGCCGCCGCCGAGCGGATGCGCACCGCCTCGCTCTCACCTTCGTTCAGGTACGCTGAGGAGTATTTCTTCCGCTCGTAACGCATGCGCTCGAACACGCTGCTGCGGTTCGCCTCGGGCAGGTTGATCCGCTTCAACCGGATATCGACGATGTCCAGTCCGTAAGCGTCCTCCAACTGTTTCTCGCAGGTCTCGTGGATCGTCCGCGTGATCGACGCCAGCTTCATCCGCGCCGGGTCCGTCGAGAAAAGCTCGTCCAGCCGGAATTCCGACAGCACCTTTCCGCACGACGAGAGGACCGCGTCGCGCAGCACGGCCTCCGCCCCCTCCCGCGATCCCAGCGTTCGCAGAAAAAGCAGCGGATCCTTCACTTTCCAGCAGGCGTACGCGCTCACCTCGATGTTCTTCTTGTCACCCGTCAGGAACTCGCGCGGAGGCTCGTCGAACTTCGGCACGTCCAACACCAGCAGCCGCCGGTCGATCCGCGTCACCCGGTCGATCGGCGTCGGCGCTTTGAAATACAGCCCGGCCTGCGACACCTGAAGCGTCGGCTTTCCGAAGCGCGTCACCACCGCCAGCTCCGTCTCATGCACCGTGAAAGCGCAGGACAGACCCGCGGCCCCCGCCACGAGCACTACCAGCAACGCCGTCAGTTTCTTCACCCGTCAGCCCTCAACTCGCTTGGACCCCCGCGCCCGCCGGTCCTTGACGTTGCGAAGCAGGGTCAGGAATCAAGATGCGTTCTTATTCCGCGCGTCTCCGACCGCTTTGAAACAACGTTCTAATGCTCCACGTCCGTCGGCGGCGGCGGCATCCGGTTCCCGTCCCCGCGTACGCCGTAAAGGATCTCCACCTTCGCCCGCTCGGGATCGACCAGCGCGATGTATTTCTTCAGCCCCGGAAGCACCCCGTCCGTCGCCGCCAACCACGCCTGAAGTTTCGCCACGTAAGGCTGTGCGGCGAACGCCTCCCGCTTCGCCGTGAACAACGTCGCATCGCCCGTCGCCCGGCTGATCCGCTCCGCCGCCGCCCCTCGCGCCGCCTCGATCCGCTCATGCGCTCCGGCTTTCGCCCGGCTCACCGTGATCGACGCGCTGTCCAGCGCGAGATCAATCATGCTCATCTTCTGCTCAGCGCTGCTGGCCACCTCGCGGAACGCCGGGTGCACCGGCGAGGGCGCATGCACATCCACCAGCCGGACGTCCACGATGTCGATCCCCACCCCCCACCGCTCCAGCATCGGACCCAGCAACCGCCCGCGCAGCTCCGCCTCAAGCTCGTCCCGCTCGACCGTCAGCAGCGCGTCAATGCCCCGCGTTGCCGCTGCCTCGCGCATCGCCGATTCCGCCGCGCCTCGCACCACCTGTTCCGCGTCTTCGACGCCGAACGCCCACGCCCGGAAGCCCGCCTCCCCTGCCGACATCCGGTAGTGAACGCTCCAGCGCAGGTCGATGATGTCCGCGTTCGCGGTCACCACCCACGCCTCATCGAGAAACTCATCCAGACTCGGGTCGACCTGCACCATCTCCGGCTGGTTGCTGCGGAATCCCAGCTCCACCCGGCGCACCAGGTCGGCGGATTCGACGCTCCGCCCGCCGAAAGGCCACGGCGCATGTACGTAAACTCCGGGCTGGTCGATGTACGCGGTCGC
>BOJX01000047.1 GCA_016860685.1 Planctomycetota bacterium
TGTCCAGACTCCTTCTCAAAACGCCTCACAGCGCCAAGCCGCTCGACCGTCGAGCTTTCCGCTCAGCGCCGTGCCAGGGCCCGTCGCACGCTTCGTTCGGAGTCCCACCCGCCTTGTGGGAGCCGCCGTGGCGCAGATCCGCGGACCTGCACCCTCAGCAAGTCGCCTCCAGGAACGTCGTTCCCGAAGACTCCCTTATTTTACTTGACCGGACGGATGCCGGATCAAGAAAATAAATCGCTTCCGTCATGTTCTGCGCCTGTAGCATGGCCAGGCGAGGACGCCAGGCCATGCCACCCCGCTGCGGCCGACGCCGCCGGACCGCGTTTACCCCCGCTCGCCGACGACGTAGAATGCGATCGGACACACAGTCGGCCTGCGACGCCCGCGACGAGGCGCCTGCGGCACACAACGGACCTTTCGACATCGGAGGAGCACGCATGATCGGCAAAGTCATCGAATACATCGACGCCCACCGCAACGAGTACGTGGACCGCCTCAAGGACTTCCTCCGCATCAAGAGCATTTCCACCGATCCTGCCGTCAAGGCCGAGACGCGCAAGGCCGGGGAGTGGGTGCTCAAGCTCCTGAAGGACGCGGGCCTGAAGACCGAGATGATCGAGACGCCTGGGCATCCTTCCGTCTTCGCCCACGCCGACGGCGGCAAGGGACCGACGGTCCTCGTTTACGGGCACTACGACGTGCAACCCACCGGCGACGAATCGCTGTGGAAGAGTCCTCCCTTCGAGCCGACGGTGCGCGACGGCTCGCTTTTCGCGCGCGGCAGCGCCGACGACAAGGGGCAGGCCGCGTGCCACCTTTTCGCCATCGAAGCGTGGATGAAAACCGCCGGAAAGCTTCCCGGACCGGTAAAGGTGCTCATCGAAGGCGAGGAGGAGATCAGCTCGCCGAACCTCGAGACGGTCATCCGCTCCAACCGCGAGAAGTTGGCGTGCGATTACATCGTGCTGTCCGATACGTCGAAGTTCAACAAGACGATCCCGGCGATCACCTACGGCACGAAGGGCCTCGTGTACAAGGAGATCACGCTTTACGGCCCGAAGCAGGATCTGCACAGCGGCTCGTTCGGCGGCACGGTCACGAACCCCGGCAACGCGCTGGCGCACATCATCGCCTCGATGAAGGATCCGGTGACCAACCGCGTGCTCATCCCCGGTTTCTACGACGACGTGCTCGAGATGGACGACGACGAGAAAGGCAAGATGCTCGGTCTGCCCTTCGACGAGCTGAAGTTCCGCGAGGACGTCGGCGTCAACATGACCAACGGCGAACACGGGTACAACACGGTCGAGCGCAAGTGGGTGCGCCCGACGCTCGACGTCAACGGCATTCTCTGCGGGTTCACCGGACAGGGCGGCTCGACGATCATCCCGAGCAAGGCGATGGCGAAAGTTTCGATGCGCCTCGTACCCAACATGAACCCGCGGAAGATCTACCAGGCGTTCGACGAGACGGTGCATCTGCTGGCGCCGCAGGGCGTGCGCATCGAGATCAAGACGTTCGGGTGCGCCGCGCCCTACATGTGCCCGCTGAGTTCACCGGCGATGAAGGCGGCCGCGGCGGCGGTCGAATCCGGCTACGGTGTCGCCCCGGCGTTCATCCGCGAGGGCGGCTCGCTGCCGATCCTGCCGATGTTCAAGGAAGTGCTGGGCGCGGAGTCGATCATGATGGGCTTCTGCGACCCGAACTGCAACGCCCACGGGCCTAACGAGTTCTTCGACCTCGACGACCTGCACAAGGGCATTCGTTCGGCGGCGCAGTTTCTGGACAGGATGGCGAAGGGGTAGTTCGTCGTTCCACGACGAAAAAATGAGCACGTCCAACCCGCGTCGGATGGATGATTCCAAGGCCGCGACTTGCAAGTGAGGTTACTCAAGGCATCGATTGCATGACGGACGACCGAGTGATCTAACGCGCCGTCGTCGTCGATTTGAGGGGTACAGCCATTTGTGGGGAGGCTTTTTCGATTCGCGGGTCGCCGGGTGGACTGCCTTATTGCCGCTACAACGAATTCGAAACGGAGGGGGGGCCTTTGGCTCGCCGGGCGCTTTTTCATGGCCCCGGACGGGCAGTGCATCGAGTTGTCCTCCCTCTCCGCCGGCACGCCGGGGTGAGCAGCGGCGCCGCATGAAATCGGCGGCGCCGGGCACGCTCGCAGCGCGCAAGTCCATGCCGGAGCGAGAGAAAGGGGGAACGTCCGCGCCCGCCCGACCTTTTGACAGCCCGGTTGCGGCTCACGCTCGCATTGCCTATCGCAAGTCCGCTGATTATCATGCCTTGCGAGGCGGGCCGCTTCCGCGGCTGATCAGCCGCGGCCCCATTGAAGCCGCGCGGGCAATATCGTTCGTCGTAATCGGATCTCCTGAATCTCTAGCGGCCTCCGGTGACTAACTGTCTGCACGTGATAGGTTTAGCGCCGACAGCGGCGGCGATCAGCCGTTCGAAGCGGCTCTCCTCCCGCCAGCGCCGATTGCCGCGGTAGTGGAATTCGGCGAGGTAGTGGTCGAGGGGTTTCGGGGACACCGAATGTTATGTGCCCAGGATCATGCGCTTCAGGTTCCCGATGAAGGTGTGGATCCACGGGAACTTCCGCACGGCCGTCTTGCCGTCGCCGGTGACGATCGGCTTGTGCCGGTACCCGGCCTTGGCCACGGCGCCACCCGCCCCCGCTCCCCGCCCGGCTTTGACCGCACGCCCCGCCATCGGACGCCTCCCCGCTTGAAAAAAAACTTCCGGATCCCTTGATCACGTAAAACCGTACATATACCGTACTTACCAGTCGGAGTCAGGCAGAGATTCAGGATCGCGGGTTTTGTGGCGGGCGATGCGTCGGGTAACATCGGGGCCGGTCGCCGCGTGGACGGAAACACCGCCGCGAAGGCGGGAGCGCCGCCGCAGCGACGGCAGGCACAAGGGTGAGCGTGGACGACTATCGCGTACAACTCGAGGTCTACAACGGTCCGATGGACCTGCTGTTGTACCTGATCCGGCGCGACGAGATCGACATCCACGATATCCCGATCGCCCGTCTCACCGAGCAATATCTCGCCTATGTGTCCCTGCTTCAACGGATCGACCCGGAGTCGGCGGGGGAATTTCTCGTGCTGGCGGCGATGCTGATCGAGATCAAGTCGCGCTCGTTGCTGCCGCGTCCGCCGGCGCTGGAAGAGAGCGAGGAGGACTTCGCCGACCCCAGGCTGGAGCTGGTGCGTCAACTTCTCCAGTACAAGACGTACAAGGACGCGGCGCGGGCGCTGGAGTTGTCGGCGCAGATTCAGGCCCTGAAGCATCCGCGCCAGCCGGTTCTTCCGGAGGTCGAGGAAGATGCGGTCGACCTCGAGGATCTGCGCATCTGGGACTTGCTCGAGGCGTTTCAAAGACTTCTCGACGAAACCGGGCAGGGCGAGCCGTTTCACCAGGTGGCGGTCGATGACACGCCGATCGCCTTGTTCGCCGAGGACATTCTGGACTCGCTGGAGCGGGCGTCGGGGGTGCAGCCGTTTGCGGACGTGTTCGCCGGGCGAACGAAAGGCGAGATGATCGGATTGTTCCTCGCGCTGCTGGAGTTGATCCGCGAGCGGCGCGTGCAGGCGCGGCAGGAGACGCCGCTGGGACCGATCCTGCTTTACCTCCTCGACGCGACGCCGATCTACGGCGCGACCGAACACTACGGCCCCCGCAGCGAAGGTGAGGTTGCCGGGGGCGTGATCGAACCGCAGGGGTGGGGCAAGGGCATCGGGGATGACGCTGCGGAGGTGGAGGAGGCGCTGACTGGCGAGGAATTTGAGGGGGAGTTGGGCGAGGAGGACGCCTTCGCCCTGCCGCCGGAAGTTGTTCCCGCGTGGGAGGCGAGGTTGTCTGAGTTGAATGCGCAGGCTGCGGCGACGGAGTTCCTTGATGAACCCGAGGCGCCCGCGACGGAGTCCGACGGACATGAAGCCCAGCGAACGTCTTAAGGCGTTGAACATCGCCCTGCCGACCGTGGCCGCCCCGGTGGCTAACTACGTGCCTGCGGTGCGCGTCGGGGCGTTTGTGTACACCAGCGGTCAGCTTCCGTTTCAGGATAAGGTTCTGTTTTGCACGGGGAAAGTGCCGACCGACACGGAGGTGGAGCGAGCGGCGCACGGCGCGAGGATCGCAATGCTCAACGCGGTGGCGGCGGCAGCGGCGGCGGCGGGGAGCGTGGATCGCATCACGCGCGCTGTCCGCGTCGGCGTGTTCGTCAACAGCGCGCCGGGCTTCACCGCCCAGCCGAAGGTGGCCAACGGCGCCAGCGACGTGCTGGTCGAGATTTTCGGAGATGCGGGCCGGCACGCGCGCGCGGCGGTGGGGGTGGCGGAGCTTCCGCTGGATGCCGCCGTGGAGGTGGAGTTGCTGGTTGAGACGGCGCAATAAGGGATGTTGCGGTTGACATCCGCGAACCGGAGCGCGACACAAGCAAGGCGCTTGCAAGGGTCAGAGGGGAAGCATGAGGTCAGAGGGGGAGACATTGAAGACGGTCCCCGCGCCCGATCGGAACGCCCGACGCGCCGGCGGCTGGCGCGACCGTCGTGGAACGCACGTTGTGTGCGGGCTGGTTCTCGGCGCGGCGGCGTTCTCACCGTGCGTCGAGGCCGGCGTGCCGATCCCGAAGGTTCTGAACAATGACCACAACTTCGGCGAACTCTGGATCAATGACGTAGTCTCGCACACGTTCCGCATTCACAATGCCGGAGACGGAGACCTGGAGCTGATCGACGCTCTCGCCAACTGTCCGTGCCTGAAGATCGAGCGCTTCGACCGGCGCATCGGTCCGGGCGAAACGGGCGAGATCCTCGTGGGCCTGGACACCAGTCGCTACGTTTACGGGCGGTTCAATTACCGCCTGACCGTGTTCACGAACGTGCCCGGCGAACCTCAGCTCGAGTTGAAGCTCGGCGGCGTTCTCCGAGAATATATTCAGCGCGGTCACTTCGACCCCACGACCGGGCGCGTCACCGGCGTCGGGGCGGGCTTCCGCAGGCTCACGCCTGACCAGACCGGACGCATGATCGTGCCGCTGAGCAATCAGACCGACGCGCCGGCGACGCTGGTTCTCGCCTCCCCCGCCCAGCAAGGATGCTTCGACGTGGATCTTGAGGAACTCGAACCCGGCATGAAGTGGCGCCTGGTGGTGGACGCGAAGCCGCCGTATAAGCCCTACCAGAACGAGGCGATCGTCGAACTCGCCACGAACCTGAAAGAGCAGCCGGTGGTGCGCGTGACCTGCACGGCCTACGTTCCGCCGAGGCTGGAGTTCCGCCCCTACCCGCTCGTGCCCAACCCGGCGTTCGCCGTGCGGGAGGTCCACTTCTTCAACAACGGCGACTCCCCGGTCAAAGTGCTCGAGGTCACGACGGACGACCCGCGCGTGCTCGCGGACGTCGTCGAAAAGCAGCCGGGGAAGCACTACCTCCTCCGCGTGGTCATGCCGATCGGTTACGTCCCGCCGCCGCAGGGACACCGCATCACCGTGCGCACCGACGATCCGAAGGAACCGACGCTCGTGCTGCCTTTTACGCCGGCAGGGGCGGCTGACGCGGCGGAGGAGCCTTTCGAGCCGACGCCTTCTTCGGGCGGCTGATCGGTCAGGGCGGGTATTCCGGCTCGTCCGGGCGCGGAAGGCGCTCGCGCCAGCCCGGCAGCGGCGGACCGCCGCGCCGGGGTTTCGAGAGGTAGTAATACGCCGTGCTGCTGTAGTCGTTGCCGAGCTTGTTCGCGTGTCCGTGTTCGATCGTTGCCCGGATCGATCGCCGGAAGCGGATCGGATCCTCGATGTAATACCGGTAGATCGACTGCTTGCCCTTCCACTTCCACTCCGGCGTGCCGGTGTAAAGCAGGATGCCGTGATACGGGCCGACGAACTCGGCGTGCGGTCCGAAGGCCGTGTTGCACCAGTCCTCCGTACCCGTTCCGTGCAGTGACGGTGGCCAGGTGTCCCCGTCGATGAAGATCATGTCGTCGCCCTCGCCGTACCAGTCATTTTTCTGGCGGGTGAAGATGTCGATGTCGAGGTGCGCCCCGCAGTAGACGCCGTCGCCCTGCGCGTCGAGGATGACGTAGTTGTCTCGCCCGGAGCGGTTGAGGCTTCGCGGGTCGCCGCCGTGCCACATCTTCTCCGCCCACGCGTTCCAGTCCGGTTTGCGCAGCGCCGCATGTTCGTCGCCCCAGCCCTGCGTCGGATTCTCGCGCCGCCACTGCACGTGGAAGTACCCCTGCCCGTCCAGCGGCGACGCATCCGTGTACGACTCGTAATCCACGTAGAAGTAGAAGGGGAATTTCTCGTCGCCGTCGGTATTGTCGATTTCGAGGGCGGCGCCGTCGCGGAAGGGCATCGGCCACCACGAGTTGAACGCCCGGCCGTCCTGCGGGCTCATGGACAGGACGGCCGTGTGAAAGTCCTTCCGTCGCGCATGCCCTAACCCGAAGAAATCTCCGATCGGGCATTCCACGCTCGCCTCTGCGGATCCGTCCCACCGCATCCGCAGCAGCACGCGACGCAGGTGACGGTCGTCCTTGAAGAGCATCGTCATCCAGATATGCCGGATACACCCTGCGCCCCGCAGTTCGGCGAACGTCCGCCGCTGTCCGGGTTCGATGTCGATCCAGTCCCGGTTGCCGCCGGTCGCGTCATAACTGCTGACCCGACCGCTGCGATAATCTCGCAGCCGCGGCAGCCCGCCTAACCCGGAAAAAACCTGCATGTTGTGCCCTCGAGGGTTGCGTCGCCGCGTGCCATCTCCCCGGCGCCGCAGGCGGAGCGCAACGAAAAAGCCCGGACGATCCGCGTCCGAGCCTTCTCTTGTCCGTCGCCCGCGCTCTTTTCGCAAGGCGGACGCCCGCGTCATCGCGGTTCCGACGCCTTACTTGTCCTTCTCCGGCTCCTTCGGCGTCGCCGGCTCGGGCGCGCCTCCGGTCTTCTTGTACCCCTCAGGAACAACGACCGTGAAAGGATCCGTCGTGAACGTCGGATCCGTGGCAAGCTCGGTGATTTTCAGAATCACGCTGCCGGTCGGCTTCGGCGGAGGGGCGTTTTCTCCCCCGCCCGGGCCCGCGGGGGGCAGCGAGAACCGCTCCACCCCCCGCGGCAGGAAGTCCTTCTTCCCGAACCACCACGTCGCCTCCTGCCCGCCGTTCTCCTGGGAGTACTTGACCCAGATCTTGTAGCACTCCTCATTGCCGATCTTCTCGATCCCGCGAAGCTCCGCCTTCTGCCCGGTGATCTCGTCGTTGAACGGCTGCGGGTGAATGAATTCCCGCATGCCGATCAGCGTCGCCCGCTGCCCGAACTGGCCGAGCACGATCGGGTCGATGTCCTCCTCGACCGTCTTCTTGTTGTGGTCGATCAGCCAGTACTTGTCGCCGTTGCTGACCGCGACGATGTCCTGCGTGAGGTTCGAGACCGGATCCTTGATCTTGACCTCGAAGCGGAATTTGCTGAGCCCTTGAGCGGACTCGCCCGAAAGAATCACGGCGCCGGACATCTGCGGCGCGCGTTCATTCGACCCGGTGCCGTGGAACTCGCCCATATAACGCACGCTTTTGACTTTTTTAGTCGCCTCGTCCGCCTTTTTGAGGATCTCTTTCGGATCGCTGAGATCTCCGCCGCTTTGCCCGGTCGCCGCTGGTGCCGACTTCTGCGCCCAGCACGACGCCGCAAGCCCCGCCGCCACCGCGAATGCCGCCCACCGTCTCATCACGTTTCTCCCTCAGGCCCGCGACATTCGAGATGAACTCCGCTTTCGCCGCGGGCGCCGCCGCTCGACTTGCCGGCGCCAGGCTCGACGCCGAACCCGGACCGATGCACGACTGCTCGCCCCGGAGAGGCAGCGTAACCGGCGCCCCCCGACTGTGACAACTGCGGTACAGCTTCTGACACCGCCAACCCCGGTCTCTTTCGACGACCAGGGTTGCGCCGCGAGCGGAATCGAGCCGACCGGTGATCCGGCTGGGGCCTCTGTTTCGGCGATTCCGAGGCTTTTTCGTTTTTATTCAGCCGTCGGACAAGGGCCGGGGTTTCGAGGAGGGGGCGGGCGGCGCGGCGACGATGCTCAGCGCGTTTCCCAGCACAACCGAGGGAGGGGCGTATTGCGCAGGGGGGCTGGATCCTCGGCGCGGCGCCGCGTTCGGACCCGATGGGGATCCTCGCCGCAGGTTGCGTCACGGACGTGGAACACCGGGGTGTTAATGTCCCGGGGTTCGCGCGTGGGCCGCAGCAAGGTCGTCGCCTGACCAAGCGCATCCTCTTATCCTGAGAACGTTTGCAGTCTTCAAGGTGAAATCGGACGCCTTGGCCTCCGATCTCATTGCGGACGATTCTTGTTCTGCAGCCCCGGATTGATGAAGCCCCGCCGTCAGAAGCGGCCAAAGCCGAGCTTAGCGCAATTTCTCCGGAAGCCGCGCGCCGCGTTAGTGCGTCCTTAATGTACTGCGCCGAGAAGAGCCGCCGTGCGGTCGCGGTCCCCGGGCGCGGGGGTCGCCGCGGATCACCGGATTCGGTCCGGAAGAGGCGTGTCAATTTAGTGACACTTTTGTCTTACGTTCAAGCAGGCCACATGAAGGGAAGCCAGACTCCTCCGAGGAGCGGTGGGGCGGGTGCTTCCCCGGTTTCAACCCAAGGAGTTTCGAGCATGAGGAATCCCCAGGTTTTGTCGTTCGAGACGAGGAGGCGCGTCGTCGCGCGGCGGCGGGCGTTCACCCTGATCGAGTTGCTGGTCGTTATCGCGATCATCGCGTTGCTGATTTCGATCCTGCTGCCGAGCCTGACCGCCGCACGCAAGCAGGCCCGGGCGGTCAAATGTGCGACGCATGCGCGGCAGGTGGGCACGGCGATGGCGAGCTTCCTCGCGGAAAACGGCGGGAAATACCCGCCGGCGTACATCTACCCGAAGGACAAGGAAGGCACGTTCGATTACGAAGAGCAGGACGAAGCCAGGCCCTTCGGCTACCTGCACTGGAGCTGGTTCCTGTATGACTCGGGCAAGGCGGACGAAGAGGCGTTCACCTGTCCGGAGCTTCCCAACGGCGGAACGCCGCGGACGAACCCCGGCGACGATCCGGAGGACTGGGAGAGCACGCCGCAGCCGCAGGTGGATCAGAACGGCAACGGCCCGCCGGGCGTCCTCGAGGACAAGCAGGCGTCACGTCTGGCGTTTGCCGGTAATGCGGCGATTTTTCCGCGAAACAAGTTCACCACGCTTCTATCGGGTGGACCGCGGGTCAATCAGCTTGTGTCGGACGGCTGGATCAAGGGTCCGTCCGGAACGATCCTTCTGACGGAGTATTACGAGAACTGGATCGGCAGCGCGATTCAGGAGAGCGGCGGGCTGAACAGTCGCAGCCACCGCTCGATCAATCCCTTCTACCACATCGGTTACGGCACGGACGAGTATCAGGCGCCGCTGAACGCGCCGGGCTTCGTTTACGGCGATGATCAGGATCAGCGGGAGTTCTTCGGCATCCGCAAGCTGAGCGTAATCAAAAACAAGTCCGGACTGATCGAGGGCAGCGCCGGACCGGAGACAAACGCGGTCGGGCGGCACCATCCCGGCGGCGGGGAATTTGCGAAACTTTACGGCGGAACCTCCAACTTCCTCTTCTGCGACGGGCACGTCGAGAAGAAGCACGTCATCGAGACGCTGCGCAAGCGAGAGTGGGGCGATCGTTATTACGCGATCAACGGCGAGAACGCGGTGCTCAACGCATTCAAGTAACCGCGGCGGCCCCGGGGCGGCGCGCGGTTGCAAGAGACCTCAGGCATGGCGCTTCGCGCGCCGTCCCGACGTGGGGACGGCGCGCGGGGCGGGAGTTCGGAAAGAAGGAGAGCGGAATGATGCAGAACAAGAGAGTGGGGACAACCGCGGGTCTGCGGGCGGCGATGGCGTCCGTCTGCGCCGTGGTCGCGCCGGCGGCGGCCGACGTGACCGTGCAGGGCGGGCAGGTGAACGGCGCCGGAGCGACGCTGTTCGTGGACTTCTTCAAGGTTCCTGCGTCGACGAACGACGACCTGGGCTGCAACGGCGCGATCGGCGTGGACGGCGATCTGGATTGCCTCGGCAACGGCTACTACGGGTTCGACATCGGGCGTCTCAGTTGCGGACAGAACCCGGTGGACCAGCTCGCGCCGTTCTTCGATCCGGGAGATGACTGGACCGGGTGGTGGCTGTTCCAGTACCGCAGCGTCGGGTCGGTCGAGGGCTTCGGCGAGTTCATCACCTATCAGACTTGCGGAACGATTCCGCAGGCGATTCCGGCCGAGGCGGGCCTGATCAACCGCTTTGAGTTCGCTCGTCAGGGCAACTGGACGTGGGGCGGTCCCTTCGCGGATTGCGACGGCGATGGCGACACCAGCGACGAGAGCGGCACGCCCGTCTGTCCGGAAACGATCGACTTCGGGTTTACCGATGTGATCGGTTCTTGGGCGGTGCGCTCCGGCGTCGAGGCCAACGGGTTCTGGAGCCGCAAGCCGACCGAGGACGGCTACGGCTGGAACTTCATCCCTTCCAGCAGCGGGTTCATCAGCCGGCTTCAGTCGCTCGGGCGCGACTGCGACAACAATGGAACGGAGGAAACGTTCCTCAATACGAACACGAGCAATCCTGACAACAAGACGATGTACGGGTTCTCCGTCGCGTGGGTTCCGATCGTCCCCATCGCCAACCGCGGCACCGGCCTGCGCGATCTGAAGATGACCGAGTTTCAGCACGTGATGGTCGCCGGGCGCATGCCCAGCGGCGAGAACCTCGTGGGTGTGACGCGCGACGTCGGGTCGGGCACGCGCAACGGCGAGATGAACACGGCGGGCATCGACCCGGCGTGGGGACGCGGCGACAATCTCGGTCCGCGTTTTGACGACGGCAACATCGCCAACCTTGGTCCGAAGCACCAACCGACCAACGGCGGCGGATCGAGCAACGTGGAGGACGTCACCCGCCACCGCCGGCTCGGTCTGGGTTACACGGGGCTTGCCGGAGGCAGCCGCGCCGCGCGTGACGCCTTGAACGGCGTGTACGAGATCCTCAACCTGATGAACGACCACGTCGGGGGAACGCAGTACGTGCGGCCCGAGGTGCGTGATGACAATAATCCGAACTTCAGCCCGATCCTGGACAACGGCGATCCGAACACCGGCTGGCGTCTCGGCGGGACCGGGACGTTCTCGATGGTCGGCGACTTCCGTCAGACCGATCCGGACGCGCCGGACTACATGGACAATCAGGCGGCGGCGGACTACTTCCGCAACCTGGAGTGCAGCATCTTCAACTTCGAAGCCGGGTTCGATCGCGACGAGGTGAACAACATGCCGGGGCAGTACCTGGCGCTGACGTTTTTCCTCCTGGCGGGCATGGATTACCTGCCGCTGGACGATGATCCGACGCTCTTTGTTCCGAACGTCAACCTGAATCAGCAGCTTCAGGATTACATGCGGGAGAACAACGGGCTGGAGATCGGCCAGGACACGCCGACGTTCGGCAGCGTGAACATCGCCGGTTTCGTTCCGCGCCGCGTGTCGAACCCGGACTTCAACAATGACGGAACGCCGGACGGGTACTCGGACGGCAGTATGAACGGGAACTACTACAACCCGCAGACGGGCGTGTATGACGTTTCCAACAGCTTCCGCCTCAACGAGCGCAACCAGATCTCGGGAGACTTCAACAACGACAAGGTTCGCAACGTCAATGACATCGCGGGGCTGATGTCGGCGATCAACAACCCGCGCGGGTACCAGTCCGGCGTCGACTTCGGCGGGCGGCGCGAAAACATGCCGTTCTCGGGCGACTACGTCATCGTTGAGATCATCGGCGACTTCGACGGTGACGGGAATTTCAATGCCCGCGACGTCCGCTACTTCGCGGACGGCCTCGCGATGCAGGGCGGGCGCCTCAACCGGCAGGAGGGCTTCACGCGCGTCGATAATGAGTGGCGCAACCTCACCGGCAACGACAACTACTTCGGCACGACGCTGGCGACGGGCGTTCCGTATACGGCCGGCGCGTCCCGCGCGGACATCGCAGGCGGCGCGGACCCGATTCCGGGTGCGTATCCGAACGGGCACGACGGCCAGGTCGGCTGCGCGGACATCACCTACGTGTACGCCAACTTCGGCGATTACACGGACCTTGACGTGGCGGTGTTCATCGACCTGTCGGCGGACATGAACGGCGACCTGGTGATTGATCAGGCTGACGTGGATGCGATCGTTCAGGGCATTCTCTGCACGGAGTACGGCGACGCCGATCTCGACGGCGACGTGGATGACGACGATCGCACCCTGGTCCGCGGCAATCGCGGGATGGAGAACGCGAGCTGGTGCGACGGCGACCTCAACGGCGACGGCAGCGTGACCAACGCCGACGTGGCGATCGTCGATGCGAACCTCGGATTCACCAGCGACTGTTTCGGCGGCGGCTGCAACGGCGGCGAGTCGCTGAAGTTCAAGCGCTGCCGCAACAACCGGGCGAAGGCCGTCCTCAAGAACGGCACGCCGGGCGCGACGTACACGTTCGTGCTCAACGGCGGCGAGCAGACGCTCCAGGACGACGCCAGCAGCCGCGGTAAGGCCGTGGCGACGTTCAGCGGGCTTTCGGCCGGTCGCAACGAGGTCGAGTCCTGCGGGCTGACCTCCCGGACGACGTGCGAGTGATGACGGGCCAGTCTTAGGTGATCCGGTCGGTGCGGCGGGAAACCGCCGCGCCGGCTGAACATAGCGCTTCAATCTCCGGGAGGGGATGGAAGCACCTTGGGGAGACCGCGAGGATCAACGCGACCTCGCGGTCTTTTCATGCGCCGGGGAAGTCCGGAAGGTGCGGCGCGACCGAGTCGGGACATGCGCTGGTTCGGCGAGCGGCACGGGGTTAGGATGCGCGACCGGCGAGGCCTCGGCGACGTCGCCGGGGCGCCTCGTGGGTTCATCCGCGGAGGCCGGGGCATGTCCAGGGATACGCAATGCGACGCCTGTGGGGCGACGATCTTCAAGGAGCAACTCGACAGCGGCGTCGCCCGGTACGAAGGCGGCAAGCTGCTTTGCATGGCGTGCGTCGAGGAATTTGAGCGGGCGCACGACCGACCTTCCTCCGGCGGCAGCGGATATCACTTCGAGCCGATCGCGATGCGCGATGATCCGCCGGCGGACGTGCGCTCGGGCTCGGGAGTCGCGGGAGCGGTCGGCGGGGCGTCGCCCGGCGCGACGCGCGGCGCGGTTCACCTGAAGCGTCCGCTGAATCCGGAAGCCGCGGGCGCGACGCGATGTCGGACGTTTCATTGCAAGCTGAACGACGCCGCGATCGAATTCCTGAACGGCGTCATCAATCAGTGGCTTGACGAGCACGCGGACATCACCGTCAAGTTCGCGACCTCGACGCTCGGCGTCTTCGAGGGCAAGAACAAGGAGCCCAACCTGATTCTGACGCTCTTTTACTGAGGCGCCGCGGTCTCAACCCGGTGACGTTTCGGCAACCGCAACAGGAGTTCACCGGGGGCGTGGATCAACGTTTCCGCGCCCGCGTCGCGCAGCTCCTTCTCGGAGCGGAAGCCCCACGTCACGCCGACGCCACGCATCCCGGCGCGCTTGGCCGTCTCGATGTCGTTCGGCGAGTCGCCGACCAGCAGGACTTCCGACGGCCGCAGCCCGAGCCGGCTGCAAAGCTCCAGCGCCCCCGCGGGGTCAGGCTTCAGCGGCAGGTCGGGGCGCTGCCCCAGCACCGCCGCGAGGCTCCAGCGAGACATCAGCCGATCCACGATCGCCCGCGTGAAGTCATCCGGCTTGTTGGACAGAACCGCAAGAGGAACGCGCCGCTGCGTCAAGGCATCGAGCGCGTCAGGCCAGCCGGGATACAGCCGCGTCCGGTCGAGGAAGTGATTCCCGTAGTAGGCGCGGAACCGGCGGGTCATCTCCGCGCGATCCTCGTCTGAGGCGGAAGGAGCGGCCCGCGCGATCAAGACCGCCAGGCCGTCGCCCACCATCGGACGCACCTGCGACGCCTCAAACGGGCCGAATCCAGCGGAACCGACGGCGAAGTTCACCGCGGCGGCGAGATCCTCCAGCGTGTCCGCCAGCGTGCCGTCGAGGTCGAGGATCACGCCGTGCGCCGGAACGCAGTCCGCGGCGACCGGCTGGGTCTTGCCTCGAGGTTCGATCATGCCTGAGCATTGAACGCCTCGTGCATCAGGTCAAGGCGGAGGCGTGCCGCGGCTTGCGGCGTGCGAGGATTGACACCCTGGCGGACATCCGGGATACAGCGCCCGGCGGCGACGGATTGCGCATGTTCTCGTGGGGGGGTTGAATCGCGGGATTGTTTCTCGCCCACCCGGATCGCGAAGCTCTGCTTCGCTCCCTGCGGACCGGAGGTCCGCGATCCGAGGTCGGCAATCCGAGGTCCGCGATGAGGCAAGCGACTTGCAACGCAGTTGTTAACACCGGAGGGCCGGACATGAGCGGATTCACGCGACGGGAGTTCATTTCCGCATCGGCGGCGACGGCGGCGACGGCGGCGGCGGCGACGGCGGGGGCGAATCCTGCGGCGTGGGGCGTTGCGACGCTGCGGCAGGAACCGACGGCGGCGCCGGGCGCGTCGGGCGCTGCGCCAAACCTGCCCGTCGTCATCGCCAGTTCAAACGGTTTGGGCGGACCGCCTGCACGGAAAAGCTGCGTCGAGCTGGCGATGGAGCTCATGCTGGCGGGGAAGGATCCGCTGACGGCGGTGGTCGAGGGGGTGGCGCTGGTCGAAGCGGATCCGAGCGACCAGTCCGTCGGTTACGGCGGACTGCCGAACGAGGACGGGGTCGTCGAACTGGACGCCAGCGTCATGTACGGACCGTCTCACCGCAGCGGCGCGGTCGCGGGGTTGCAGCGGATCATGCATCCGTCGCGCGTGGCGAAGCTCGTGCTGGAGCGGACGGATCATTGCATGCTGGTCGGCGAGGGCGCGCTGCGCTTCGCCCGCGCCCACGGCTTCGAGGAGATGAACCTGCTGACGGAGGAATCCCGCAAGGCGTGGTTGGAGTGGAAGGAGCATCACAGCGACGATGATGACTGGCTTCCGGAAGGGTCCAACGAGATCGGGAAGCAGGCCGCTGCCGACCGCAACTGGCGTCACACGTTCGGCACGATCAACTGCTGCGCGGTCAGCCCCGCGGGCGACATTGCGGGCGTGACGACGACGAGCGGACTGTCGTGGAAAATTCCCGGCCGCGTCGGGGACTCGCCGATCATCGGCGCCGGGCTTTACGTGGACAACGAGGTCGGCGCCGCGGGCAGCACCGGTCGCGGCGAGGCCGTCATCCAGATATGCGGGGCGCACACCATCGTCGAGGCGATGCGCCGCGACCCCCGCCTCTCGCCGACCGACGCCTGCATAGAAGCCTGCCAGCGCATCGTGGATAAGACGAAGCTGCCGCGGCTGCGCACGAAGGAAGGCCGACCCAACTTCGGCGTCATGTTCTACGCGGTGCGCAAGGACGGGACGTTCGGCGCGGCGTCGATCCAGGAAGGCCCCGAGTTCGCCGTCTTCGCCGGTGGCAGGGCGCGCCGGGAGAAATGCGCGTTCCTCTACCCGAAGGGATCGTAATCGCGGCACACCAGCGCGCCGGCGGCGGGGTTCCTCTTCCGGATGCCGCCGACCAACGCTTCACCGTCATGGATGACCGCTTTCTTGGCTCGAAGGCTCGCGGGTGCGAGTGCATCGCCGTCATCCACCGCGCGGCTGACGAATACCGCGCGACCCTGTCGTATGCTCCCCGGCCGCGCGGGTCGCAGGTCCGACGAGGGTGACGTGCGTCCAGCCACATCCGCATGCATTTGCGCCTCACTGGGATTGCGGATACCGGACGTGCCGCGGCGCGGTTTCCTTTCGGACCCGCACCCGGCGTGCCCCGGCGCGGAAGCCCGGCTACAATCGCGGGGAGGATGAACATGATCGTCGTCATGCGCCCGCTTTGCACCGAGGAGCAGATCAACCACGTCGTCGCGCGGATCCGCACGCTGGGGTTGACGCCGCACCTGTCGCGCGGCGAGTTCCGCACGATCATCGGCGCGATCGGCGGCGCGACGCCGGAGGCGGTGGACCAGCTCGACCAGCTTCCCGGCGTGGACCACGTCCTGCGCATCGCCGCGCCGTTCAAGCTCGCTTCGCGCGAGTTTCACGAGGCGGACACGGTCATCGACGTGGGCGGGTTGCGCGTCGGCGGTCCGCATGTCCACGTGATCGCCGGACCCTGCACGATCGAGTCGGAGGCGATGCTTTATGAGGTCGGACGCGCCGTGCGCGAGGCGGGAGCGACGATCCTGCGCGGCGGCGCCTTCAAACCGCGCACCTCGCCCTACGCCTTCACCGGCCTGGGCGACGAGGGTCTGCGCCTGCTCAGGGAGGCGGGCGCGGCGCTGTCGATGCCGACGATTACCGAAGTGATGGACGTCCGCGACGTCGAGAAGGTCGCTGAGTGCGCCGACATCCTCCAGATCGGCGCCCGCAACATGCAGAACTTCAACCTCCTCACCGAGGTCGGACGCCTCCGCAAACCCGTCTTCCTGAAGCGCGGGTTCTCCGCGACGGTCACGGAGCTGCTGATGTCCGCGGAGTACGTTCTCAGCCAGGGCAATCATCAGGTGATCCTCTGCGAACGCGGCATCCGCACTTTCTGCGAGGACGTGCGCTTCACGCTGGACATCTCCGCCGTGCCGCTGATTCAGGAGAAATCGCACCTGCCGGTCTTCGTCGATCCCTCCCACGCGGCGGGCAAACGCGATCTCGTGCCCGCGCTCGCCTTGGCGGCGGTGGCGGCAGGCGCCGCCGGCGTCATGATCGAAGTTCATGCGCACCCGGAATCCGCCCTGTGCGACGGTCCGCAGGCGGTCCTGCCGAACCGCTTCACCGAGCTGCTCGCCCAGCTCCGCGACGTCGCCCGCGCCGTGGGAAAGCAACCGGCGACGCCGACGACGCGGTAGCCCGGCGGGACGGCGGCGGTGTTCCCCCCAGCCGCGCGCTTATCCGCCGGCACGCCACCGCACGACCGGTTTCCGGGCCGCGCCGACTTCATCCATCCGTTTGACTGGCATCGTGTGCGGCGCGTCGCGGACAATCTGCGGATCGCGCTCGACCTCGTCCGCAATGTCCAGCATCGCGGCCACGAAACGATCCAGCGTCGCCTTGGACTCCGTCTCCGAAGGTTCGATCATCAGGCAGTGCGCAATCGGGAAGCTCATCGTCGGCGGGTGGATGCCGTGGTCAATGAGCCGCTTCGCCACGTCCAGATCGGTCACGTCCGAACCGGGGAACTCCGGCATCATGATGAACTCATGCGCATACGGCGGCGGAAACGGCGTGCGGTAACGATGCCTGAGCTTCGCGGCCAGGTAGTTGGCGTTGAGCACCGCCTTCTCGGAAATGTCGCGCAGACCGTCGCACCCGTTGCTGCGGATGTAGACATACGCCCGCACCAGCACGCCGATCTGCCCGAAGAAACTCCGCACCTTCCCGATCGACTTCGGCCGGTCCGCGTCCCAGCCGAACGATCCGTCGGCGCGACGGACCACCTGCGGAACGGGGAGAAACGGACGTAGATGCTCCGCGACCGCGACCGGTCCCGCGCCCGGACCGCCGCCGCCGTGCGGCGTGCTGAACGTCTTGTGCGTGTTGAAGTGCATCACGTCCACGCCGAAATCGCCGGGACGGGTGATCCCGAGGATCGCGTTCATGTTCGCGCCATCGAGGTAAAGCTGAGCGCCTTTCTCATGCAGAATCTCCGCCACGTCCGCGATCTGAGCGTCGAACACGCCGACGGTGTTGGGGTTCGTAATCATCAGCGCCGCAACGTCGTCATCCATCTTCGTCCGCAGGTCGTCGAGATCGATGCGCCCGTCCTTGCGCGACTTGACGGTCAGCGCCTGCTGCCCGCAGACGGCGCATGTCGCCGGGTTCGTTCCGTGGGCGCTGTCCGGCGCGAGCACCTTCGAGCGCCGCTGCCCGCGGCTGCGGTGATACGCGTTGATGATCATCAGACCGGTCATCTCGCCGTGGGCGCCGGCCGCCGGCTGGAGCGTCACCTCCGCCAGCCCGCTGATCTCCGCGAGATCGCAGCGCAGGCGGTAGAGCAGCTCGAGCAGACCCTGCACGTCGCTTTCGTCCTGATGCGGATGCAGCCCGGCGAAGCCCGGCATCGCCGCGACGCGCTCGTTGATCCTCGGGTTGTATTTCATCGTGCAACTGCCGAGGGGGTAGAAGTTCTCGTCGATCGAGAAGCAGCGGTGCGCGAGGCGCGTGTAATGACGCACCAGGTCGAGTTCTCCGACCTCCGGCAGCGGCGGCGGCGCCTCGGCGAGCAGCTCGCGCGGCATCGCCTTCGCCCGATCCGCCCGCGGCACGTCACACGGAGAAAGATTCAGCGCCGAAAGCCCCGGCGCGCCGAGTTCAAAGAGAAGAGGAAAGTCGGATTGTTGAAGTTTCGGTATTGCGTTCATCTTGATGACTCCGTCGCTCCGGGTCGTCCGTCGCTCCGTGACGATCGCCCGCCGCGGAGCAGTAAACACCCCACCGGCGTTCGCCACAATTCCTCCAGCGTGTATTCCCGTCCGCACTCCGGGCATCGGCATTGCGCAAGCCCGGTCATCTCATACCCGCACGTCGGGCACACGGGCGGCACCTCCCGAGCCGCCCGCCAGCCTCTCACGTATCCGTTGCGCCACACCAGAAACACAAAAAGGGCCGCGACGACGAGCGTCAGCAGAACCAGCAGCAGAACGCCGATGCTTACGAAGTCCAACGGTTACGCCCCCGGACCCGCCGCGCAGCTCCGCCGCAATCCGCCCTTGCACTCACGGCGTCTATCTGCGTTCCTCTGCGTACCTCCGCGGATTCATGTCTTCTCGCTCTCGACGGCGCGAGCTTGCCCGGAGGATCCGCGCGGACTGAAGTCCGCGGCTCGCTTACGCCGTCCGCAGCGCATCGACCAGCGCGTCGATCTCGTCCTTTGTCCGCTTCTCCGTCACCGCCGTCAGGAAGCAATTCTTCAGATCTGCCGCCGCGGGCGATTGCGGATCGAGGCGGTTCAGCGCCGTGCCCGCGAGCATGCCCTTCTCGCGGCAGGCGGAGAGCACCTTGCTCACGTCCTTGTCACATTGCACCACGAATTCCTTGAAGAACGGTGCGGCGAACTTCAACCGGAAGCCCGGCACGGAGGCGATCCGCTCGGCCGCGTAATGCGCTTTGTCGAAGCACTGCGATGCGACTTCCGCGACGCCGCGCTTGCCCAGTGTCGCCATGTACACCGCGGCGCGCATCGCCAGCAGCCCCTGATTCGTGCAGATGTTGCTCGTCGCCCGCTCGCGCTTGATGTGCTGCTCGCGCGTCTGCAACGTCAGACAGAACCCGCGGCGACCTTCGCGGTCCTTCGTCATTCCGACCAGCCGCCCGGGCATGCGCCGCAGGTGCTCCTCGCGCGTCGCCATGAAACCCAGGTAGGGACCGCCGTACTGCATCGGGACGCCGAGGGGCTGGCCCTCGCCGACGACGATGTCCGCGCCGAGCGCGCCCGGCGACTTCAGCAATCCCGACGCGAGCGGATCGGTCGCGACGATCGCCAGTGCGCCGGCGGACTGGATCAGCGGGATGATGCGGTCGAGGCGCTCGACGCAGCCGTAAAAGTTGGGCGACTGCACGATGACGGCGGCGACGTCCGGCACGGCAGAATCCGCGCGGACGGAAGTCCGCAGCTCGCTTAGTAACCGCGGCAAGCCGTTTTCGTGGACCACCCCGTCCTTACACGGCAGCGTTGAAACCTCGAACCCGCGATGCTCGCCGTAAGTGGTCAGGACGCGGCGCGTGTCCGGGTGTACATTGTCCGCCACCAGGACGCGCGAACGCCCCGTCGCGTTGAGCGCGATGATGACCGCCTCCGCCGCAGCCGTGGCGCCCTCGTAAAGCGAGGCGTTCGCCACTTCCATCCCCGTGAGCTGGCAGATCATCGTCTGAAACTCGAAGAACGCCTGAAGCGTGCCTTGGGACGCCTCGGCCTGGTACGGCGTGTACGCGGTGAGGAACTCGCTCTGCATCGCCAGCGCGTCCACCAGGCCGGGAATGAAGTGGTCGTACGACCCGCCCCCGAGGAAGCAGGCGAGCTTCGTGCCGTCCGCGTTCCGCGCCGCCAGCGCGCTCGCGTCGGCGAGCATCTGTGGTTCGCTCACGCCCTTCGGAATCGCCAGATCCCGCTTCAGCCGCAGACCCGTCGGGATCGTCGAGAAAAGGTCTTCGATCGTGCGGACGCCGATCGCGCCCAGCATGTCCTTCACGTGCTCGTCGGTTAGTTGCGTATATCGCATTGCAGGTTTCAGGGTTCAGGGTTCGTGATTCAATCCGTAAGACTCATCCACATTCGTCAAGTCGCGGGGTGGTTTTTTTTCGTCCGGACGTTCATCGGATCCAGTTTGAGGATCTTGGTGCCCAGACTGGGCAGGTAGTTGGTCCAGTGTCCGACGGGATCCTTGTCGTTCTCAATCTCGCTCAGAAAGATATTCACCTTCGCGTCGAGGTTGTCGAGGTAGTGAACCGCGGCGGCTTCCGGTGTGGCGGGCAGCTTCAGGGCGCCGAACTCGTACTGACCGTGGTGGCTGACGACGATGTGCTGGAGCGCCCAGCGGATTTCGGGCGGGAACGGGCGTTCCGTGCGGTTTTCGATCGCCCGGATCTTCGCGTCGATCCACATCACCGCGAGGCTGACGTGCCCGAGGAGCTGTCCCTCGTCGGTGTAGTGGAAGTTGGTCTCGTATCCGAGTTCCTCCGTCTTGCCGATGTCGTGCAGAAACAGGCCCGCCAGCACGATGTCGAGGCTGAGCTTCGGATAAAGCGGGATGACGCGGAGTGCGACTTCCAGCAGCGACAGCGTGTGCTCCAGGAGTCCGCCGACGTAGGCGTGATGCAACTGGATCGCCGCGGGCGCCTTGCGGAACTTCTCCATCAACGGCTCGTCCGCGAGAAACTCCTCGCACAACGCCCGGACATCCGGGTGCCTGACCTCTTTCGTGAGGATCGCCCGCACCCGCCGCCACATCTCGTCGATGTTCCCGGGCGTGACCGGCATGAAGTCAGCGACGTCGAACGAGCCTTCCGCCGCCTCGCGGACGCCGTCGATGATGAACTGGAGGCTGCCCTTGTAGTTCTCGCAGCGTCCCGTGAAGCGCATGAAGCCGCCTTCCGGGATGAACTCGAAGACCTTCTGCGTCGCCTGCCACATCCGTCCGGGGATCTGCCCGGTGCGGTCGGTGAGCACGGCGTGGATATACAGACCGCCGTTGTTCGTCGTCCGCAGGTCTTTCTGCTTGATCAGGAAGACCTGATCCTCGACGCGTTCGCCGGGTTCAAGTTGATTGATGAAACGTCGTGACATGCCGTCTCGCGGCCCCGGCGTCCCACGCGACCGGCGCCCACCGCCGGCGCCGCCCTCTCACCGGTGCGCCCGCGCCGTTAGCGTAGAGGCTCGCGGTCCGGCTCACAAGCAACGACGGCGGAGGGCGACGGCGACGTGCGGCTTGACAAAACGCCTGAAAGAGCCTCCGCCGCGGGCGGGTTCTCCGGAGGGGCGTCGGATTCCGCGCCGGCGCAAAGGGAGCGGAAAAGGGCGCAGCGAGCGAACAAGGCGTCGTATGCCCCGGCGTCCACGATCCTGCCGCCGTCCAGCACCACGATGCGGTCGGCAAAACGGAACGTACTGGGCCGGTGGGCGATGAGAATCGTCGTGCGGTCGCGGGCGAGTTCCCGGATCGCCCGGTGGATCTTCTCGTCGGACTCGGTGTCCACCTGGCTGGTGGCCTCGTCGAAAATCAGGATCGGGGCGTTGCGCAGAATCGCGCGAGCAATAACAATGCGCTGGCGCTGCCCGCCGGAGAGCATGATCCCCCCCTCGCCGACGCGCTCCTCATATCCGTCGCGCCGGGCGCGGATGAATTCGTCGGCGAAGGCGCGCCGGGCGGCGTCGCGAATCAGTTCATCGGAGGCGTCCTCCCGACCGTAAGCGATGTTCTCGCGGATCGTGCCGTCGAAGATGATGGACTTCTGCGTCACCAGGGAAGTCTGCCGGCGGAGCTGATCCAGCTTAAGCGTGCGCAGGTCCGCGCCGTCGTAACGGACGCACCCCCGCTGCGGGTCGTAGAAGCGCAGAAGGAGATTGACCAGCGTGGTTTTCCCCGATCCGTTAGGCCCGACCAGCGCCACGCACTCGCCCCGGCGGATCGTCAGGTTCACGTCGGACAGCGCGGGCGACGCCGCATTCGGATACGTGAACGTCACGCTCTCCAGCTCGATCCGGTCGCGCAGCGCACCGACGTCCCGGTCGCCGCCGCGCTCGCGCTCTTCCGGCGGAGTGTCCAGCACGCGGAAGATGCGGTCCGCCCCGGCCGATCCGCGCGAGATGCGCGTGTACACGTCCGCGACCTTGCGGATCGGGTCCAGCAGCATTCCCAGCACCACCGCGAGCTGCATGAACTCGGAGACGTTGAGCTGGCGGTCCAGCACGCGCGACCCCAGCCAGACCGACGCGATCGAGACGCCGATCACCGCCAGAACCTCCAGCGCCGGAGGCAGCGCCGCCTGAAGCGCGGCGAGCCGAAGCTGATGCTTGAACATCCGGCGATCGAGTTCGTCCAGCTTGCGGCGTTCGAAGGCCTCCGTGGTATACGCCTTCACCACGTCGATCGCCGAAAGCACGGTCGAGAACCCCCCGATCATCACGCCGTATTGCTGAAGAAGCTTGCGGTTGGCGCGGCGCGCCTGCCGCCCGATCGCCCAGAACACCGACCCCGCCGCCGGAAGAATCACCAGCATCGCCAGCGTCAGCCGCGCATCGAGAAAGAACGCCAGCGCAAGAATAAACCCTGCCTTCAGCGGCTCGGTCACGAGTTTCCCGAAGAACGCCAGCAATCCGCGCTGGATTTCCTGAACGTCCTGGACGAACTGCGTGACCAGGTCCGCCGTCCCGCGCGCGGCGAAGTACGACATCGGCAGTTGCAGCACGCAGTCATAAAGCTGCGCCCGCAGGCGGATCATCCCCTTCAGCACCGCGTCGGAGACGAAGAGCTCCGCCAGGAAGCGGAAGACGTTGGCGATCACCGCCACGACGCACACGATCACCAGGATGACGACCAGCGCCTTGAGCCGGTCGCCTTCCAGCGTCTGACGGTCGACAAGCCCGACGAGGCGCTGTTTCACGGACTCCTTCAGATCCGGCGCCCGCAGCGTCAACGTATGTCGGATCAGCGCGGGAGCATTCGGCGCGCGACTTCCGCCCCCCGCCGGACTGACGTTGAACTCGAAGACCGCTCCGCCCGGCTTCGACGCAACCTCGGCCAGCCACGCCTCAGGGGTCGCGGGGGTCGGGTCGATCACATCGCCGGGGTTCAACCCGGCGGACGCCAGGACATGCCCGTCCGGAACGCTCCGCACCGTCAGCGCCGCGCCGTCCGTGCGACGTACGATCTCAACCTCGAATCCGAGCCGCCGGCAGGCCGCCGTCCGGTCCACCCAGCCGTGCAGACCCTCCTCGTCGAGGATGAGCTTCAGCACGGGCAGCACGCCGGCGAGGCTCACCGCATGAAGTGCGGCGAACAACAACGCACAGAGAAACCCGGTCAGAAGCAGGCGGCGGTAGGCCCACGCGTATCCGACCGTGCGGATGAACTGCGTGGACAGCAGGCGGGTCGTCCGGGCCCGCTGTGCGTCATCGGTGATGATCGAATTGAGGTCCATCCGGATCGTCGTCATCCGCCGGAGCGGCGTCACGCTAGGGTGCAGGCTTCGTCGCGACTTCCTCCTCCGAGCTGGCGCGGCGGTGCAGTTCGATCACGGCCTTGCGAACGTCTTCACGGGCGTTGGCGAACTTCCACCCCTCGGATTCGCGCCGCAGCTCCAGAACGACGCGCCGCTGAGGCTCCTCCCCCGCCGGGAGCGCCTCGGGGTCCAGCTCCGCCACCGCGTACAACCCGTAGATGATTCCCTGGTCCACCGGATCACGAATCTTCTGGAGGACTTCGATCCGCAATCGAATCAGGCTTTGCCAACCACGGTCGAACTGATCCCGGGCGAAAGGTTCGTCCACGGCCACCCACAGCGTGCGGAACGCGTCGTAATCACCGCCGGTGGTCACCTGCATCGCCTGATCAAGGAACGCATTAACCGTCTCGTCCTCGACGCGCAACGCCGCCGGAAAGACCAGCTCCGCCCGGGGCCCCGGCGACCCGCCGCTCGGCGAGATCGACTCGTCCCGCCCGGGCTTCACCGGTTCGCGGCGACAAGCGGCGATCGCAAAGGCGAACACGACGAACGCCGACAGATACGCCGGGAAACGCCTTGCCGCACGGATGAGAGGCTTGTGAAACGCTTGATTCACGGGTCTTTCGGGGCATCATAGAGGGCTTGCGCTGCACGGTAAAGGTTTGCGAGGCGCGGATCGTTTCCGCACGGGCGCTCGGATGAACCAGGGATACGACATCGTGGTGGTCGGCGGCGGTCACGCGGGCATTGAGGCGGCGTGGGCCGCGTCGCGCCTCGGCGCTTCCACGGCGCTGATCACGATGGACCGCCGGGCGATCGGGCGCATGTCGTGCAACCCGGCGATCGGCGGCATCGGTAAGGGTCACATGGTGCGCGAGATCGACGCCCTCGGGGGTCTGATGGGCCTCGCCACCGACCGCGCCGGCATTCAGTTCCGCATGCTCAACCGAAGCAAGGGACCGGCCGTCTGGGCTCCGCGCGCCCAGTGTGACCGCGACGCTTACGCCGCCGCGACGCAGGCACTCCTCGCCGACGCGGATCATCTCGACATCGTCGAAGGCGTCGTGGACGACCTGCTCACGACCGAGTTCGACGGGTTCCCGCGGATCACCGGCGTGCGCCTCGCCGACGGGAGACAGCTACGGGCGAACGCCGTCATCCTCACAACAGGAACGTTCCTGCGAGGACTGATGCATTGCGGATCGCGCCGCACCGAAGGCGGACGCATCGGCGAAGCCCCCGCCGTGGGCGTCAGCCGCGCCTTGGAGCGCCTCGGTTTTCAACTCGGCCGGCTCAAGACCGGAACGCCCCCGCGCCTCCACCGCGACACGCTGGACTACGACCGCCTCGAACCGCAGCCCGGCGACGATCCACCTTCGCCTTTCTCGTTCATGACCGACGCCCTGCCGCAACGGCAGGTCTCTTGCTGGATCACCTACACCAACCCCGACGTTCACGACCTGATCCGCGACAACCTGCACCTGGCGCCGATGTACTCCGGACAGATCGAGTCCCGCGGCCCGCGCTACTGCCCCAGCATCGAAGACAAGGTCGTCCGCTTCGCCGAGAAGGACCGGCATCAGCTCTTCCTCGAACCCGAAGGCTACGACAACGAGCGCATCTACTGCAACGGCATCAGCACGTCCCTGCCCGCGGAGGTTCAGGATCGGATGATCCGCCACGTCCCGGGCCTGGAAAACGCGAAAATCCTCCAGCACGGGTACGCCGTCGAGTACGACTGGGTTCCGTCCCACCAGACCACCTTCAGCCTGGAGACGAAGCGCGTCCGCGGGCTTTACCTCGCCGGGCAGATCAACGGCACCAGCGGCTACGAGGAGGCCGCCGGACAGGGCATCCTCGCCGGCCTCAACGCCGCCCGCGCGGTGGGCGGGCTGGGTCCGATCGTGCTGGGCCGCGACCAGGCCTACCTCGGCGTCATGATCGACGACCTGCTGACGAAACCGCAGCACGAGCCTTACCGCATGTTCACCTCCCGCGCCGAACATCGTTTGCGCCTGCGCAGCGACAATTCGGACGAGCGCCTCACTCCGCTCGGACGGGAAATCGGACTGGTGGACGACGCGCGCTGGCGGCGCTTTCAGACGCGGCGGTCAGCCATCGACGACGTGACCGCGCTCGTCCGCTCGCTCCGCGTGGATGGCGCCCCCCTGGCACACTGGCTTCGCCGACCCGACGCCACGGTCGAAGCCTTCGCCGGTCTGCTCGCTCACGGCCTCTCGCGCGCCGCGAACGATAACGCGCCACACGGTTCAAGCGCCCCCGCTCCGCTCACGTTCGACCGCGCCGCGCTTCAGGAAGTGCTGACCCGCGCCCGGTACGAAGGCTATCTTGACCGCCAGACCCGACACATCGAACGCATGCGCAAGCTGGAGCACCTGCGCCTGCCCGAAACCCTCGACTACGCCGCCGTCGGCCATCTCAAGGTGGAAGCCCGTGAGAATCTCGCCCGCGTCCGCCCCGCCACGCTCGGCCAGGCCTCCCGCATTCCAGGCATCACCGCCGCGGACCTCACCGTCTTGTGGCTCTTCGTGACGCGAAGGCGGGGCGGGTCGGATGCGGGATCCCCGCAGACCCGGTCGCCCTGATCCGATCTGGCGCGATCATGCCCGACGAAAGCCGCAGACGGTCCCTTCCTGAGCGTTTCATGGGGTTGAAAGCGCCGGCACATCCGCCGTCCGGGGAACAGACGACGATCCCCACGGCCCGCATAGGCCGGGCTATGCCCGCCGGGTCTTACGCGGGGCGGGCCATCCCGCAAAGAATTCATGGCAAAAACCGCACCCACGCGCAGTTTCGGCCGATGGAATCTATCGGAGGGCTTGGCACGAACTTCACATGGAGGGCTTGGCACGAACTTCACGCCCTCCGGATACGTACACCGTACGGAGCCGGATACGGACGCCGTACGGAGCTGGATACGGACGCCGTACGGCGCCTGATGCGTACGCCGTATCGGGAAAAAAACATTCCGGCGCCCATGCCGCGAGCAACGCCCGGAGGAAAAGGTCGGGGCCCCCCGACCGACGCCGCCCCCGGCTGGTGGATACAAGGAGGTTCGTGATGAACCCGAAGAGGACGCTGAGGACGCTGAGGACGGACGGGTCGGACACCGGCGTGGATGGTCAGAGCTGGGCGAATGCGTTTGCGACGCTTCAGAAGCCCCTCAGCGTCGCCACCCCCAGCGGCGACGAGATCTGGGTCAAGGCGGGGACGTATTACCCGGACGAAGGGCCGGGATACACGAACAACAACCGGTCGCACTCCTTCGTCTTGCAGATCGGCGTCGGCGTCTACGGCGGATTCGACGGGACCGAATCCAGCAAAAGCCGGCGGGACTGGGTCGCGAATGCAACAATCCTCGGCGGCGACATCAAGGAGGACGACCTGCTCTTCCACGACGAGCGCGCTCCCGAACCGACGCTGGCGTACCTGCTGTCGCGCATGCATCACCCGGAGTTCCCCGAGCCGCTCGGCGTCTTCCGCG
>BOJX01000048.1 GCA_016860685.1 Planctomycetota bacterium
CGCGGAAGACGCCGAGCGGCTCGGGGAACTCCGGGTGATGCATGCGCGACAGCAGGTACGCCAGCGTCGGTTCGGGAGCGCGCTCGTCGTGGAAGAGCAGGTCGTCCTCCTTGATGTCGCCGCCGAGCTGAACGATCTCCGGCGCGGTGCCGTTGAGACGGATGCCCTTGTCGCGGTTCTTGCCGAAGATCAACGGCTTGCCGTGCTCGAGGATGACCGTGTGATCGTCGCGCGTGTCTTTGCCCGCGGCGTACTCGAACGCCAGGTCGTTGAAGATGTTGCAGTTCTGATAGACCTCGACGAACGCCGTGCCCTTGTGCCTGGCGGCGCGGACGAGTACGTCCTCGAGGTGCTTCACGTGCACGTCCACCGACCGCGCCACGAAGGTCGCCTCCGCCCCGATCGCCACCGAGATCGGGTGAAGCGGGAAGTCCACGCTGCCCATCGGTGTCGACTTCGTCTTCTTGCCCATCTCCGACGTCGGAGAATACTGCCCCTTCGTCAGACCGTAGATGCGGTTGTTGAAGAGCACGATCTTCAGATCGATGTTGCGGCGGATCGCGTGCAGGAGATGGTTCCCGCCGATCGACAGCGCGTCGCCGTCCCCGGTGATGACCCAGACCGACAGATCCGGCCGGACCATCTTCACGCCCGTCGCCACCGCCGGAGCGCGACCGTGAATGCTGTGGATGCCGTAGGTGTTGACGTAATACGGGAAGCGGCTGGAGCAGCCGATGCCCGAGACGAACACGAACTTCTCGCGCGGGGTGTCGAGTGTCGGCAGCACCTTTTTGACCTGGGCGAGGATCGAGTAATCCCCGCACCCGGGGCACCACCGCGTTTCCTGGTCGCTGGCGAAATCCTTGGCCGTCAGTTGTGTGAGCGCCTGGCTCATCGTCCGTTGTTTCCTTTCATCATCGATTCGATCGCCGTCACGATGTCGCGCACCATGAAGGGCTTGCCCTGCACCTTGGAGAGGCTCTTGACGTCCACGAGGAACTCCGCCCGCAGCAGCTTGCTGAGCTGACCGAGGTTCATCTCCGGACACAAGACGCGCTTGAAGCGCTTCAGCACGTCGCCGAGATCCTGCTGAAACGGGTTCAGATATCGCAGGTGAACGCTCGACACGTCCATCCCCTGCGCCCGGCAGCGCTCCACCGCGGTGGTGATCGCGCCGTAGGTGCTCCCCCAGCCGATCACGAGGAGGTCTCCGCCCTGCGGCGAACCGAGAACCTCGAGCTTCGGCAGCGATTTCGCGATGCCCGCGATCTTCGCCGCCCGCGTCTTCACCATGTGTTCGTGATTCTCCGGGTCGTAGCTGACGTGACCGGTCACGTCCTCCTTCTCCAGTCCGCCGATCCGGTGCTCCAAGCCCGGGGTTCCCGGCAGCGCCCACGGCCGCGCGAGCTTCGCATCCCGCTTGTAAGGCAGGAACTCCGACTCGCCGTTCTTCTGCGTCGGGTGGGCCACTTTCAGATGCGGCAGCGACTTCTCATCGGGAATCCGCCACGGTTCCGCGCCGTTGGCCAGATACCCGTCCGACAGCAGCATGACCGGCGTCATGTATTCGATCGCGATCCGGCATGCCTCGATCGCCATGTTGAAGCAATCCGCCGGCGTATTCGGAGCAAGGACCGCGACGGGACACTCGCCGTTACGCCCGCACACCGCCTGAAGCAGGTCCGCCTGCTCGGTTTTCGTCGGCAGCCCCGTACTCGGTCCGCCGCGCTGAACGTTAATGATGATGACCGGAAGCTCGGTGCAGACCGCCAGACCGATGCCTTCAGCCTTAAGGGCGATGCCCGGACCGCTCGTGCCCGTCACCGCGATCGCACCCGCGAACGCCGCGCCGATCACGGATGTCATCGCCGCGATCTCGTCCTCCGCCTGAAACGTCATCACGCCGAAGTTCTTGTATGTCGAAAGCTGGTGCAGAATGTCGCTCGCCGGCGTGATCGGATACGTGCCGTAAAACAGATCCTTCCCGGCGAGGCGCGCCGCTGTCACCAGCCCGATCGCCAGCGCCTCGTTGCCCGTCAGCTTCCGGTACCGCCCTGGCGTGATCCGCGCTTTCGGCACCTTGTAATTCTCGATGAACGTCTCGCACGTTTCGCCGAAGTAGTACCCCGTCTTCAGCGCGTTGCGGTTCGCCTCCGCGACCTCGGGCTTTTTGCCGAACTTCGCGTCAATCCAGCGCAGCGTCTCGTCGAGAGGCCGGTTGAACATCCAGTACACCAGACCCAGCGCCGTGAAGTTCCGGCAGCGCCCCAGCGCGCGGCTGGTCAGCGAACTGCCTTTGTTGGCCTCGGTCGTCAGCTTGTCGAGCGGTACGCGGAACAGGCGGAAACCCTTCAGCGAACCGTCGTCAAGCGGGTTGACCGCGTAACCGGCCTTTTGAAGGTTCACCTTGTTGAACGCGTCTTCGTTGACGAGCAGGATCCCGCCCGGTTCGAGGTCCGCGATGTTGCTCTTCAAGCCGGCCGGATTCATCGCCACCAGGCAGTTCACCTGGTCCCCCGGCGTGCGGATGTCATGCGAGCTGAAGTTGATCTGAAAACCGGAAACGCCCGCCAGCGATCCGGCGGGAGCGCGGATCTCCGCCGGAAAATCCGGCAGCGTGGCGACGTCGTTGCCGAACACGGCCGACGTGTTCGTCATCTGCGTCCCGGCAAGCTGCATACCGTCGCCCGAGTCGCCGACGAACCGGACGACGATTTCGTCCAGCTCCAGCGTCTTCACTGTTTTGTTGGCAGCCGCCGAGGCAGCCGTCGTTGCGCTCACGTCGTTTACTCCTCTCAGAACTCTCTCGCTGCGCCGGGATCATCCCGATCCACCGGGGAATCCCCCGGCACGAACCACCCGCGCGTCATTCAACCTTCGCCCTCGATGATGTCCGTCAGAACCGGTTCCGGTAACCGCGCCATCACGGCCATCACGGGTCCGCGAATCGAATAATCATAGCCGTTTTGCAAACGCAATACAACGCTGGCGAACACCCCACACCGGGTCAGCCAGCCTTCGACGCAACAGGAACATCGTCGAACCGAACGTCCGGCTGTGGCTCGAGTTCCTTCCGCCGTCACAAACCCGGTGCTTCCTGAGGGGCCTTTTGCCAACTCGGACCCGGAAAAAGGTGATCGGAACCAGCAGGATTCGCATCGTGACGTTCCGATTCGTAGATTTCCGTATGTCGCGCATCCTTGGCGTCAGGGGAGCGCGACCCGGATTTTCGGGAGGGCGAACATGAACCGCCTGGGCATCATGAATCTGCGAACGTGGACCCGTGCTCGCCTTTCCCGTTTCATCGTCGATGAAAGCGGTCCGACCGCCACCGAGTACGCCTTCTTACTGGCGGTGATCCTCCTGGCCGCGATCGGAGCGATATCCGCGCTCGGCGAGACGAACTCGATGATCTGGGCTACCGTCGGCAACGCGATCGGCGAAGTCATGTAAGACCGCGCCAGTCGGTTTGCGTAACGCAGCGCCCTGCCCCGGACGCTGATCCACCTTCGGCCAGGGCGGCGTCTAGTGCCACTCATCCCGGTTGGCCCCGAGATCCTGCTGATCCAGCAGGCGGAATTGCTCCGCCCTCAGAACCCGCGCCGCCCCGTCCAGATCATCAGGAAGCAGCGCCAGCGCCGCAGCATCATACGGACGGATCAGCAGCGGGTAGGTGTAGTGAATATTCACCTCGGCCCGAAGCAGCGCCGCCCAGGTGTGCAGCAGCGCCCGTCGTCCCGGCGGCAGACTGACCACTAGCAACTCAATCTCGCTGACCTGAAAATCGTGCGCACCGAGCACATCATAGGCCTTGTCCGGGGGATCGAGGATCATTCGGCATATCGCACAATCGACGGAATGAACCACCGAGACTGCGAGAATTCTAACCTCCGTCTTATCAAAAAGTTGGGTTAGGCGAAGGAGCTGCCCAACGCGGTTCTCGACGAACACCGACTGCTGACGGACGGTCGGGATGCCTTGCGCTTCCTGCGTTTCGAGCGGTTCGATGGTCATAAGCAAATTATATTATCGGTACTTGATGGCAAGGAAAGAAGAATCTTCAAAGACAAGCCGGATTCTGTCGATCCTACCCGCTCCTCAACACCGCTCAGCCCCGCCGGCATGTGCCAAAGACGCACGCCGCCTGTCAGCTTGGCACGGATTTCCGCGGCGGGAGAAGACGCGAAATCTCTTAACTTATTATATATCAAAATTTTAAGACATATCCGCCGACGGCACGGTGAGTGCTTCTGCCATCATTAAGCGGTCAGCGCGTCGCGCAACCGTAGACGAAAGGATCGACAAAGTGTCCAAGATTATCGGAATTGACCTCGGAACGACCAACTCCGTTGTAGCGGTGATGGAAGGCGACCAGCCGAAGGTTCTCACCAATTCCCAAGGCTCCCGGCTGACGCCCTCCGTCGTCGGATTCACGGAAAAGCATGAGCGGCTGGTCGGCCAGCTTGCGAAGCGGCAGCAGGTCGCCAATCCGCAGAACACCATCTTCTCGATCAAGCGTTTCATGGGTCGGCGGCACAGCGAGGTCACCCACGAGGAAAAGCTCGTCCCGTATAAGGTCGTCGGCGGGTCCGAGGAGCTGGTGAAGGTCGAGATCCGCGGCAAGACGTACACGCCGCAGGAAATCAGCGCGATGATCCTCCAGGATCTGAAGAAGACCGCGGAGACCTACCTTGGCGGTCCGGTGACGCGCGCGGTCATCACCGTTCCGGCGTATTTCAACGACGCCCAGCGCAAGGCGACGAAGGAGGCCGGAGAGATCGCAGGCCTCACCGTCGAGCGCATTCTCCCGGAACCCACCGCGGCGGCGCTCGCTTACGGCATCGACAAGAAGAAGGAGCAGCGCGTCGCGGTGTTCGACCTCGGCGGCGGCACGTTCGACATCTCCGTGCTCGAACTGGATCCCGAAACGCGAACGTTCGAAGTGAAATCCATCTCCGGCGACACGCACCTCGGGGGGGACGACTACGATCAGGAACTCATCAACTACGTCGCGGAGGAATTCCGCAAGAAGAACGGCATCGACCTGCGCAAGGATCCGATGGCGCTGCAGCGCCTCAAGGAGGAATGCGAAAAGGCGAAGTGCGAACTGTCCAACGTGATGGAGACGACGATCAACCTCCCCTTCATCACCGCCGACGCCTCCGGACCGAAGCATCTTCAGGAGACCATCACGCGCAGCCGCTTCGAGCAACTCACGCGCCACCTGACGGAGCGATGCCGCAAGCCGAGCCTCGAAGCCCTCCAGGCGGCGAAGATCACAGCGCGCGACATCGACGAAGTCATCCTCGTCGGCGGTTCGACGCGCATGCCCGCCGTGCAGGCGCTGTGCCGCGAAATCTTCGGCAAGGAGCCGAACAAGAGCGTGAACCCGGACGAGGCGGTCGCCGTCGGCGCGGCCGTCCAGGCGGCGATCCTCAGCGGGCATATCGACGACATCGTCCTGCTGGACGCGACGCCGCTGAACCTCGGCGTCGAGACCCTCGGCGGCGTGATGACCGTGATGGTTCCCGCGAACACGACGATCCCCACCTCGCGCACGGAGACCTTCTCCACCGCGTCGGACAATCAGCCGGAAGTCACCGTCCACGTGCTTCAGGGCAACCGCCCGATGGCCGCGGACAACAAGTCCCTCGGACGCTTCAATCTCACCGGCATCGCCCCAGCCCCGCGAGGCATACCGCAGATCGAAGTCTCCTTCGACATCGACAAGAACGGGATTCTCAACGTCTCCGCGAAGGACAAGGCCACCGGCAAAAAGCAGGAGATCCGCATCGAGGGCAGCAGCGGTCTGAACAAGGATGAGATCGAGCGCATGAAGCGAGACGCCGAGGCCCACGCCGCCGACGACGCCCGCAAAGCCGAACTCGTCCAGGCGCGCAACGAGGCCGAAAGCCGCGCCTACCAGATCGAGCAGCAGCTCCGTGAACACGGGGAGAAGATCCCCGCCGAGGAGCGCTCTAAAATCGAGGCGTCGATCAACAACGTCCGCGAGGTGCTCAAGGGCGAGGACGCCGCCGCCATCCGCCGCGCGTCCGAGTCGCTCCTGCACGACGCGCAGGCGATCGGAAAGATCATCTACGAAGCCGCCGCGAGCAAAACGGCGACCACCGGCGGCGCCCCGCCGCACGAGGCCCGCGCCGCTGGACCGGCCAAGCCCGACGACGACGTCATCGACGCGGAGTATGAGGTGAAGGATTCGCGGTAAGGTTCCGCGTGGGCGCCGTTTTACAACCGAATTGCGCCCGCGAGGACGCGTGAACCTTCCGGACCGCGGTCGTCAGGAAGCGAGAACCCGCCGGTCGCCTGCACTTTGCGTCGAGCTTAGCGATTCTGCGCGGAGGAATCGCCTGAGGCCCGTTGACGCCACGCGTCGGCTTTCCCGGGTTGCTCCCAAGCGCCGTACAAGGTCACCAGGCGCTCGGCGGTGTTGCGCATGTGATCCTTGAAACCCGCGGCGCTGAGCACCGGATACGCCGCTAGCAGATCGCCTTCGGCTTCGGCGAAGCGCTCAAGCCGGGTTAGACACACGGCGCGGAGGCTGCGGGCGTTGGCCGTGGACCAATGCGCCTCGCCGTAGATCCGAGAGTGGGCGTCCACCACCTGATTGAAGGCAGGCTCGGCTTCGCTGCTGCGGCCCGCGTCGTCGATCACGATGGCCAGGATCAGGCGGGTCGTGAGGGAGGCGGAATACTCTTCGCCGTAAGAGGCGACGTAGATGTTCAGCGCCTCGCGAAGGCTGGTTTCCGCGTCCTCCAGGTTTCCTTCCGCGCGGGCGATCATCCCCAACTCGGCCAGACAAGCCGCGAGGGAGGGGTCGCGCTCGCCGTAGGCGTCGCGGCGAATCTCCAGCGCCCGGGTCGCCCACGTCCGGGCTTCAGCAAGCTCACCGACGACTTCAAGCGTGTGAGCGAGCTGAAGACACGCATCCGCCGATCGCACGCGATGCTCCGATCCGAGGGCGTCGTACAACCGCACCGCCAGGCGCAGTTCCTCCTGTGCGGGCCCGTGTTCGCCTTTCAGCGCCAGCATCTGCCCGAGATGTACGCGACATTGCGCGACGTCGGCGCTTTCGGCGCCGTAGACGCGGGTGTTCATCTCCAGCGCGTCGTGCATATACGCGGCGGCTTTCTCGAAATCATTCAGCGCTTGCGCAATGACACCGAGGTTGGCAGTGGCGTTGGCGAGCTTGTCCACGTCGCCGGACCGCGTGAACACCTGGAGGCAGCGCTGGTACAAGGCTTCGGCTGTCCGAGGGTCATCCATCAGGTAGGTCGCCCACGCGAGTCGATCGATCGTCTCAGCAGTCAAAGGATGCTCAGGACCGAGTACGCTCTCCCGGATGCGGCGGGCGATTTCGAGTTGCTCTTTCGCGGGACGAGGCAGGAGCAGATTGAGGTAGGCGCTGCCGATCGCGGTGCGCACCGCCGCTTCGACCTCCGGATCCTCCGGCGCTTTCAGCGACATGTCGCGGGCCGCCTTGTCCAGGACGTCGCGCACCCGAATGTCGCGGGCGCGGGCGGGATCGGCGGACTTGAGCATCTCTTCCAGGAACCGGGTCACGGCGCTTGATTTCGCGGCCTCTCTCCGGGCCTGATTCCGGTCCAGCGACGCCAGGATCTCGGCTTGGCGGGCGCGAGAGGCCTGAATCAGGCTGACCCCCGTGGCAAGGATCATCAGGAGCGCGGTAACCAACGCCATCGTCATTCCGACGCGATGGCGGCGGATGAACTTGCTCGCCTGGTATCCGGGTCCGGGGCGTGCGGCGCGCACCGGTTCGTGTCGAAGATGCCGGCGAATGTCGTCCGCGAAATCGTTCGCTGTGGCGTAGCGACGCGTGCGGTCCTTCTCGAGGGCCTTCATCGTGATCCAGTCGAGATCGCCTGAAAGGCTGCGGCTGAGCGTCCGGGTGTCCGCCCGCCGGTGCCTGGCGATTTCAAAAGACGTGTCGGCGCTGTTGTGCGCCAGAAGGCTGAGGCGGGTGCTGGGTTTCGGGGGGTCGACTTCCCGGATAATGCGCACGATCTCCGCCAGACCCGCCTTCCGCAGCGTTTTGGCGTCAAACGGCACGGAACCGGTCAGAAGCTCATAAAGAAGCACACCGAGGGCGTAGAGGTCGCTGCGGGTGTCAATGTCCTGAGCGGTCATCTCCGCCTGCTCGGGCGACATGTACTCCGGCGTGCCGATGAGTCGTCCCTGCTCGGTAAAGAGCGTCTTCTCGGTGAGACGCTGGTTGATCGCCTTGGCGACGCCGAAGTCGATGATCTTCGGGATCGCCCGGTCCTCATGAATCGCCACGAGAATGTTGCTCGGTTTCAGGTCGCGGTGAATGACGCCTTTCTGGTGGGCGTGTTGAACGGCCTCGCAGATCTGGATGAAAAGTTCGAGGCGATCCTGCACCGACAGGCGATGGCGATCGCAATGCTGAGTGACGGAAATGCCCGCGACGTGCTCCATCGCAAACCAGGGGCGACCGTCGGGCGTCTGTCCCGCCTCGTACACGCGCGCGATGCAGGGATGATCCATCATCGCCAGCGCCTGACGCTCGATCTCAAAGCGGGCGATGACGGACTTGGAATCCAGCCCGGCGTTGATGACTTTCAAGGCGACCCGGCGGCGGACGGGCGTCGACTGCTCCGCCACGTAAACGGTGCCCATCCCGCCTCGACCCAGGACGCCCAGAATCTGATACGGGCCCACAACACGGAGCGGAGCCTCCCCCTCGAGAAAAGGCTTCTCGACGGAATCCGTCCGGTTGGGCGACGGGACGTCGGGAGGTTGAGCGGCGACGCCCCGGACTTGCGGCGGCTCCGCCCGGTCGACGGGATCCGCGCCGCCGACGGGGCGGTGCGGGTCAGGCCGCAATCCGTCTTCCGGCGAAGGCAGGGCTTCGTTGGGCTGACGAAGATCCATCCGAATTCAACGCTGTGTCACAAGGTCGAGATGGCGCTCCCACGCGGCGTTCGCGCTGGGCTGCCGTGTACCCGAACGACTTGAATCTTGCGGGAGATCGCGATCTCCCGCAAGCGTCGATCTATCCTATCCCGGATAGGACGCGTAATCCAGCAACCCCTGGTGCGCTGCGGTCGTGAACCCGATCGGATCTGCGATCGTCGGATCGCCGCAAGGCGGTACGATCGGCCTTTTCGGCGATCGCGGCTGGATCGGGCGAGAACGGCGCCCGTTATTTTGAAGGCTTGCCGGTGGGGCCGAACTGGTATTTCCAGTCCCAGCCGGGTTCGTCGAGGGGTTGCGCGGTGCTGAGGGCGTGGCCGCCGATGAAGACGACGTTCATCTTTCCGCCGTGGCGAAGCTGGGGGAACCAGAAACGCCCGGTGTCGTACACGTCATCATGCCCCGGAACGGCCGGAGCGCTGAAGTACGGCGTGACTGCGTTGCGGACCGCCTTGCTCCCGTCGACGTCGAACGCCAGCGGAACCTCGGAATGCCCGAGCACGTCGGAGTTGAGCTTCGCCTCGACCGCGACCCGCTTGCCCTCGAAGAAACGTGTCTCGTAGAAAAGGCGGCGGTTGAACGCGACGCTCACGTTTTCTTTCGGACCGATCGCGCCGTCGTTGCACGGGCGCGAACGTCCTCCTTCGCGCGACAGCTCAGCCGGTCCGGCGGGGCAGATCAGCGGCTCCGACGACGGATCAAGTTTCTGCCGGTTTCGATCCCCGGTCGGCCAGAAATACTCGACGCGGTACGTCTTGTTGACAAAGTCGTGAAGGTGGAACTGATTGCGAGGCATCGCGTTGCTCTTGCCGCGGTCCTGCTTGCGGTCTTCGGCGAAGTCGATGAAGTCGAGGGCGACCGCGCGCAACTGCGACCGGCAGGCGACGCCCCGCGCCCCCGCCCGGATCTTCGTCGCCACGCCGAGGATGAGCGACATCAGCAGCGCCGCGATCGCCACCACCACGAGTAACTCGATCAAGGTGAAACCGGGCCGCAGCGATCGGGGGAGCGCCATGCGGTGACGCGCTGATGACCTCGCACCGATCCGAGCCGCACGGGACGTGATACGATTACGGCTGCGGTGCGAAACTGTTCTGAAACTGTTGTGCATCCGAGAGATCCACGTCGCCGTCGAAATCGAAGTCGGCGGGTGAACATCCCGGCGCGACCCCCCCCTGTGGACCCTCGTAACATAGCGAGAACGCCGCCCAGTCGTCAAGGTCGACATCGCCGTCCCCGTCCAAATCTCCGGCTAAAATGCAGAATAAGGTATCCGCCGGAGTCACCGCACCATCATAATCCACGTCATAGACCGAGAACCCCTCGGAGAAGGCCTGGATTCCCACCTGACCGTTGAACGCGCCGTCTGCGTCATTTGACCCACCGTCGTGGGTCCGGACAAAAGCGTAAATCTCGTCAAAGTCGCCGCGACCGACCGACGAGTCGCCGTCCACGTTGCCCGCGCGGGCGTCCGGGGAGATGTCCGTCCAGACCAAGCCCGTCCCGTCCACCGGCGCCGTATACGAGGAGCCGAAGATCGTATTCGTCGCCCACTGCCGCGGTCGAAGATTGTCATTCGAGTCCAGATCGCCCCAGCCGACGATGACTTTCTTGCAATCCGCCGGACGCGAGCGCCAGTAAGACCCGCTGCTGACGAGGTCGTCGAGCACCTCCTGGATCGAGGTCTGATTCGTCGGATCGCAGTCAAACGCCTCGACGTTGCCGTCGCCGCGCATGTCGCGGGCGGCCCGGTTGTTCAGCGGAAAGATCAGCGTCACGGTGGTCCGGTTGTTCTGCGCGTTGTGCGACCAGCGCAAGTCGCACTCAGGTCGGTACTGCTCCGGTCCGCACAAGCTGAATCCGTCGAACGCGTGAGCGCGGTGTAACCACGTTCCGGTCAGATCCCAGGTCTCGCCGCTTTCGAACACGCCGTCGCCGTCGCCGGATACAACCGTCCGCCAGAGAAACTCCGTGCGGAACAGGGCGATGTGAAACTCCTCGCCGCTGTATTCGACGTTCCGGCCGGTGCGACAATCCCAGTCAAAATCCCCGGGATCGCGCGCGAAACGGTCGCGCAAGCTGCTCTCTTCGTCGGGCACCCCGCCGAAACGCACCGCGTTCCCCAGGTAGCGCAGATCCGGGTAGTCGAACTCGCCGCCGGTCGAGGTGTCGTCGTCCACATCAAGTTCAACCCACCCGAACACGGGGTGCGGTCCGAACTCGAAGGGACTGAACCCGTCCTCGAAGGGAAGGAACCCCGGCGGATTGATCAACCCGTCGAAGACAATATCCACCCGGAGGAAGCGGTTGTTCGAGGACTCGTCCCAGACCCCGCTGTAAAGATCGCGCCGTGCGTCGTCCGGCTTCCACGAACCGAGGGTGATCGAGCGCAGGTCGGGAAGCCGGTGCAGTCCCGGATCGACCGGGCCCGCATTTCCCGGATCGGTTCTGCGGATCACCGCGTCGCCGATCCCGTCGTCAAACGTTCGGTAGTCGTCGGCCAGCGCCGTGGCGCTCAGGAAAGCGGCAAGCAAGACCGCCCGCCGCATGACGGCCGGCAGATTCCGCTTCCGATCCCCGCCTTGAATCGGAGATGTTTCTCTTCGTAGAACAATCCCGCTCACGCTCGCCCCGCTGTCAATACCGGCGCCGGACCCCTCTGCCGGAAGAATCCCCGTCGCAGCGAAGCCCGCCCCTGACGGGCGGTCTTCGCCGCGCTCGGTCTCTCCCGAAAACAAGGGGGAGTATCATGTTGCGTGCCACGCCGCACCGCCGGGTGATTTTCCGCAATCCGCCAAGTCGACGGGGCCTCGATCCCCCTCCGAAACCCACGGCTGATTCTACCCCGAACAACCTGCCTGATCCGAGATTCCTCGAATTCCGGACGTTCCAGAAGTGTCGGGGCCGACCCCGGCCTGCGAGAACGCTCACAACCCGCGAGCCTGTACACACCCGTCAGCGTGGTCGAACGCGCTTCACCCGGAACCTCCGAAGCGCTTTCGAGGTTCGGGTGCGGTCGCATAACTCGTCGCGCCACGCTCCAGGACGGTTACGTTGAACCTGCCGGCCCGACCACCCAGTCCGCCACGTCGGCGAAGCCTTCGCCACGCATCGTGCTGGTCTTCCACGCGGGACGGTCGGCCCCGATGACCCCGGTCAGTTGCGCCAACGAGGCGTCGGCGCCGGGAAGGTCCGCCTTGTTGATGACGAAGGCGTCGGCGATCTCCATGATACCCGCCTTGCTGAACTGAATGCTGTCGCCGCTCTCCGGCATGAGCACGAGCAACACGCGGTCCGCCAGACCGCGGACCCCCACATCCGCCTGTCCGGCGCCGACCGTCTCGACCAGAACGTGGTCGAACCCGAAGGCGAGCATCGCGCCGACGATCTCCTCGCAATGCGGACCCAGCCCGTCAGAGACCCGGCCTGAAGAGACGCTGCGGATGAAAAAATTCGCGTCCGGCTCCTGCCCCATCATTCGCAGCCGATCCCCGAGCAGCGCCCCGCCGGTCACCGGACTGCTGGGATCTACGCAGACGACCGCGACTTTGCGGCCACGCCCGCGCAGCTCGCGACTGAGCCGCGCAATGAAGGAACTCTTGCCCACGCCCGGCGCGCCGGTGATCCCCAGAACGCGCGAGGCGCTTCGCGCCCTCGGAAAGCTCCAGCCCCCGAGGTCCACGTCGCGCTGGAGCGCGGTGAGCGTCCGGGCGAGCGCGCGAACGTCGCGTCTCTCGAAGCCTTCTTTCAACGCCGACGCCGGCGGAACGCGGCGCGCGGCGGACAAGGCGCGCAGCGTCTCGGTGATCTGATCCATCGAGGAACCGGGATTGAACACCGCCGCCACGCCGATCTCGCGCAGTTTCGGATGATCGGACTCCGGAACGATCCCGCCCAGCACGAGCGGAATCTCCTCGATCCCGAGGTCGCGGCGCAGGCGGACCAGTTCAGGCATGACGGTCATATGCGCCGCGGACAGCAGACTGACGCCGACGACATCCACGTCTTCCTGAAGGGCGGCGTGCATCGTCGCTTCGCAGGTCTGCCACAGCCCGGTGTAAATGACGTCCATCCCCGCGTCGCGGAAGGCCCGGGCAAGGACTTTGACGCCGCGGTCATGCCCGTCCAGACCGATCTTGGCGAGGAGAATCCGAGGCGGATGATGCAGGTCGTCTGATTTCACGTTCTTTCCTGTTTCACGCTGACGTTCGCCGACGCGGCGCGCCCCGCGAGCCGTGTTCGCCCGGCGCCGAGCCCAACCTCGCATCAGCGCTGACGGGCAGGAGTCTAAATCGCACGCGGAAAAAAGGAAGCTGAAGCCCGGGCGGGGTTCTCGAAAGCCAGTCGGCGCAGGCTCGCCGGGCCTCAGGATTCGGCGGTGACGGAGATTCCCGACGCTGCGGGCGACCTGATGACAGTGAACCGCGTCAACGACCCGGCGGGCATCGCCTCGAACGTCGCTCCGGCGGAAACACCCGAAGCCCGGCGGTCCAGCGCCTCCACAACGACGCGGCAAAGCCCCCGCACAACGCCGCTCCAGTCCTCCTCGACGACGCGCCGGCTGATGCGTTCAGCATCCGCCCGGGTTCGCGGCGCCGCCACGGCGTCGCAGGCGGCGGCAAACGACGGGGGATCCGTCGCGATCCGGACGTGCGGCGCGTAACGCTCGGTCTCGGGCATCGGCGTTGAAATCACCGGCAGTCCGGCGGCGAGGTATTCCCGAAGCTTGATCGGATTGACGTTGCGAGTCAGGTCGTTGCAGCGGAACGGCAGGATCCCCGCGCAGAAGCGAGCGCAATACGCGGGGAGGTCGGCGTAAGGCTTGCGTCCGAGCAGGTGGACGTTGGAGAGCTTCCGCAGCGGTCCGGGGTCCGCGCGACACTCGCCCAGCAGGACGAAATGATGTTGCGGGCGAAGCCGTGCTGTCTCCGCAATCAACTCGACGTCCACCCAGTCCCCGATCAACCCGAAGAACCCGAACACGCAGCCGTCGATGTCCTTCAGATCCGCCGGCGTCGGCCAGGGTCCGCGCCACGCCCGGGCGAAGTGTGCGTACTCGACGCCGTGACGCGCCAGGTTGATGTCCGGACGGATCGCGCGCCGCGCATCCGCCAGCGGTTCAGACGATGCAAACACCACGTCCGCGCACGCAAGAATCTCTCGCTCCTGATACCGGATCGCCTCGGCGTCGTACCCCTCGAACGCCCCGAATTCGTCCACGCAGTAGTAGATGAACGCCTCTTCGTTCAAGGCGCCTCGAAGAAACCCGACATCCGGTGCGAACGACCAGACCTGCACGGGTGCGGAGGGTTTGACGCCGGCCCGGTCGCGCAGCCGCACCCTGATCTGGGTACGCAGCAAGGTTCGGTTGATCGCGCGAAACCCTCGGCTGAAGGCGCCGGGGATGACCAGGGGGGTGAAGTGCGTCAGGGATTCGTTGACCGGGCGGCAGCCTTGCGCGGCGCGAAGCAGCGTACGCACCGACTTCATCATGTCCGCGCCGGTCAGTTTCGGTCGGCGCGACCCGTGATAGTTGACCCACAGCACGCGGTTCGTCCGGGCCAACTCGCGCATGATGTGATGCTTGCCGGTCGGGTCGAAGTCGTAGTCGCTGGCCAGACAGACGATGATCCGGTTCCGGAGGACTGCATTCTCCGTCGCCGGCGCCGCCTCGCAGGCGCGCGCGGACGGAGCGGTCGCGTTGGCGCAGGCGGAGATCATTCCGGATCCTTCGCGTCGTGGTAGTAGTCGTTGTAGTAGTCGTTGTAGTAGTGATACGGACGGTAGTACCCGTATCCGTAACCGTAGCCGTAACCGTATCCGTATCCGCCGTGCGGACGATCACGCCCGATCACCAGTCCGCCGAGGATCGGCACGTTATTCGCCTGAAGCAGACGGACGGCGGTGCGGGCGGTGCTTTCATGCGTGTAATTGAGCCGCACGATGACGATCACGCCGCTGCACATCTGACCGATGATGCCGGCGTCCGTCACCGTCGTCGCCGGCGGCGTATCCACGAACGTGTAATGATACTCCTCCTGCATGCGCCGAAAGAGACGACGGGTCTCGGTCGAGCTGAGCAGCTCCGCCGCCGAACGTCCTTTTGTTGATCCGGCGGGAATGAAAAAGAGGTTCGGAAGGGGCGTCGCCTGAATCACGTCCTCGTACCGGGCCTCCCCGGCAAGCACTTCCGCCAGCCCCGGTTTTGAGGGAAGGTTCAGCAGTTTATGCAGCGTGCTGCGGCGGAAGTCGCCGTCCACCATCAGGACGCGGTGGTGGCGGATTTCCGCCATGATGCACCCGACGTTCAGCGTGGTGACGCTCTTACCCTCACGGGGAATCGCGCTGGTGATCGCGATGACCTGGCGCTCGCCGGCGGCGTTCATGCTCAGCAGACGCGTGCGCAGCGACCGATACTGCTCGCTGACGAGGGAGGTTTTTTCATAATACGCGACGAGCGCCTCGGCCATCCCCGGGATCGGCGTCGCCTCAGGAAAGTCGGGGCGGTCGCTTAGCGGGGGAGGTTCGTCGATGAGCGGGCACGGCTCGACGGACACGGGCGACGACGGTGGAGTGGCGAGAGCGTCGCGTGTCCGCTCCTGTTCGGCGCGCTTCAAGGCTTCCAGCACTTTTCCCATCTCAAGGCGTCCTGTGCCTCGCGCCGTCGTCGTTGTTACGCGAATCAGCGCGGATGTCTTCAGACCTCATGTCCGCGGTTTCCGTCGCCGCGCTTAATACCGGCGCGGTCCGAACCTCCGGGTGTTCCCGGGGGTGTCGTTCTCGTCGTCGTCATACTCGTCGCTGGCGTCCATCACCGTCGCCGGCGTCACGTAGGCGTCGAGCACCGGACTGACCGGGAAGAGCAACTCCCGGATGCGCAGCCCCACCCACGCCAGCGGCGTCGGCGGCACGTAGATGATGTCGTCCGGTTCGATCAGGATGTTGGCGCTCGTGTCGCCGGTGCGGATCATCCGATCCACGTCGACGATGATCTCGCGTCGCTCCTTCCGGTCGGGGCTGGGGCGGATGATCTTCACCTGGCTGGTCCACGACAGGAAGCTCGTCCCGCTGCGGGCGATGACTTCCAGCAGGGTGTCGCGCCCGGTGTAGACGCGCGGCCCGACGCCGCCGACCTCTCCGAAGACGTAGTACTTCTTGCTGTTGTAACCCGAGACGCGGACGTTGACCTTCGGATCCTGATAATACTTGCTCAGAAGCACCTCGAGCTTCGAGGCGATCTCCTTGGCGGTCATGCCGCTGACCTTGACTTCGCCGAGCAGGCGGAGGTTGATCTTGCCGTCCGGCTGAACCCGGTGCATCTCCCCGTCAATTTCGAGGATGCGCGGGGCGCTGATCTCGATGCCGTCGGGCACGCCCACGCGGTACTCGATCGCCGAGACCTCGTGCTCATGCGCCTGAAGGAAGTCGAGCATGTCCTTGTTCTTGTGCGAGCACCCCGCCGCCGGCAGGAAGATCGCCGCGAGCGCCATCGCGCCGGTCCGCCGCCGCATCCGCGCCGACTTGCGGGGATATCCAGCGCCGGAAACATGTCGTTTGTCCGTCATCATGCGCGTCGATCCGACTGACCGGACGATCCCCCGTCGTCCGCTTCGCTGAGTCCGCGCGGCGCGCTTCCGACGCGGTTTGCGGACTCGGGAGGTTTATCGGGTGAACGCGGGCCGTCCTGAATACCGGACGACGCCGAGGCGGAACTTGGCCGGGACACGCCGGAAGGCCCGGCGTTATCGGTCGCCGGTCGGACGGGCGCGCGCTCCCTTCTCGGACGGACTTCACCCGCGGGCGCGCAGGACCGATACAGCCCGTGAAGTCGGCGACGGTCCGCGATTTTTCAGCACGCCGGGTTCTGCACCCCTGCGGAGGGCGGCGACGGAAAGGCGGCAGGATCGGCCGGTCGCGATATTCAGGTCACAGGCGGCGGAAACGGATGTACGAAAAATTCTTCGGGCTCCGCGAGAATCCTTTCAACAACGCCGCCGACCCCCGCGCGTTCTTCCCGACGCCGATGCATGAAGAGGCGCTCGCCTGCCTGATCTACGCCGTCCGGGAGGACAAAGGTCCGGTGCTGCTGACCGCCGGACCCGGCACGGGCAAGACCTTTCTGGCGCGGCTGCTCGTATCAAAGCTCCCGGGCCGGGCGGTCGTCGGCTGGATGTCTCAAGGATGCGCCACGCCCGGCGACGTGCTGGAGTCCGCATGCGCGGCGTTCGGTCTCGACGTGGATGAGGATGCCGGGCGCGTCCGCATGCTGCGGGCGCTGCGCGAGTTCGCGGCGCAGGAGCGGGTCGCCGATCGCATCCCCGTCCTGATCATCGACGAGGCTCAGGGGCTTTCCGTCGAATGCCTTGAGCAGGTTCGCGTGCTGGCGGATTCGGACGCGGCGACGTCCAACGGACTCCAGTTGGTTCTGGTCGGACACCCCGAACTGAACACGCTGTTGCAATCCTCGAGGATGCGCCAGTTCCGCCAGCGCTTGTGCCGCATCATTCACCTGGGACCGCTGAGTCTCGGTCAGACCGCGGAGTATATCCGTCATCGACTGCGCATCGCCGGCGCCGACCCCTGCGATGTATTTGAACCGGACGCGGTCCGGCTGATCCACGAACGCTCCGGAGGAATCCCGCGCGTGATCAACACGCTGTGCGATGCGGCGATGCTGGCGGCCTACGCCGACCAGAAGCGCAAGATCAATGCTGAACATCTGCACGACAGCATGAGTGAGGCCGACTTCGACGGCGCCGCAGACGGCGCCCGCCCGAAACCGCCTCAGCGCGAATCCGCCCACGGCAGCGCGACGTTTGAGGCATCCCCCGCTTCCCCGACGGACGCCGGGATGACCGACCTTCAACCCTGGCAGGAGATTGTCGGCCGTCTCAACCTGCTCGAGTCTCAGGCGCAAGCCGTCGCCTCGCTGGAGCGGAGGCTGGAGGCGTTGATGACGCGCACGACGGCGGTGCGATCGTCGGAGACCCGGTCGCAGCAGACTTTGATGCTCAGGACGATTTCGATCCTCCGCTCCACGCTGGAGCAGTTCCGAGCCTTGTCGGCGAGGGTTGAGGCGACGACGGAGCGTCCACACCCGGCCGCCTCCACGGCGCAGTCAACTGCGACTGCCGCAGCACCACCGTCGGACGCATTTCGGGTTCACGAACAAGAATCCTCCGGCGCGCCGTTCACGGCCCTTGTTGACCGCGCGGACCCCGGTCCGCCGTCCACACCGGCGCGTACTCACGCCTCACCGGAGGGGGTGAACCTGCGCCTCGTAGCCGAAGCGGAGATGCTCGTTCGGACGACCTGCGGTGACGAAGACGCGGACCTGATCTTCAATACGCCGCGCCCCCCACGGCGATCTAACGGCGACTCCCCGCTTCTCGTCCAGCTCAACGACATGATCGCACTGCTGTCGGCCTGACGCTCAAGGTCCGAATTCCTCAATTCCTGACGAATTCCGACAATTTCGCTTTGACGCGCACGTTGACCTCCTGTCATCGAGTCTCCTCACGAAAACCTGTGAAGGAAGCGGACCTGCGCAATCTGGGAAGAGTCAAAACACCCCGGATTTCCCTAATGCAAACTCGTCCGTCATGCCAGCTAGAATCCTCAAGAGCGGAAGCGAAGCGCGGAGCACGGCGGGATGCGGTCCTTTTCAACTCAGCCGGTCAGGCAGGTTGAGCCGTTGCGGGGTCGCGTCCGCAATCAGCGCGTCGGAGCGGATCCGGGCGTGACTTTCCGCCGGAAGTGAATAACCTCTCACGACTTCCGAATCACGGGTGCAAGGGATCAACAAAGCGTGAGTGCCCTTTTTCACTGGCTGGTACTGGTTGTTTTCATCGTCGCGACCGTGGCGCTGGCCGTTTACGGCCTGCACCTTTACGTGTTGCTCTATCTTTTCCTGCGCAAGCGCGGAGAGAACCGCTCGCGGCAGGCGGCGACGATCGAGGCGTACCGGAAGTCCACGCCGGAGGATCGCTGGCCGATCGTGACCAGCCAGATCCCGCTCTACAACGAGGCTTCGGTGGCGGAGCGCGTCATTCGCGCCGTGGCTGGGATGGACTACGCGGCGGGGCGCCACGAAATCCAGGTTCTCGACGACAGTAACGATGTCACGGTCGAACGCGTTAATCAGGTTGTGCGGACGTTGGCGCGGCGGGGCGTGGATATCAAAGTGGTGCGGCGCGAGACGCGAGAGGGTTACAAAGCCGGGGCGCTGGCACACGGGCTGGCGCAGGCGCGCGGCGAGTTCGTCGCGGTGTTCGACGCGGATTTCGTGCCCCCGGAGGATTTTCTGCGCCGCGCAATTCCGCTGCTGGCGGTCGAACCGCGTCTTGCCTGTCTTCAGGGGCGCTGGGCGCATCTGAACCGCGATGATTCGTGGATGACGCGGGCGCAGGCGCTGGGGATCGACGGACATTTCGCGATCGAGCAGGGCGCCCGGGCCTGGAACGGGCTGATGCTGAACTTCAACGGCACCGCCGGGGTCTGGCGGCGCTCGGCGATCGACGACCCGGCGGTCGGAGGCTGGAGCGGCGACACGCTGACGGAAGACCTCGACTTGTCGTACCGGGCGCAGCTTGCGGGGTGGAAGCTGGATTACTGCCTCGACCTGGCTTGTCCGGCGGAGCTGCCCGGCGACATTCTCGCGCTGAAAAGTCAGCAGCGGCGCTGGGCGACGGGCTCGATCCAGACCGCGCGCAAACTGCTGCCGCGCATCTGGCGCGCCCCGCTGGGGTTCGGCGAGAAGCTTGAGGCGACACTGCACCTGACGCATTACTCGGTGTCATTGTGGATGTTGCTTCTGGCGCTCGTCGCGCGTCCGGTGGTGTTCGCGATGATCGGACATCCGCTGCTGGGACACTGGTTCTGGTCGATGTGGTTGGTCGTGCTCGGGGCGTCGCTGGCGCCGCCGCTGACGTATGCGTATGCGCGTTACAGTCTCGACGGTCGCTGGGGCGGTCTGGCGGCGATTCCGGGGATGTTCGTGCTCGGGTGCGGGTTGTGCTTAAGCAACGGGCTGGCTGTCCTGCGCGGGCTGAAGCTCCGCGGAGGCGAGTTTGTGCGTACGCCGAAGAGCGGTAGCCTCGGGGGCCGCGCGCGGGGGCTTTATCGCACCGCGACGGGGCGGATGTGGGCGCTGGAATTCGCTCTCGGCTTGTACGCGTTGTTCTGCTTCGTGGTGTACTACCTCGACATTCATCGGGGATTCAGTTTCTTTCTGCTGATTTACGCCGTCGGGTTCCTTGTCACGGCGTACCTGTCGATGCCTGCGGACTTCGGCATCGGCGGGCGGTCGTCCACACCGGAGGCGCCGGTGGCCGATCGTCCCGCCCTGGAGGCGTGAATTCTCGCCGACCCAGCCGTGTCCGTGGCGCAAACCGGCGATGACGCGGTTCGCTTTGCTCGTCCGCGGGAAGCCGCTACATTCAACCCCGTCCTTCAATCGTGGTTGACGGAGGTGGGTGTTGATTCATGTCATAATGTTCGTCGTTTCAGCGTCCGCCGGCGCCGCTTCGCCGCTTCAGGATCAGACCCTCAACCCGTCCTCCGGCGGGGTTCGTTCGGCTGAGGCGCTTTCCGGCGCCGGCTATCTCGATGACGCCGGGCTTGAGCGACGTTTGCAGGATCTGGTTGTCAGGTTCCCGGATGCGTGCCTGTTAACGTCGATCGGGAAGAGCAGGAGCGGTCGGGAACTTTATTGTCTGCGCCTCGGAAGGGGGGCGGACGTGGACGCGCGCCCGGCGCTGGCGATCGTCGCGGGGCTTGACGCGGACTTCCCCGTCTCGACCGAGACCGCGGTGCGCGTCGCGGAGCGACTTTTGAACCCGCCTGCGGACGTGGCGGAAAACAAGCTCGTTGATGTTCAGACGGTTTATGTTCTGCCGAGGATGAACCCGGACGGCTGGGCGGCGGCGTCCGCGATGCCGCGGCGCGAACATCGTGGGACGCTGCGTCCGGTGGACGATGACCGCGACGGCGCGGCGGACGAGGACGGTCCGGACGACGTCAATTGTGACGGCGTGATCACGCTGATGCGCGTCGTCGATCCCGAGGCGACGCACCTTCCGGATGCGGCCGAGCCGCGACTCCTGAAAGAGGCGGACCGCGCGAAAGGCGAGAAGCCGATCTACAAGATTTACACCGAAGGCGTCGATGACGACCTCGACGGCGAGTACAACGAAGACGGTCCGGGCGCCGTGGACCTCAACCGCAACTTCATGCACGCCTACCCCGAGCACGAGGTGGGCGCCGGACCCCACCCGGTCAGCGAACCCGAGTCCAAGGCGCTGATCGATTTTTTCCTCGCCCACCCGCGCATCGCGCTGACCGTCGTTTACGGTCGCCACGACAACGTGGTGAAGACGCCCGAAGGCGGCAAGAACGACGCGACCGGGCGCGTGCCGCTTGCGTTGCACCGGGATGACGCGGGGCATTACGAGGAGGTCGGCAAGCGCTACCGAGATCTGACGGGGATCAAGGAAGTTCCGAAAGAGGACGCGGAGGGAGCCTTTTTCGCCTGGTGCTACGCCCAACTGGGGATGCCGACGTTCGCCTGCCGGGTCTGGACGCGGCCCGAATCCTCCACCGGCGGCGACGCAAAGAAGCCGAACGGCGCAGAGAAGAAAGAACCCGCACAAGGCAAGCCCGAGGACGGTGCGACGACGCCGGAGTCGGGCGGCGCCGCGCCATCCCCGCCCTCTGAAACCGCGGATGAGGCTGCTCCGACGCCGAACGCCGCCGTCGCGGTTTCGGAGACTGCGCCACCGGCGCAGAAAGAACCCGTGCCGTCGGAAAACCGCAAGTCTCCGGACGTCGAGAAGCAACCGAAAGAGAAGGTCGAACCCGCGGACAAGGAAGCCGCGGCGTGGCTGACGTACTCGGATTCGCTCGGTGAACGCGACGGGTTCATTCCGTGGGCGCCGTTTGAACACCCGACGCTCGGGCGGGTTGAGATCGGCGGGTTTATCCCGCTGTTTCAAACGACGCCGCCGGTCGCGGAGCTGGACGGAATCGCCGACCGTCAGGCGGCGTTCGTATTTAATCTCGGCGCGCGTCTGCCGACACCGACCGTGCAACCGCTGAAGATCACGCCGCTTTCGGATCGGGTGTTCGAGATCGAGACGGCGATCGTGAACGACGGGTACTTCCCCACAGCGCTGGCGATGGGGCGACAGAACCGCCGAGTGCGCCCGATCGTCGTGACGATCGAATTGCCGCTGGAGCGGATCCTCGCCGGCGAGCGCGTCGCACGGGTCTGGTCGGTCGCGGGAAGCGGCGGGCGCGAGAAGCTGCGCTGGATCGTCACGGGCGAGGCGGGCGAGACGGTCGCGCTCACGTTCACGTCCGAGCGATATGTCTTCGATCAGGCGCAGGCGACGCTGCCTGCGAGGGCGGATCGGGCGCCTTGACGCCGGAAAGGACGCACATGACTCGGATGAAAAAGCGCCTCTTGACGGTCGCGATGTCAGTCTGCGCGGCGTCGGCGGCGTTGGTGACGTCGGCGTCGCCCGCGCAGGAGCCTCTGCCGCGCAAGGTAGAACTGTCGTTCAACCGGTTCTACGATTTTGAACAACTGACGGAGGCGCTGAATGACCTTGTCCGCGCCTATCCGAACCTGCTGACGATCCGCTCGATCGGGAAAAGCACGCAAGGCCGAGACATCTGGCTGATCATCATCAACAACCCTGCAACGGGTGAAGACCGCGACAAACCTGCGATGTACATCGACGGCAACGTTCACGGCAACGAGGTGCAGGCGTCGGAGGTGTGCCTGTATACGATCTGGTACCTGACCAAGAGCTACGGCGTCGTTGACAAGCTGACGCGGCTCGTCGATGAGCGGGCGTTTTACATTGTTCCGAGCGTCAACCCGGACGGGCGGGCGTACTGGTTCCGCGAGCCGAACACCTCCAGCTCGGCGCGCAGCGGCATGAAGCCCACCGATGACGACTTCGACGGTCTGTATGACGAGGACGGTCCGGACGATCTCGACGGCGACGGTCACATCACGACGATGTGGAAGGCCGATCCGAACGGGCGCTGGCGGCGGTCTCCGCGTGATCCGCGGATCTTCGAGCGCGTCGCCGCCGATGAAAAGGGCGAGTACACGATGCTCGGCGAGGAGGGCATCGACAACGACGGCGACGGGCGGATCAACGAGGACGATCCCGGCGGCTACGACATGAACCGGAACTGGCCCAGCGGCTGGCAGCCGAACCACGTCCAGTACGGCGCGGGCGAGTATCCCTTCTCCTATCCCGAGCCTGCGGCGATCGGCGCCTTCATCCTCGATCATCCGAACATCGCGGCGGTGCAGTCGTATCACAACGCCGGAGGCATGATGCTGCGCGGTCCGGGGGTGGAGTCGCGCGAGAGCTTCTACCCGCGCGAGGATCTGGCGGTGTACGACGAGATCGGTCAGACGGGCGAGCGCATACTTCCGTTCTACCGGTATCTTGTGATCTGGAAGGACTTGTACGAGGTTCACGGCGGTTTCGTGAACTGGACAGCGGAGGGGCTGGGCATCTTCAGCTTCACCAACGAACTCTGGAACGCAGATCAGTATTTTCAGGGGAAGGAAGGAGACTGGCAGCGGCGCGACGCACGGATGCGCTTCGGCGACCTGCTCGAGTTCGAGCATCACTTCGTATCTTACAAGCCGCACCAGCACCCCTTTTACGGCGAGGTTCTCATCGGCGGGTGGACGAAGTTCGCCTCGCGCGTGCCGCCGGCGTTCATGCTGGATGAGCTTTGCCACCGCAACTTCGCGTTCACGATGTACCACGCGGATCAGATGCCGAAGCTGTCGTTCTCCCGGGTCCGTGTGAAGCCGCTCGCTCCGGCGACGTGGGAAGTGACCGTCGAAGTGACGAACGAGCGGCTGATCCCGACGATCAGCGGCGTCGCGGCGCAGAAGCGCATCGGCGCGCGCGACGTGGTCGAACTGACCCGCACGCCGGACACGAACCCCGCGGAGGCGCCGCGCGTCGTCGCTTCGGGCACGGTCGGCGGCTGGTTCGACGCCGCGATGTCGCCGACGGAGCATCAGCCGCACCGCATCTGGGTGGACCGCGGCGTCGCGGGGCGCGGCCAGCGTCTGTTTCGCTGGATCGTCTCGGGCGAAGGCAAGGTCGACATCACCTACCGGTCTCAGAAAGCCGGCGTGATCCGCCGCACGGTGGCGCTCGTCGAGCAGGGCACCCCCTGAGTCCCGCGCGTATAATCGTCGTCATGTCTGAGCCGACGCTGAACGAGCGCATCCGCGAGAAAGTGTCGCGGTTTCCCGCGGCTCCGGGCGTCTACCTGATGAAAGACGCGGAGGGGCGCGTGCTTTACGTGGGCAAGGCGAAGGAGCTGCGTTCGCGCGTCGCCAGCTACTTTCAGCCGTCGGCGGACCTGCTCTCGTCGCGCGGTCCGGACATCGCCCGCATGATCGACCGCGTCGTGGACGTGGACTTCATCGAGTGCGAGACGGAAGTGGACGCGATGCTGCGCGAAGCTCGTCTCATCAAGGATATTCAGCCGCCGCATAACGTCCTGCTCAAGGACGACAAGACGTTCCCCTACATCGAGATCACGACCTCGGACGATTTTCCCGGGGTGTTCGTCACGCGGACGCCGCGCCCCTCGGGCACCAAGCTTTACGGACCCTTCACATCCCCTTCCGGCCTGCGCGACGCGGTCAACGCGCTTCAGAAGGTTTTCAAGTTCCGCACCTGCGAACTCGACATCCGCGCGGACGACGACCGCCGGCGCTTCTTCCGACCCTGTCTTCTTCATGCCATCAACCAGTGCACCGCGCCGTGCGCCGACCTCATCTCGCGCGAGGCCTACGCCGCCGACATCCGCAGCCTGCGCCGGTTTCTCGCCAGCAAGCGCAGCGTCGTCCTGCGAAAGATGGAGAAGGACATGAAGGCCGCGGCGGGGGAGCTTCGGTACGAAGAGGCCGCGCGACTTCGAGACCAGATCAAGGCGCTTTCCGCTCTTGCGCTTTCCGGCGACGTGGAGACGGACGTGCAGCCGGAAGTGTTCTACATCGACCCCTCGAAGGGGTTGGACAAACTCGCGGATCTGCTGGGGCTGGACGCACGTCCGCGCAGCCTCGAGTGCATCGACATCGCACACATACAAGGGGAGTCCACCGTCGGGTCGCTCGTCTGCTTCATCGACGGTCGGCCCTTCAAGCCCGGGTACAAGCGCTACCGCATCGGCACGGTCGAAGGCGTGGATGACTACGCGGCGATCCGCGAGGTCGTGACACGGCGCTACCGTCATGCGGCCGGCGGCGACGAGCTTTACCCCGACGTGATCGTGATCGACGGCGGACTCGGACAGTTGCACGCGGCGCTGGAGGCGTTCAGCGACATGAGCGTCCGCCCTCCGATGGTGATCTCCCTGGCGAAGCGCGAGGAGGAGATTTACATCCAGCGGAAGACGACCCCCGTCCGCCTCGCGCGAAATGACGCGGCGCTGCGGCTGCTTCAGCACATCCGCGACGAGGCCCACCGCTTCGCCCAGCATTATCATCACATCCTGCGCGCCAAGAAGACGTTTGATGAGGATGTCAAGCTCGGCAAGCGCCCGCCGCGCGCTCGCCGAACGACGCCCGGTGCGGCGGGGGGGGACGATCGAAACCGTCAGGCGGAGGACACGGATGTGCCGAACAACGAGTAATCCCTCCCCCGGCGTGCTTCGGAGATCGCTTTCGGAGGGTCCGTGCCGATCGCGTCGAACGTCGCGGATTACGAGGTTTGCGGCGGTCATGCTGTTGTTGTCGTTCGGTGTGAACTCCGCGTTTGCAGCGCAGGAGCGGGCTGACCCCTTCATGATCGTTCCCGCCGACGCAGTGGTCGCCGTCGCGCTGAATCCGTCGCGGGCCGAAGTCGACGCCGCCACCGCGCCGCAAGACGTCGCGGTGCAGACGATCCTCCAGATCGCGCGGCAGGTTGGGGTGATGCTCGACGCGGACGGGTCCGTGCGGCTCTGGACGGACGTCGCCGCGGGGCTTTTTCAGCTTGTGCGATATCCGCTGGCGACGGCAGTGCTGGACGTCCGCGTGATCGAACGCGCCGACGGCGGGCATGAGTTGGACCGGATGCAGGCCGTTCTCGTCGTCGACACCGGGGGGCGGCATCAACCGGTGGAGAACCTGATCCGTCATCTTCTGGCGACGTACACGAATCAGGATCGGACGACGCTGCGCACGCTTGAGGGGGATGCCTGGGCGGCGGGCGGCGTCGGATATGAGCTGCGGGACGATCGCCTGCCGAGCTGGGCGACCTTGACCTGGGGCGCGGTTGGAAACCAGTATGTCTTCGCCCTCGGTCAGGGCGCGATCGAACGCCTCCTCGTCTGCGCCGCCGACCCGGGCAGAACGCTGAACCGAGCGGCGTGGGTGACGGAAGCGGAGCGAGCGTGCCGCCGGACGGGCACCGAGTTTCGCCTTTATGCCGATCTTGACCGGCTGGCCGACGGGCAACCCGCGGGCTTCCGGGCGCGTCTGCGAACGTGGCTGAACCTGCTCGACGTCCCCGCGGCACGGCGGGCGTTCATCACGATCAGCCGCGAGGGCCGCGCCGTTGAATCCAGCGCCTTTATCCACGAGGGTGACGCGGACCGGCTCATCCGCATCGCCGATCATGCGTTTCTGAAAACCTGGGGTTACGACCTGATTCCGTCCGAGGCGACAGCCTTCGCCGTGGCCGACGTCAATTTCAAGCGCCTCCCGTGGAGCTGCTGGGAGGCGTACGTCGCATCGCGCGGCCCCGCCGCCGCCGCGCTGCGCGACGCGTTGACCGGTATCGAGAACAGCAGCGGCGTCTCATTTCGCGACGACGTGCTCTCCCGCGTCGGAGACCGGATTGTCATTCATGACTTCCCCGTCCACGCCCT
>BOJX01000049.1 GCA_016860685.1 Planctomycetota bacterium
TCCGGCGGCGCCACCGCGGTCGGCGAAACCGGGCCGACTTCGGACACGTACACCGTCGTGCTTTGCAGTCTGCCGACCGCGGACGTCGTGATCACGGTCGATCCCGACGCGCAGACCGACGTCGGGGCCGGGGCCGGAGCGGCGATCCAACTGACCTTCACTGCGGGGAACTGGAACGTCGCCCAGACCGTCACCGTCACCGCGGTCGACGATCTCGTCGCCGAGGGCGCACACAACTCAACCCTCACACACACCGCCGCCAGCGGCGACGGAGGCTACAACGGCATCAGCATCAACAACGTCGTCGCCGCCGTCACCGACAACGACACCGCCGGCGTCACCGTCACGCAGTCCGGCGGCTCGACCGCTGTCAGCGAGGCCGGTCCCACGTCCGACACGTACACCGTCGTCCTGAATTCGCAGCCCACCGCCAACGTCACGATTACCGTCGACCCCGACACGCAGACGACCGTCGGCGCGGGCGCCGGCAACCCGATCAACCTGACCTTCACCACCGGAAACTGGAACGTCGCCCAGACCGTCACCGTCACCGCGATCGACGACAGCGTCGCGGAAGGCGCACACAACTCAACCCTCACACACACCGCCGCCAGCGGCGACGGCTTCTACAACGGCATCAGCATCGGCAGCGTCGTGGCCAGCGTCACCGACAACGACAGCGCCGGGATCACGCTCACGCAATCGGGCGGATCGACCGACGTCAGCGAAGCCGGTCCCACCTCCGACACGTATACGCTCGTCCTCACCAGCCAGCCCACCGCCAACGTCACGATCACCGTCGATCCGGACACGCAGACGAACCTCGGCTCAGGCGCCGGGAACCCCGTCACGCGCACGTTTACCAGCGGCAACTGGAGCGTCGCCCAGACCGTCACCGTCACCGCCGTCAACGACAGCGTCGCCGAAGGCCCGCACACCTCGACGATCACGCACACGGTTGCCAGCAGCGACGGCAACTACAACGGACTGGCCGTCCCCAACGTCGTCGCCAACATCACCGACAATGACGCCGCCGGCGTCACCGTCGCCGAATCCGGCGGTTTCACGCTGGTCAGCGAGGTCGGTCCGACCTCCGACACGTACACGCTTGTCCTGACCAGCCAGCCGACCGCCAACGTCACCATCACGATCGACCCGGATGTGCAGACGAACGTCGGCAACGGCGCGGGCGGCGCGATCAACCGCACCTTCACCACCGCCAACTGGAACGTCGCGCAAACGATCACCGTCACCGCCGTCAATGACGGTGTCGTCGAAGGCACGCACACCTCGACGATCACGCACTCCGCTTCCAGCGCCGACCCAAACTACAACGCCATCGCCGTCGTCAGCGTCGTCGCCACCGTCACCGACGTCGCCGGCGTGGCCGTCGCCGAGTCCGGCGGCAACACCGTCGTCGATGAAACCGGCCCCACGTCCGACACGTACACCCTGCTCCTCAACAGCCCGCCGACCGCCAGCGTCTCGATCATCGTCGAGCCTGATGTTCAGACCGACGTGGGCGCCGGGGCGGGCGGAGCGATCATCCTCACCTTCACTCCCGGAAACTGGAACGTCGCGCAGACCGTCACCGTCACCGCCGTGGACGACGCCTTGGTCGAAGGCGCGCATACCTCGACGATCACGCACACCGCCGTCAGCAGCGACGGCAACTACAACGGCATCGCCATCCCGGACGTCGTGGCGCAGGTCAGCGACAACGACAGCTCAGGCGGCGGCGGGGGAGGCGGCGGAGGCGGAGGCGGGGGAGGCGGAGGCGAAAACCGTCCGGTCGCGCTGGATCAGAGCCTCGTCACGGATGAGGACGTGCCGCTGGACCTGACGCTGACCGCGACCGGCAATACCGGACAGCATCCGCGCTTCTTCATCGTCGAGGCGCCGGCGCACGGCACCGTCATCGGCGACCCGCCCGAGGTCGCCTACGTTCCCGCCCCCGACTTCTTTGGGAACGACGTCTTCGCGTTCATTGTCGCGAACGACGACGCCAGCAGCGACCTTGCGTACATCTCGATCGAGGTGCGCCCGGTCAACGACCCGCCCGTCGGGCTCCCGCAGGAAATCACCCTCAATGCCGGGGAATCCGCAAACGTGATCCTCGACGCGCACGATCCCGACGTGGGGGACGTGATTTCGATCGAAATCACGTCGTCCCCGGCGCACGGCTTGCTCCGCGGCGACGTCCCGAACCTGACGTACACGCCCGATGAAGGATTCACCGGAACGGATGCCCTCGTCTACGAACTTCATGACGGTCTTGCCGGAAGCGGGCCGATCCGCGTGACCTTCATCGTCCTGCCGCCCGACGACGACACCGGCCCCGACCCGCCCGATGATGATCCTCCACCGGACGACGATCCGCCCCCGGATGACGACGAACCGATTACAACGCTGATTGCCGAGGCAGGGCCGGATATCACGGTCTTCGCGGGGGAGACCGTCCGGTTCGACGGCTCCGCCAGCCGCATCGAAATCGAGGAAGGATTCGACGGTGATGTGCCGTCAATCACGATCCTCGCGTGGGACGTGGACGCCACCGACGGACTCGACTTCGACCGCGCAGGCGCCGTCGTCGAACACGTCTACACCCGCCCGGGAACCTACCGCGTGACGCTCCGCGTGTTCGACGACACCGGGCGGCACGCGGAGGACACGCTTCTTTGCATCGTCGAGCCTGAAGCGCCGCCCCCGCCGCGCGCTCCCGTGACGCCCTGCGGTTCGTTTCAACTCCTCAATCTTGTTTCGTTCAGCGCGGCGTTCAGCGCGATCCGCCGCCTCAACCCTCGCCGTCCCTCCGTGCCGCGCCGGTAAGGAAACGCTCCGAACGCAAGACACAGGCGGACTTCCGGACCACGCCCGACAGAAAGCGTTCCCCCTTTGCAACACAGGCCGCCCGCGCACGGCACCGCCCGCCGCGAACTACGACCGGTAGACCGTCGGGTCCGGAACTCCGGCCTGGTGGAAGCCCTCGCGCCGGTAATGACAACTGTCGCATCGCCCGCAGGCGCGCCCCTGCGCGTCCGGGTCGTAACAACTGTGCGTCATGCCCAGGTCCACCCCCAGCCGGACTCCCTCCAGGACGATCTGCGCCTTGTTCAGGTGCATCAGGGGCGCCCGAATGCAAAGCGCGCGACCTTCAACCCCCGCGCGCGTCGCCACCCGCGCGAGACGCTCGAACTGCTCGATGAAGGCCGGGCGGCAATCGGGATACCCGGAGTAGTCCACCGCGTTCACGCCGATGAAAATGTCGGACGCTCCGGTCACTTCCGCAAACGCCAGCGCAAACGAGAGCAGGATCGTATTTCTCGCCGGTACGTACGTCACCGGAACGTCCGGGTCAGGACTCGCCTCCCCCGGCCGGTGCGCCGGCACCGGGAGGTCCGTCGTCAGCGCCGATCCTCCGAAAGCGCGAAGGTCGATCCGCTGCGTCACGTGGCGGGCGACGCACATCGCCGTCGCCACCCGCCGCGCTGCGGCGATCTCGACGTCGTGGCGCTGACCGTAATCGACGGTCAGGGCGTGGATGCGGAACCCCTGCTCCGCGGCCAGCGCGCACGTCACCGCGGAGTCTAGCCCGCCGGACAGCAGCACGACCGCAGGTTGGGATGTCGTCGTCATAGGCGTCGCATCGTCGTGACCATCGTGTGACGGAATACGCCATCTTCGTCGTCGGCGCCTTCCATCGTCGAGTCTGTGCCCGGTCGCGGCGTCCGTCAATCAAGCGTGGCCGCCAGCCTCGCCGTCGGGCGCAGCCGCGCTCGCGCCAGGCGCATTGTGACGAACACGTGACACCACGGAGCGCGGTTCTGTGTTACGCTGACTTCGCGGAGCGACGACCGCACACCGGCGTGAGGTCGGAGGCTCTGAGGAAAACAAGGGCTCTTTGGGAGAATCAGCATGTTCGGGCAGAATCGGTGGATCGGGACTGCGGTGGGTTGCATCGTGCTGGTCGGTGCGGCGCCGCTTGCGGCGCAGCAGACGGCGGATCGGCGGCTGGTCAACGTCGCGGGACAGGGGCAGATCAGCATTCCCCCCGACGAGGTCGTCGTGGCGCTGGGGGTGGAAACCTTCAACGCCGACCTGAACGGGGCGAAAGCCGACAACGACGCGAGAATCCGGAAGTTGCTGGAGCTGGCGCCGCAGTTCAATGTCGCCGAGCAGAGCGTCCGCGTGGATCCCGTCCGTGTGCAGCCGTCGTATCAGGACCGCGACGGCCGCAAGGATCTGACCGGTTATTTCGTGCGCAGAAGCGTCGAGCTGACCTTGACGGATCTGGACCGGTTCGAGGCGCTGATGAGCGCCGCGATCGAGTCCGGCGCGAATAACATCCAGGGCGTGAACTTCCGCTCAACGCGCTCCGCCCAACTTCAGGAGGAGGCGAGAAAGATGGCGATCGAAGATGCGACGCGCCGGGCGCAGACCCTGACCTCGCTGCTGGGCGTCAAGATTGCGCGGGTGTTTTCAGTCAGTGAGGCGCAGTTCGGCTCGTATTGCTCATACAACGCCGGCTGGGGCTACGTCAGCTGGAGCGGCGGCGAGTTGCCCAACCGAAAGGTCATCGAACCAAACCAGAGCTCAAAGACGCCGCACATCGGCCGCGTCGAACTGACCGCCACGGTCAGCGTCGCGTTTGAGCTGGAGTAATCCCCGGACCGCGAATGTCCAGTTCGCATGTGCGGAGAATACGAGACGCAAAACTCGCGGTTCCATCGCGGAACCGAGAGAACGACAACGCAACGCATCAGTCGAAGAGCGGTCGCTGCTGAGGCGACTCCAACGCCACGCGGTCGCGGACGTCCTGGATCTCGTCGATGAATTCCTGGATCGTCGAGAATTTCCGGTATACGCTGACAAACCGGACGTACGCGACCGCGTTCACGGGCCGAAGGTGCCGGGCGACCAGCCGCCCGATCTGCTCCGACGAAACCTCACGGTCATGCGCCCGGAAAAGATCCTCCTCGACACGATCGACGATGTGCTCGATCTGAGCCTCGGTGATCGGCAGCTTTGTGCAGGCCCGTTCCAGTCCGTCCTGGATCTTCTCCCGCTGATACGGCATCCGGCTGCCGTTGCTCTTGATGACGACGAGGCGGAGTTCATCCTCGACGCGTTCGCGGGTGGTGTAGCGCCGTCCGCAGGACAGGCATTCACGGCGGCGACGCACGCCGGCGCCGCCTTCCGTCGGGCGCGAGTCGATGACCCGGTCGCTGTCGGCTCTACATGCGGGGCAGCGCATCGCGTTTCGACCCTATCCCTTGCATGTCGGACGTGCTCCCGTCAAGGCACCGCGCAACCTACCCTCCCGCGCGACCTAGTGTCAAACGCCGCCCACGACAACGTTCAACCCCGCGCCCGCGCCGCCAGCAGCCCCCGGATCAGTTCGATCAGCGCCTTGCGGTCCAGCGGTTTCGTCACGTAGTCGTCCGCCCCGCATTCCGCCGCCCGCTCCACGTCCCCCGTCTCGCTCAACGCCGTCACCATCACCACAATGATGTCCCGCGTCTTCGGATCGGCCTTGATCCGCTTGCACACCTCGAATCCCGACGTCTTCGGCATCATGATATCCAGGAGGATCAGGTCCGGGGGGGACGCGGCCACCTTCTCCATCGCCTCCTGTCCGTTGGTGGCCGTCATGACTTCCGCCTCCGGCAGCGCCTCCATGTAAACCTCGAGCAGCTCGAGATTCTGCGGATTGTCGTCCACCAGAAGGATGCGCACCGCCCCGTCCGACGGCTTCGATATACTCATGATCTGCTCCGGGATAAGACGCTGTTTCATCGCCGAGCCGCGCCCGCGCTTGAAGTCGCGCAGCAGTATCGAGGGTAAGGAAGCTTCTTTCCACGCCTTCCTCCGAAACCCTGAAACCGCGTCCAGGCAAGACTCGCTCGAATTATGCGGCAACCCGCGGGAGCCGACAACCTCCGGATCGACCAACGCCGAAACCTCTTTGCGTTCGCCCCAGATCGTGCACGTCAGCTCCGCGTGTTCTGGAAGGATCGCGGACCTCCGGTCCGCATTCCACATTCCCGCGGCGAACCTTCAATCCAGAACCTACGCGATCCGCTCGAGCAGATTCTTCAGAAAACCGTTGACGACCGCCTGCGGAACCCCTTTGACGCTCAGACCCATCTGATCCAGCAGCAGCCCCTGCACGTACTCGTCCGTCTGCTCCCGGCGGCGGCGCAGACGCCCGGCGATCCGGTCGGCCTCGACCAGGTTGCTGTCGCGCATCGCCAGCACAAACTTCTGAACGAGATCATGAACGTCGATCGGCTCATCATCCGCGGCGGAGCGATCCCGCCCGCGAGGCGCTGCGGCGCCGCCGCCCGTCGACCGGGCTGACGCGCCGACGTCGTACTTCGGCGGCTCGTCATGATCCACCTGCGCCGCGTACAAGATCGACTCCTGCCGCAGACGCTCCCGCTCCCGCTCCGCCCGCGGATCCACCGGCGCCAGCGGAATATCCTCCACCTCGGCAGCCGGCATCGGAATGTAGACGCTCGCACCGCAATACGGACACTTGCCGCGCTTGCCCCCGGCGTCATCCGGAGCGCGGATCCCCTTGCTGCACGCGGGACAGTGAATCTCGATCGCCATCGCCAGCTCCTTGGAAAACCGCCGCTTCAGGATCGGCGTCCGACTCCCGCACCCTGAGACGCGCGCCGCGGGGGCGGCGCTAGCGCTGGGCCGCCGGTTTCCGCGTGCGCGCCCGGAAGATTAATCGTAGGGGGACTTCCTCGGTTGGCAAGTTTTCCCGCAGGCGATTCAGCACAAACCGCTGAAACGCGGGCGTGACCAGCGCGGGGCGGTCCACGAAAAGGACGAACGTCGGCGGCGCCACCGCGATCTGCGTCGCATAAAGGAACTTCGGCGCCCGCGTCCCACGCTTCGCCCGAGGCGCCCGCTCCTGCATCGCCGCATGAAGAATCTCGTTCAGCCGCGCCGTCGCCACGCGACTGTGCGACTGCTTGTGCAACACCGCGGCAAGATCGATCACCGACGCCGTGTTTCGCGCGTCGCGGGCCGTCGTAAACGCCACCGGGGCAAAGTTCAGCGCCGGCAGCGTCTTGTCCAGGTAGTCCCGGTACGTCTCCACGTCCACCCGGTCCCGCGCCAGATCCCACTTATTAATCACCAGAATGACCGGCTTGTGTGCGTCGACGATCAACCCCCCCAGCTTCTTGTCCACCTGACCCACCGGCGATGTCGCGTCGATCAGGAACAGCACGACGTCCGCCCGCTCAATCGACCGCGTCGCCCGCGTGTACCCGTAGTACTCGACCGGGTCCACCATCTTCCCCACCTTACGGACCCCGGCCGTGTCGATCACCACCAGCGACCGTCCGTCCTTTTCAATCACGACGTCGACGCTGTCCCGCGTCGTCCCGGGAATCTCGCTGACGATCACCCGCTCCTCCTGCGCGAGGGCGTTGATGAACGTGCTCTTGCCCACGTTCCGCCGCCCGACCAGCGCGATCTTCATCACCGGCGACGGCGGCGCTTCTCCCGCGCGGTGCTCCAGCGCCGAAAGCACCGCGTCCTTCAGATCGCTCTGTCCGGCGTTGTTTGTCGCGCTCACCAGCAGAGGCTCGCCGAATCCGAGGCGCAGAAACTCCGCCGCCTGCGGCTCGAGCTTCGGCTCGTCCACCTTGTTGGCGACAAGGATCGTCTTCTCATGATGCCGCGTCAGTTGGCGGGCCGTCTCGGCGTCCAGCGGGTTAAGCCCCTCGCGGGCGTCCACGACGAACAAGACGAGGTCCGCCCGGTCGATCGCGAAGCGGATCTGCCGCTGCACATCCTCCGTCAGGTCGTCGCGGTCCACGATCCCCCACCCACCCGTGTCCACCAGCTCCAGGTAGCGATCGCGCCACTCCACGATCGCGCTGACCCGGTCCCGCGTCACCCCCGGCATCGGATCGACGATGCTGATCCGCTCGCCCGCCAGCGCGTTGAACAACGAGCTTTTCCCCACGTTCGGACGACCTACGATAGCGACCACGGGAAGCGGCATGACGGTTGAAATTCCTTAAAGGCGCCGCCGTCCTACCGAGCCGCGCCCGTCAGGAAGCGGGTTCTCCGTGCGTTGGGCACAAGCGCCCCCTCACGACGTGGCGGGATCAAGACGATCTGCCGCCAGGCCCTACCTTAGATGATCCGGCGCGATTGATAAAGGCGCGGAGCGCAACGGCCCGGTAGCATCCTGAGCCGCCTGAGGATCCCGGCTCGGACCGCCGGCGATTGCGGTTCCGCACTCCGGGCACACGCCCGAAACATTGCCCGTCAGGTCGTACTCGCAGACGACGCACACGCCGCGCCGTTGCCGCAGTTCTTCGACGGTCAAGGGGTTCATCATCAGGCAGCGGGCGAACCGCAGCAACGTCAGAGCCGCTAAGATCGCCAGATAACCTGCGGCGACGATCGGAATCGCGAGCAGAGAAACCCGGAAACCGCTCACGCCGACGCCGGTGGGAACCGCCCGCTTCAGCCAGTTCGCATCCGGTAGATACCGGGACGCTCGGATCAACCGCCGCCGCCCGTCGTCCACCGTCTTCATGAACGACGCGAAAGAGGGAAAACCCTTGTCATCAATGCGGACGAGCGAAAACGAGCCGCTCCACATCCCCGCCTCGATCCACGTGCCCGGATGGAGGGAAAAACTGATGCGCCACGGCAGCGCGACCGGGATCATACCGACGGCGAAAACGATCACGGCGACCTTGACGTTCACGCGCATGAACCGCGTCTTCGACGTGACGGAACGCTCGTTCATATGACGTAAGACGTTTGTGAGGCTCAGGGGGTTCGCGGTTGCGGGCGGACAGCAGCCCGGGCATCCGCCGGACTTGGCTGGCGCACCAAGTCTCACGTCAGCTTCGCCGCAATCGGCATGCGCCGGCCCGTGCCGAACGCCCGGGAAGTCACCTTGATCCCGAGGGCGGCCTGGTTGCGCTTGTGCTCGCTGGCGGCGATCAACCGGATGACCCGCTCCACCGTCGGGCGATCGAACCCCGCGGCGACGATCTCGTCCGCACTCTGATCCTCCTCGACGTATCTTTCGAGGATGGCGTCCAGCGTCTCATAAGGCGGCAGCGAGTCCTGATCCGTCTGATTCTCGCGCAGTTCCGCCGACGGCGGCTTCGTCAGCGTGCGTTCCGGGATCGCCGGACGCGCCGACTGCGCGTTGCGCCACCGCGCCATCCGGTACACCAGCGTCTTCGGCACGTCGCTGATCGGCGCGAACCCGCCGCACATGTCGCCGTAAAGCGTGCAGTACCCGACGCCCAGTTCCGACTTGTTCCCCGTCGTCAGGAGCAGCCAGCCGAACTTGTTGGACAGCGCCATCAGAAGGTTTCCGCGGATGCGGGCCTGAAGGTTCTCCTCCGCGACGTCCGCCGCTCGTCCCGCGAAGCTCTCCGCCAACGACGCCTCCAGCGCCGCGTGGGCCTCGTGGATCCGGATGACGCGGAAGTCCACGCCGAGGCCCCTCGCCAGCGCCTCCGCGTCCTCGACGCTGTGACGGCTGCTGAAGCGCGACGGCATCGCCACGCCGTGAACGTTCTCCGCGCCGAGCGCGTCCACCGCAATCGCCGCGACCACCGCCGAGTCGATCCCCCCCGACAGACCCACGACGGCCTGTCGGAAACCGCACTTGCGAACGTAGTCCCGCGTCCCCAGCACCACCGCGCGCCAGAGACTTTCGGCCTCGCCGGGGTACGCCTCGATCCGCCCTGGCGCTGCAGACCCGAGATCCACAAAAAGCAGATCCTCCTCAAAAGGTCTTGCCCGGGCGATCAACTCCCCGCGCGCGTTGAAAGCAAGACTGACGCCATCAAAGAGGAGATCGTCATTGCCGCCGATCTGCGCGCAATACAGGAGCGGCACGCCGTGCTCGCGGACCTGCCTGGAGAAAAGCGCTTCGCGTTGCAGGTGCTTGCCGACCACGAAGGGCGAGGCGGAGATGTTGATGAGGACTTGCGCCCCCGCCCGCACCGTCTGCTCAACCGGGTCGCGCCCGTAAAAGGGTCGGCCGCCGAACTGCTCGTCGTTCCAGAGGTCTTCGCAGATCGTCAGCCCGACGCAGATGCCCGCCCCAACCGTCGATCGCCCGTTTCCGCCGCCCTGCGCGGGGACGGTCGCCAGGCGGACCTCCCGGCCCGGCGTGAAGTACCGCGACTCGTCGAACACGTCATACGTCGGCAGGAGGAATTTCGCGTAGGTCTGAAGAATTCGTCCGTCACCGCATACCGCCGCCGCGTTGTGAATCCCCGTCCCCGACCCGCCTTCGACCGGCTGCACGAACCCGACGACCGCCGTGATCCCCCGGCAGGCCTCCGCGATCCGCTGGACCGCCTCGACGTTGCGGCGAACGAAGTCTTTGCGAAGAACCAGATCCTTCGGCGGGTAACCGATAACGCAAAGCTCGGGCAGGAGCACGAGTCCGGCGCCGCCACGCCGCCCCTCCTCGATCACCTCCAGCGCGCGGCGCGTGTTGCCCTCGATGTCGCCGACGACCGGGTTGATCTGCCCCAGGAGAACCCTCATTCGGAGCATCGTCAGCGTCTGCTGCACTCGACGCAAGTACGAGGCGATATAAGTCTGAGCGCGGGACCGCCGGATCACATGACGCCCCTCGCGTTGTGAGGAAGGGCTGGTAAGATTCGCGCCGGAGGCGAGGGTGGCGGTCCGCCGACCGCGGACCGGTCACGGCTCTGGAACGGACCGTGCAAGGCGTCAAGGCGTGGTGCGCCGGCGGTCCGGGTCGATGATGGCGGACGGAGCGGGCCGTCGGAGTCGCCGGTCGGGCGCTGCAGTCTGCGCCGCGAAGCGGAATACGGATTGAGGTGAACATGATCGTCGCGGTACCGGGCGAAATCGCGCCGGGAGAGCGCCGGGTGGCGCTGGTTCCCGAGTCCATCAAAAAGCTGGTCAAGGCCGGCGTGTCCGTGCGCGTGCAAGGCGGCGCGGGTCAGGCATCGTTCATCACGGATGCGGAGTTCAGCGAAGCCGGCGCTGAGCTCGTCACCGACGCGGCCGCGCTTTATGCCTCGGCGGATTTCGTAGCGAAAGTCCAGCCGCCGGGTACATCTGGCGGTCGGCACGAGGCGGACATGATCCGCGAGGGGGCGATGCTGCTGGGCAGTCTCTACCCGACGCGCAACGCCGAGATCATGCAGAAACTCGCCGCCCGCCGCGTCACCGCGTTCTCGACGGATTGCATTCCCCGCACGACCCGCGCGCAGGCGATGGACACCCTGTCCAGCATGGCCAACATCGTCGGGTACAAGGGGGTGCTGCTCGCGGCCGACGCCTTGCCGCGCTACTTCCCGATGTTCATGACCGCCGCGGGGACGACCTTCGCGGCGAAGGTCTTCGTCATCGGCGCGGGCGTGGCGGGCTTGCAGGCGATCGCCACCGCGAAGCGCCTCGGCGCGCAGGTCACGGCGACCGACGTGCGCCCCGAGGTGAAGGAGCAGATTCAAAGCGTCGGGGCGAAATACATCGGGATCGAATTGAAGCAGAGCGCCTCTGCCGGCGGCGGTTACGCCGGCGAGCTTTCGGAAGACGACAAGAAGCGCCAGCGGGAGCTCCTCGTCGAACATTGCGCGACGGTGGACGTCGTCATCACCACGGCGCTGATCGGCGGCGTCTTCGCCCCGAAGCTCATCTCGGCCGAGATGGTGCGCTCGATGCGCCCCGGAACCGTGATCGTGGACCTCGCCGCGGAAGGCGGCGGGAACTGCGAGCTGTCGAAACCGGGGCAGACGGTGATGGACGGCGGCGTGACGATCCTCGCGCCTCTCAATCTCCCGTCGAGCATGCCGAACCACGCGAGCGTGCTTTTCTCGCGCAACCTGACGAATTTCATCCTCGCGTTCTGGAAGGACGGGGAGTTCAATCTCGACCTGAACGACGAGATTCTCAAAGGCGCCGTGATCACGCACCACGGCGAAATCGTACACGCGAAGACGAAGGAAGCGGCGGGCAAGGGGAGGTGACCCGGCCCGTCGGAAGGGAGCGAACGCATGTTCCTGGCTGAGGCGTCCGTGATCGAATTGTTCACGAACAACTTCGTGGTGTTCATCCTCGCGATGTTCATCGGATTCGAGGTGATTGCGAAGGTTCCGCCGATCCTGCACACGCCGCTGATGTCCGGTTCCAACGCGATTTCGGGCATCACGATCGTCGGGGCGATGGTGATCGCCGGACTGGGGCGGGGGTGGTGGAGCGAGGTGCTGGGGTTCCTCGCGGTGGCGTTCGCGATGGTCAACGTGGTCGGGGGTTACCGCGTGACGGACCGGATGCTGGCGATGTTTCAGAAGAAGTAGCGGTCCGGCCACGCTCCGGTCCGCGCGCCGGGCGTCCCTCGATCGGACTTTGAGAAGAACACAATCATGCACGTTTTATCGTTGAACTCGCTGTCGGGATCGCTTCCGGACCTGCTCGCCAGCGGGGCTTCCGGCGCGTCCAGCCTGGTCATCAATCTCGCGTACCTGATCGCGGCGTCGTTGTTCATCTTCGGCCTGAAGCAGATGTCGCATCCGCGCACCGCCCGTCGCGGCAACTTCCTGTCCGCGGTGGGCATGTTGGTGGCGATTGTGGTCACGTTGCGCGACCGGGAGATCGTCGGCTACGGCACGATCATCGCCGGACTGCTCGTCGGATCGGCGGCGGGACTGGTGCTTGCGGTCCGCGTCAAGATGACGTCGATGCCGCAGATGGTGGGCCTGCTGAACGGGTTCGGCGGCCTGGCGTCCGCGACCGTGGCGCTCGCCGAGTTCCTCAAGGTGTATTACGATCCGAACCGCGACCCGCGCATCGACACCCTCGTGACGATCTGCTTGAGCGCGCTGATCGGCGGCGTCACGTTCAGCGGAAGCATCACCGCGTTCGGCAAACTGGAGGGCTGGAAGATTCAGGGGCAGTCGCTGTCCCGACCGATTACCTTTCCGCGCCAGCACGCCCTCAACGCCCTGCTGCTGCTCCTGACCGTCGGGTTGTCGTGGCTGATCGTTCGCAATTACGAGGCCTCGTTGTGGGCGGTGGCGCTGCTCTACCTGCTGTCGCTGGCGCTGGGCGTTCTGGTGGTCGTGCCGATCGGCGGCGCGGATATGCCGGTGGTGATCTCGCTGCTGAACTCCTACTCCGGACTGGCGGCGATGACCACCGGCTTCGTCCTGGACAACTACTGCCTGATCGTCACCGGCTCGCTGGTCGGCGCTTCGGGCATCATCCTGACGAAGATCATGTGTACCGCGATGAACCGCTCGCTGCTGAACGTCGTGGCGGGCGGATTCGGGACGGGCGAGATGGCCGCGGGGGCGGTCCCGGGCGCCGGCGGCGACGTCGTCGTGCGCCGGATGGACGCCGAAGAGGCCGTCATGGTGCTCGAATCCGCGTCCAGCGTCATCATCGTCCCGGGATACGGGATGGCCGTCGCCCAGGCGCAGCACGCCGTCGCCGAACTCGCCGCCGCCCTCAACAAGCGCGGCGTCAACTGCCGCTTCGCGATCCACCCCGTCGCCGGGCGCATGCCCGGGCACATGAACGTCCTCCTCGCTGAGGCGAACGTGCCTTATGAACTCCTCGCGGATCTGTCGATCAACTCGGAGTTCGAGCAGTGCGACGTGGCCCTCGTCATCGGCGCCAACGACGTCGTCAACCCCGCGGCACGCAGCAACCCAAGCAGCCCGATCTTCGGCATGCCGATCTTCAACGTGGACAAGGCCCGCACCGTGATGGTCTGCAAGCGCAGCATGAACCCCGGTTTCGCCGGTATCGAAAACGAGCTTTTCACCTGCCCCAACTGCGTCATGCTCTTCGGCGACGCCAAGTCCGTGGTCGGCGACCTCGTCAAACAGCTTGCCGGCGGACACTGACGGGACGGGCGTCGGCGGCGTCCTTGCGGGCGCGGCGGGCCTGAGTATCCTGCGCAGACCTCCTTGCGCCGGAGTGGCGGAACTGGCAGACGCGCGGGATTCAAAATCCCGTTCTGGCAACAGAGTGTGGGTTCGATTCCCACCTCCGGCATGCGCGCCCCAACCTGACGGCGCGATTTCGGACCACCTGATAGCGACGGATAAAGGCCGCGAGGCATCAAGGCGTCAAAAAGCACAGAGTCGCCGCGGAGCGCGGAACTACCCGACGGCCTCGGTCCGCGATCCCCCGCCCCGAGTTCACGTCCTCCGATCCCCGTCCGATCCCAACATCAGAACCGTCAGCGAATGCGGCGGCACGCGCATCTGTCCGGACCGGACCACCTTCGGAACCGTCACATCGCGCAGCGTGCTGAGCACGCGGATCCAACGCCCGGGGAGCGGGAGCCGCGGCAGCGTGAACCACGTCGTCTCCGCGCCGGCGTTCAGGAGACAGGCGACGGTGTGACCGCCGGACGCGGCGCTGTCCGCCGCCTCCGACCCCCCGCTCGCGCCGGCGTCGTGGTGTCCATGCCGCAGCATCAGCAAGGCGCGTCGCTCGGGTTCGTGCCACGTATCGTGCGACATCCGCGCTCCGTCCGGACGTCGCCACGACACGTCCTCGATGCCGCAAGGACATTGCACGGTCCCCGTCAGGAAGCGCTCCGCGCGGAATACGCCGAGCGCTCGGCGCAAGGCGAACACGTTCCGCGCGAACATCAGAAACGACGGAGCGTCCGTCCCGTCCCCGATCGGCGAGGTCCGCGACGCTGCGCGGTCCCCCCGACGATCAAACCGAGCCGCGGCTGTGAGGGAGCGGGTTCCCGGAACCCGGCGCCTTGCGTCCGCGGCGCGGCCTTCCACCGGCCAGCGCAGCCACGAGATGACATTATCCTGGCAGTAGGCGTTGTTGTTTCCGTTTTGCGTGCGTCCGAACTCATCGCCGGCGGCGAGCATCGGGACGCCGATCGACAACGCCACGGTCGCAAGAAGATTGCGCTGCGCGCGTTCACGAAGCCGCAGGATGCGCGGATCGTCGGTCGGACCTTCGACGCCCCAGTTACGGCTGAGATTGTCTGCGTGTCCGTCGCATCCCTGCTCGCCGTTGGCGTCATTATGACGACGCTCGTACATCGTCAGATCGCGCAGCGTGAACCCGTCGTGGCAGGCAACGAAGTTGACGCCGCCCAGCGGACTTCGCTTCTGGGAAAGCAGGTCGCTGCTGCCCGCGACGGCGGACGCGATCGCCCCGACCTGCCCGCCGTCGCCGCGCCAGAAACGGCGCACGCGATCCCGGTACCGGTCGTTCCACTCCGGCCAGCCGCGCGGGAAGCGCCCCAGCGCGTACCCGTCCGCCGGCACATCCCACGGTTCGGCGATGATCTTCACCCGCGCAAGCACCGGATCCTCGCGCATCCCGACGATCAGCGGATGCTCCGGGTCGAATCCGCCGTCTCCGCGACGTCCGAGCGTGGACGCCAGGTCGAGGCGGAACCCGTCCACGTGCATCCGCGTCACCCACGTCCGCAGCGCGTCGAGGATCATCCGCCGCGTCAGCGGGTGATCCGTATTGATCGTGTTTCCGCAACCGGTGCAGTCAACGCAGCGCCCCTCCCCGTCCAGCCGGTAATACGCGCGGGAATCCAGCCCGCGCAGCGACAGCGTCGGCCCGCGCTCGTCGCCCTCGACCGTGTGATTGAACACCACGTCGAGAATCACCTCGATTCCCCGCGCGTGCAGCGCCTTGATCATCCGCTTGAACTCGACGACCTGCTCCCCCCGGTCCCCGGTGGCGAAGCGCGCGTCCGGGGCGACGAACGACACCGGGTCGTACCCCCAGTAATTCGTCAGCCCTTTGTCGGCCAGCCAGCGCCGCGTCAGGCTCGCCTGCACCGGCATCAGCTCCAACGCCGTGACGCCGAGCGACTGCACATGATCGAGAAAGGCTTCGGACGCAAGACCGAGGTAACGGCCTCGGTCGGGCTCAGACACATCGGGATGCAGAATCGTGGCGCCTTTGACGTGGCACTCATAAATGAACGTGTCGCGCCAAGGCGTCGCCGGAGGGTGATCATCGCCCCAGTCAAATGCCTCATCGACGATCAACCCACGCGGCACAAACGCCGCACTGTCTCGCGAATCCGCCGCGCCGTCCCAGCCGCCTTCGCCCGTGCGATAACCGAAGGTCGCGTCATCCCACCGCACGTTTCCGACGATCGCCGGCGCCAGCGGGTCGAGCAGCAGCTTGTTCGGATTGAACGTCAGACCCCGGCGCGGATCCCACGGCCCGCCGGCGCGAAACGCGTACATCACCCCGGGCCGCACGCCGTCCGCCGTCCACTCCCACGGCCCGCGCCGCGTCATCGGAATGACGTCGGTCTGCCGGTTCGGGTCAGAGGCGTCGAAGAGGCACAGGTCGATGCCCTCCGCATCTGCGGAAAAGGCGCGGATCGGGCGCGGGGCTTCCGCGCCGGCGCCCGCACATTCTGGTAGAAGGCTCATTCCCGTGGCATTGTGCGCCGGAACCGGCGCCGCTCAATCCGGAGACGCTCACCCCCGCGGGTCGGAGGTTACGGGTTCAGCGTGCTGCGGAACCAGACCAGGGCGTCGTTGGTCAGTCCGGACAGGCCGCTGCGGTCGAGCGTGGCGATGAAGTCCACCGCTCCGTCGCCGTCCAGGTCGGCTGCGTGGATCGAACGCGTCAGCGTCGCGCCCGCGACGTCGCTGGGCTCCACCAGTGGGTCGGTCGTCGGCGGCGCGTCGGGGTTGCCCTCGCCCGCCAGGTCATCCACGACCAGGCGCTCGCGCCACTGCTCGAACGCGGAGTCGCCCGGCTCGAAGTATGCGATCCCGCCTTCCGCAGCGATGATGACTTCCGGTCTCCCGTCCAGATCGACGTCCGCCACGGTCATGCCCTGCGGCGTGCGCTCGCGGAATTCGGCCAGCGTGTACACCTGCCACGGAACGTTGCGGGAGATCGACGGCGTGCGCGGACCGCGGAACCACTGAATGACCCGCCCCGCGTTTGACCGCACGATCACGTCCGTGATGCCGTCGCCATCGAGATCGCCCGACGCCAGCGCGTCCGCCGAGGTCGCCACCTGTCCGATCGTGTTCGTCGCCCACTCCGCCGGGAACCCCTCGAACCGGATGACCGGATTGCTCAACCAGCGGACGTTCAGGCTCGCCGCGTCCGGCCGCGTCAGCACAACGTCAAGGTCGCCGTCGCGGTCCACGTCCAGCAGCATCACGTCCTTCACGGTGCTCTGCCGGACCTCCAGCGACAACTCCCCCGTCCCGGTATGCCGGAACCGCGCCCACTCCCCCCCGCGCCGCGCCCGCGCGACGCCCGGATTCGAGAAAAGCTCGACCCGCCCGGACGCCTCTTCCTCGTCCTCCTCGGCCTCACTGTTCAGCGCGGCGACAATGTCCGGATCGCCGTCCAGGTCCACATCGCCCACATCCATCGCGGTGTAACCGCCGGTCTCGGGGTCGGTCGGATCGAGCGATCCGGCGCCGGTCAGCGCCGTGGTCGTCAGCAACACCTCCTGCCACTGCAGAGGGTCGGTCAGCGCGGCGGCGTCCTCCGGTCCGAAGAAAACAATGATCGCTCCGTCGAGCGTCGCCTGCGCCGCGTCGTCAAGGTTGCGGCTCTTCGCCATCAGGATGACGTCCGGGCGGTCGTCGCCGTCCAGGTCCGCGACGGCGAGATCCGCCGTCATCGTGACCGGGATGTTGCCTGCCAGCGTCGTCGTTTGAAATGCGACTTCGCCGTCGTCGCCGACGCGCTGAAGGTGAATCTGAACCGGCTGAGACTGCGCCCACGCCGTCACCAGGTCGAGTCGCCCGTCGCCGTCGAGGTCCGCGGATTTCACGAACAAAGGACCGGCCGAATCCTCAGAGCGCGGGTCCACCTGGACGGCCTCAAAGTGAGAAAGCGTCCGTCCGGTGACGAGAAAATCGCCCCCGCCGCCGTCCGCGAAGAGGTCGGAGGCGTTCCAGCCGCACCCCGTCGCCAACGCTCCGACGATCAGACCGGCCGCCGCCACGCGCCACATTGCAAGTTTCATCTGCGGGTTCCTCCGGGAATCCTGTCCTGACGGACCCGCCGAGAGGCGCGGTCCGGCTACCAGCGTTATCGGTTGGGGTGCCGGCGGTCTTTCGACGGCGGTCGGGCGGAATCTGCGCGGTCCACCAGCAGACCCGCCCCCGTGTCCGCAACAAACCGCGCGTCGCGCCCGTCCGTCCGTCCTGAGGCTGGCCGATAGATACCTCGTCGCGCGGCGCCGGCGGCGCACAAGGCGACGTTGGACGAAACTCGAGTCGGAAGGTGTAATATCACGGGCGTGGACGCGCAATCGACAACCGTGTCAGGACGCTTGATTCCGGGTGCGGAGGCGACCCCGCCGAGCGACGCACAAGCCCGCGGAAATGTCGTGGCGGCATCGTGCAACGTGATTGAGCACGCCGCGGACCTCGAGGCGATCGCAGCGGAGTGGGACGACCTGCTTTCGGACTCTCCGTCGCGCACTTTGTTCCTGACGCCGGACTGGGTTCGATCGTGGTTGCGGACCGTGCGGCCCGAAGCGCGCGTGCTGGCCGTCGCGGCGCGGGACGCCGCGGGACGCCTCGTCGGTCTGGCGCCGTTTTACGTGGCGTCGATGCGGCTGGTCAATCTCGTTCGTTTCCGATGTCTGCGCGTGCTGGGGGACACGTTCTGTGGCGCGGAATACCCGGATGTGATCGTCCGTCGCGGCTGCGAGACCGTCGGTGCGGAGATCCTGCAAGCCCTCGAGGCGCTCGGCAATCGCTGGGACGTGATGTGGCTGACGAAGCTCGCCGGGTGGACCGGTGCCCCGGAGCGCCTCCGTGCGGGCGCGGACAACCTCGGCTGGCGCGTGCAATCCCGCGAGCGCGCGTTCTCGTGCGTTTCGCTGCCGGATTCGTTCGAGGCGTTTTTCGCTCGGTTGTCGAGCAACGCGCGATCAATGCTTCGGCGGCGGATGAAGCAGTTGACCACCGCCGGGATCGCGTTCGAGAGGCTTTGTGATACCACGCCGCTTCCGGAAGCGCTGGAAACGCTCTTCCGCCTCAACGACCTGCGCTGGTCGGCAGTGGGGCTGCGCGGTTCCTTTGTGCGGAAACCGAAGGAGGCAGACTTCTACCGTGAGTTTGCTCCGCGGGCGCGGGACAGGGGCTGGCTGCGGATGTACGCCGCGCGGCTCGCCGGACGGGTCGTCGCGGTCCAGCTCGGATACGTGTACGACGGCATCTACCACCAGATGCAGGAGGGCTTCGACCCGTCCGCTCCCCGAGGCGTCGGCAACGCCCTGCGGCAGTGGTCGATCGAGCGCCTCATCGAGGAAGGCGTCCGAACCTACGACTTCCTCGGAGGCCTGACGGAGCACAAGCGCCGCTGGCTTGCGGAGCCGCGCGCCGGAAACGATCTGCTGCTCGGACGGCCGACGTTGAAAAACCGCCTGCTTTTCACACGCCCGGTCTGGCCGACGGGGCGGTACCTGCGCGATCCGAACGACGTGCGTCATGATCCGCCGCCCCCGGAACCCGCGGAGACCGACGGGGCATGAACCGACCGAACGTCATCATCACCGGCATGGCGCGCTCCGGCACGAGCATGACCGCCGGCATCTTCGCCGGACAGGGGTATTTCGTCGGCGAGCAGGCCGCCCCCGCCAGCGACGCCAACCCGCTCGGCTACTTCGAGGCCCGCGACCTGCTCGACCTGAACGTCGATCTCCTCCGCAGCGCTGGCTTCCCGCATCACAACACCTGGCGCTACGAGCCGGTGACGCGGGAGGTGCGCGACCGGATCCGCACGATCGCCCCGGACGAGCGCCATCGCCGCTTCCTCGCGTTCTACAACGAGCGTTCGCCGTGGGTCTGGAAAGACGTGCGTTTTTGCTTCACGCTGCCCTTCTGGCTGCCGCTGCTCGACCGCGCGACGACCCGGTTCATCCTGGTTCACCGCCGCAGCGAGGGCATCTATCACAGCATCGTCCGCAATCACAGCAAGATCCTCGGAGAGCTGTCGCCTGCCGCGATCGCCGACCTGGCGCGAGATCACCTCGATGCCGCCCGCGCCGCCCTCGCTGAGCGCGGGGTGACGCCTTTCGAGTTGCATTATGAGCGCTGCGTTCAGCAGCCCGACGCCGTCGCCGCGGAACTGGCGGAATTCGTCGGGTTCCCTCTCACCGCGAAAGATCTGCGCGTCCGCGCCGAGCTGAATCATGACACGTTCCGCGACCGCGTCCTGACGCGCGTGCGCGACGCTTTCGAAGACGGCGCCCTCGGCTGGGTCAAACCGCTCGTCAGACGCCTCGTGCCGCAGCGCCTGCTCGAGTGGGCGTTTCCCGAACATCGCCGCGAAGGCGAACGCCGCCGCCGTGCCGAAGCCGCCGGCAAACCCTGACCGCCCAGCCGCGGGCTTCCACCCGCGCGAGCGCGCTGAGGGGGGCGAGTTTCTCACGCGCGAAGTGACGTGGGCCTCCCGTGTCAATCCGCCCCCGCCAGCCGCCGCCGCCAACCTCCCAGTCCCGCCAGCTCGCGCGTGAACATGCTGAGTCGGGGATGAACGTGAATGCGCCTCAGGCGCAGCGGATCGAACGATCGTGGACGGTTGACGCCCGGCACGCTCGTGAACGCGATCCGGTAACCGGCTTGCGCCACCGCCGCCTGCGTTCGATCGTCGAACGTCCCCGCCTGCCCGTGCGGGTAGCAGAACGCGACGACGGGCCTTCCGGAAAACGCCTCCAGCTCCGCACGACCGCGCGCCAGCTCCTCGCGCAGCTCCGCATCGTCGAGGCGCGTCATGATCGGATGCGTGACGCTGTGCGCGCAAAGCTCAACCGTCCCCGTCGCCAGCATGCCGCGCATCGCCTCGCGCGGGACGGGGCGGTATTCCTTCGGCATGACCGCCGGCGCCTCTCGTCCGACGAGGCGGATCAGATCCTCAACGACCGCATCCCGCTCGGACCGGGAGAGCGACTTCACGTGCATCTTGAACGCGACGACGCTCGGGCGGTGATCCGGAACGAACGTCGCGCCTCCGACGCGGACTTGCGGTGTCCCGCGGCATTGCGCGATCGCCCAGTTCAGCCGGTCGAACCACAACCACCGATCGCGCAGGAAATAATCCGTCGGAACGCAGATCACCAGCGGAACGCCTTCGCGCCGCGCCAGCGGATAAATGACGTCGTGCGCATCCTCGTGCCCGTCGTCGATCGTGATCATCGCCGACGGCTCGGACAACGCTCCCGTCCACTGCGACGGCAGCATCATCCGGAAATGACGCCGCAGGTACGCGAACATCCGCGCCACCGCGTCCGGCTGGATCGGCAGGTCCGCCCCGACCCGGTGCAGCGTCAGCACCGCCAGGCACGGCCCGCGCCGCATTCGCCAGATCAATTCGCAGACCAGCGACCAGACCCGCTCCTTCACGCCCGCCGCCTCCGGATCGCGGACCTCCGGCCCGCACGTCAGTCACATCCGCCCTGCCACGGAAAACCGGGATGCAGACCGGAGGTCCGCGATCCGTCCTGCGTCGCAGGCTTCGCCATCATGACGCTAGTTGATTCCGTTGGACTCCAGCGCCCCGATGTCCGGCGCGCTTCCGTTAAAGGGCATCGGACCCGGCAGATATTGAAGCGCCGCGGTCAGCGCGTCCACCCAGGTCTGCTTGCCCGCGCGCTGCGCCGCATCCAGCAGACGCTGCAACTCCACGTGCATCTCCACCCCGGCATCGATCGCGGGCGAACCCTGAAGCAGCTCCAGTCCCCGCACGCGCCCGAACTCCGGACTGTCCAGGTCCGTCACAACCGTCAGATTCCCCGGTTCGCGGAACTGCGGATTCCGGTCCGTCGAGCGCCCGTCCAGATCGGTGCGCAGACGCTGGTCCCAGTCCTTGATGTACCGGTCCTTCCAGAGATTGTAATCCGAGTCCGCCTCGGGCTTGTTTCCCTCATGTCCGCGCAGGCGGCAGCTCCAGTACGTCCCGTTGTCGATGTCCCACGCGATGTTGTTGCGCAGGATGATGTCCCCTTCCTCCATGTAAATCAGATCTTTCGGATGATCGAACGTGGTGTTGTTGTACAACACGATCGGCTCGGGCTTCGGGCTGGTCTCGCGGTAATTCCCCGCCAGGTCGAACGCCCGGTTCTTGTTCCCGAAGATCACGTTGTACCGGACGGTGTGCCCGCCGCCCGGCGTCAGGTTCGACTCATACGTGCCCATCTTCAGGCCGCTTCCGTCGCCGCCCGGATAATTGTGATTGTAAATCACGTTCCCCTCGACCAGGTGGAACTTCGCGCCCTGTCCGATGTCGATCCCGTCGTCGCTGTTGTCATGAATGACGTTGCCGCGCACGACCGAGTAATCATTCCCCGTGCCCGAGCAGCCGATCCCGTCCGTGTTGCCCGGCGTGTCCTCGTTCACGTTGTGATGAATGTGGTTGTACTGGATCGTCACGTGATGCGGCATCGCGTGCGTCAGGTTGTTCCCCGCCCGGATGCCCGAGAGCACGTTGTACGCGATCTCGCACCGCTGCACCGTCTGATACGACCCGCCGGAGGCGTACCCGCCGCTGAAGATCGCCACGCCGTGGCCGCGGTTGTACGTGAACCGGCATCGCTCCACCAGAACGTAGTTGCAGTTGCGCAGATACAACCCGTGCAGGTTGCCCTTCGTCACCGTCAGCCCGCGGATCACCAGGTGATCCACCGATCGGCTGTTGCCGTCCACGTAGAACACCGTCCCGCTTCCGCCGGTTCCGTCAAGAATGACCTCGCCGTCGCCGAACGCCTCGAAGGTGATCGGTGCGCCGCTGATGCCGCTGCGCGTCAGGTAGACGACGTAGTTGCGCCCCGACGGAACCGGGTACGTCGCAGCCTTGATGACCACCGTGTCGCCGGGGTTCACCAGGTCCGCTGCCCGCTGGATCGTCTTGAAGGGGCTTCCCTCCGTCCCCGGATTGCTGTCCGAGGCGTTGAGGTCGTCGCCGTCCACGAAGTACCGCGACCCGGCGCCCGTCGCCGCAACCTCGATGCTCACCGTGTCCGAGTCCGTCGCGCCGCGATCATCGGTCACCGTCAGCCGGATCGTGTACCGCCCCACCGCCAGCGTGACGCTCGGACGCTGCCCCGTCGCAATCCGGTTCCCGTTGTCGAACCACTCATAACTGACGATCGTACCGTCCGAGTCCCGGCTGCCGCGACCGTCGAGGCGCACCGACTCCGATCCGTTTCCGTCTGCGTCCACGACGTATTGATCCGGCCCCGCATCCGCGTCCGGAGGCACGTTGTCGCCGCTCGCCGTGAAGTTCTCGTTCGAGCGGTCCGCCGTCGTTGTTCCGAAGGATCGCGACGTGGGGTTGAACGTGGTGCCCGAGCGCTCCGGCGTCACCGTGCCCGCCCACTGATACGGCACATGCACGATGTACTGCCCGCTCCCGTCCGTCACGCTCGTCGATCCGCCGTTGCTGGCGGAGACCGTCACGCCGCTGACCGGCTGCCCGCTTTCGTTGCGGACGTAGCCCTGCACCGTCGGGCGGACCGTCGCCTCGGCCTGCGCGCGTCCCGTCTGCGCCTCATGACAGGCCACTTCGCCCACGATCCCCGTCAGGGCGATCGACAGCGCGATCGTATGCACACCCGCCGTCGAGAACGTGCGCGTGCGCTGCTTGTGCGTGTTCATCGAGCCTGAGTCCTTCGTCCCGTCGAATGTCCACGTATACGTCCCTTCCGGCAAGGGGGCGCCGTTCCGCGTGCGCGCCGCGCCCGTCACGTTCAGCGGGCGCTGCCCCTCGATCGGGTTGATCGTGAATTCCACCGTCGGGTACACGGTCACCTCAACCGTCGCCGACACGGATTCCTCCGACCCGTCCGACGCATAAAACGTGAACGAATCCATCCCGCTGAAGTTCGCTCCCGGCGTGTACGTCACCGTCGCCGACGACGGGGCGCTGTTGTCGAGAGCGCCCAGAAGGCCGTGGCCCGGACCGGTCTCGATGAAAAACGTCAGGTCGTCGCCTTCCGGGTCGCTGCCTTCCAGCGTGATCTGAACGCCCGTGCTTTCCAGCGTGTACTCATCCTGATCGGATACGAGCGGCCCACCCGACACGGAGATGAAAAACGTCGCCGTGTTCGAGTCATCCGTCCCGTCGTTGGCGCGGAAGGTGAAGGAGTCCGTGCCCGTGAAGTCCGCGTCCGGCGTGTACGTCACCGTCGCCGTCGAACGCCGGGAATTGTCCAACGCGCCGAGAACGCCGCCGGTCGGCGCGCTTACGATCTCAAACGTCAGATCGTCGTTATCCGCGTCGCGCCCGCGCAGCGTCAGCGTCAGACCGACCCCACGCTCCGTCGAAGCGTTCTGATCCGACACCGTCGGCGGCGAGTTTCCGCTCCCGTTCCCTCCACCTCCGCCGCCGCCCCCGCCGCCCCCAGACCCGTCGGGAACCACCGTCACGTGCGTCTGATCCACCGCCGACTTGCCGTTCTGGGTCACACGGACCTCAAAAATCAGCTCCGTCTCCTGCGCCACCGTCGGCGCCACGAACGTGGTCGTCGCTCGGTAGGGATCGTCCAGCGCCACCTCCAACCCGTCGATCTGCGTCCACTCAAACCCGAGGGATCCGTATCCGTCGCCCCGACTCGCGCTGGCGTCCAGAACGACCACGTCTCCGGCCCCGACGACCTGATCCGGTCCCGCATCCGCCACCGGACCGCTCGACTGCCCGTCCGTCAGGTTCAGGATCGTCACCGCGACGGTGTCTGTGTCCGTGTCGTACCCGTCGGACACCTCCAACTGGATGACCACCACCGAATCCGCATCAACCTCCGGCGCGTCAAACGTGCAGAGGTCCGATGTCGCGTTGCGCAACGTGCCTTTCGGCCCCGACACCTGAGTCCACGAGTACGTCAGCGGCTCGCCCTCCGGGTCGAGACTGCGGGTTCCGTCAAGCGGAACCGACTCCCCCTCGTACACGTAGCGGTCGGTTCCCGCGTTCGCCAGCGGAGGCTCGTTCACCTCGTCATCCTGAGGATCGTTCAGATCAGGATCGTCATCCGGCGGAGGAGGATCGTCATCGTCATCACGAGGCGGGTCATCAGAGTCCGGCTGCTGCGGAACATCGCCCGGCGGGTCGAAATCGGAGGGGTTGGCGCCGCACCCGAGCAGAAGACCCAGGAGACCGACAAAAAACAGCGGCAGAACCGCAAGCGCGAAAATCCTTCGGACCGAGTACATGCTTCTTTCCCCATCCTTCGAGAATTGCCGAGTTTCGCACCCTACCGGAAGGAATGTAGGATTTGCAATCATCCGAAAACGTTAAGGAGCATTAAAGTAGGACGTTGCCCTTGACAGAACCGGCAAAAGCCCTACGCGCCATCCTGCCGATGTCGTTACCGCGGACTCGCCTTCCCGCGTCGGAGGCGCGATAATGCGGCGACCCTCGGACAAGCGCAATGACTCTTGCGGAAGCGAAACCTGCCGCGGCTCAGACCGCCCGGTCGCTGCGGCTGCCGGTCGCGGCGGCCTTGATCGTCGTTGCGGCGGGAGGTCTGCATTTCCGCCACGCCTCCGCCAGGTACGGACGCCTCCTCGAAAGCGCACCCCTCCCGAAGGGAACCCTTGAGAACCTCCCCCTCGAACTTCCCGGCTGGACCGGAACGGCGTTCATTCTCGATGAGTTGCTGGCACGCGCCACTGACACGTCCGACCACGTCTGCCGCATCTACGCATCCACCGAGGGGCTTCCCCGCGCCTCGTTGTTCGTCGGTTACGGGCTGAACCTGCGCGACCTCACGCCGCATCGTCCCGAAGTGTGTTACGTCGGACAGGGCTGGACGCAGGTCCGCGTCGACGCTGCGCCGCTGCCTCTTCCGGACGGTCAGGAGCTTCCCTGCCAGATGTTTTTCTTCCGTCAGGGCGACCTCAAACCGGTGTTCAAAGTCGTGCTTCATTACTACATCGCCGACGGCGCGCGCGGCCCCGACGTGTCGTGGCTGATTC
>BOJX01000050.1 GCA_016860685.1 Planctomycetota bacterium
AAGGGAAGGGAAGGGAAGGGAAGGGAAGGGAAGGGAAGGGACCGACGCGGAGCCTTCCGCCCTGCCCGAATCTCACTTCTCGTCCTGTAATATACCCCACAGGCATCGGGCGGTCAAGTGAAAACCTGATATTATCTTTTCATGTTGTCGATGTTTTCAATGTCATTAAAAAAGTGTTCGGGCTCCGCAACCCCGGGGAACCTCAAAGCTTCACAAGGGCTTGGCAACACAGGCTTGGGATGATGTTTCGGATCGCAAGCCGCGAGCGTCAAACCGCACGGTAACGGCGCACAAGGGAGTCTTCCCCCTCGGCGGAAACCCTTCGGGCGGGGTTGGCGGCGAGGCGTTCGAGGATCAGGTGCAGATCGGCGACGGACTCCGGACTGCCGAGTGCCCGCGCGACCTCGTCGGCGGAGAACGCCGCATCGGTGCGCGTACGCAGAAAACGCAGAGCGGCACGCTGGAGCGCGAGGGCCTCGGACGCAGCCTTTTTCCCGGCTTCGACGCCGGGCTGGTCGTACGCGTTCACGTCGATCAGCTCCGCGTACAACCCGACCGCGCGCTCAAAAAGCGCGATCAACGCGCCCAGCGAGAAGGCGTCGATCCGCGGAAGCGTGAGCGTCATCGACCGGCGCCCTTTCTCCGACAACGCCGCCCGCGTCCCGAGCAGAAAACCAAGAAGGTAGTCGCCGCTGGTCGTGTCCGGCTCGACGTCCACCGTCGGCGGACAGCCGTCTTCAAGCGTGTGCAGAAAGAGGACGAAGAAATCGTCGCGCCCATCGCGGAGTTGTTGCACATAGGCGTGCTGATCCGTGCTGCCCTTGTTGCCGAAGACGGTCAGCCCCTGAGACACAGGCTCACCCGCGCGAGTGTGCGACTTGCCGAGCGACTCCATCACAAGCTGCTGGAGATATCGCCCGAAAAGCAGAAGCCGGTCCCGGTAGGGCACGACGATCATCATCCGCTCCCCGTGCCCCGCGCCGGCGACATGCCACGCCGCCGCCAACATCGCCGCCGGATTGCCGCGCACGTCGCGGACGCGCGTCGCCTCGTCGCAGGCCGCCGCGCCATCCAGAAACCGGCGCACGTCGATCCCCTGAAGCGCCGCCGGCAGCAACCCCACCGCCGAGGTCTGCGACGTCCGCCCGCCGACCCAGTCCCACATCGGAAACGTCGCCAGCCAGCGCTGCTCCAGCGCAGTGCGGTGCAGCGCGCTGCTTTCGCCGGTCACCGCCACCGCGTGTTGCGGAAACGGAAGGCGCCGCTCGCGGAAAGCCTGCTGAACTTCGAGCATCCCGTTGCGCGTCTCGATCGTCCCGCCCGATTTTGAGGTGACGATGACCAGCGTCTGCGCCAGCCGGGAGCCCAGCTCCGCGAGCACCCGGGCGATGCCCTCGGGATCCGTATTGTCGATGAAGTGCGGACGGACCGGATCGTCCGCGCTGCTCAGCGCGTCGGCGATGAACTGCGGCCCCAGCGCGGACCCGCCGATCCCCACCAGCAGCATGTCGGTAAACTTCGTTCCCGCGGCGGCGGGCGGTCGGATCGATCCGTCGAGCACCCGCGCGGCAAATTCCTCGATCTGCATCGCTGCGTCTTCGATCGCCCGGCGGATCTGCGGATCCGGCGCGAGATGTGGGGCGCGCAGCCAGTAATGCCCGACGCGGCGGCTCTCGGTGGCGTTGGCGACCGCGCCGTCCTCGATCGCCTGCATCGCGTCGAACGCACCGTCAAACTTCTGCGCCAGCTCCGCAAGCGCCTGCTCCTCAAGACGCATCCGCCCCGTGTCCAGCCTGAACCCCAGCGCTGGAACGTCGCAAAGACCCCGGCGGTAGCGTTCCCAGTCTCGCCCGGCACTCATGAGGGTTCGCCATCCTCTGAAGCGTTCGTTCCGTCCGACAAAGCCGCCCCCGCAACGAGGGTCCGAAGACGTTCGGCGCTCGCCCGATCCAGCCGGGACGCGCTGTTCTGGACGGGGATCCCCGCCTCCCGGCAGCGGTCGATCAGCTTGCGCGAGGTCAGGCCCAGCTCCTGCGCAAGCTCTTTGATTTTTGGACCCTTCTTCACCACCAGCGACTATCCTGAGCCGTTTTGGACGGTCCGGTTTAATGACGCGGAGCATCGCCGGGCAGGCGGACTTCCGCAAGACGGCTCCCGGCCGCCCCGCGTTCCGGATTGATACTGATGATGTCGCGTGCAAAACAGATTTCGCTGCTTGCCGCCTTTTTCATTGCCGGGGTCGCGCCGCTCGCCGAAGCGGCTGCGCTTCCCGTGCAGCGTGTGACGCCGGTCGTGCGGGCCCAGGGCTGGGGCAGGCCGCCGGCGAAATATGCCGGCGCGCGGGCGAAGTTGATGGCGCGGCGCGCCGCGGAAGTCGTCGCGCTTCGGAACCTGGCGGCGCGACTGAACCTCCCGCCGGGCGGCGTTCTCCGAGGGTTCACCTGGCGTCCGCCCACCTATCACGCGGACGGCAGCGTCACGATCATTGTCGAGTGGCGCCCGCCCCGTGGCTGACGCCGCCCGCCTTGCGGGTATCCTGCCCGCCGTGAACCGATCGACGTTGAACTTCTTGGTGGACGTGCTGCTGCTGCTGTCGCTGACCGGACCGCTGGTAACCGGGGGCGTGCTCTTCTTCGCGTTTCCCGGCGCGGAGTCCGCAAGAGGGTGGACGCTGCTGTCCGTCGGATACGGCGGGTGGTTGCGTCTGCACCTGGCGTTGCTGGCGTGGTTCGCGCTGGTTGTGCTGCTTCACGTGATCCTGCACTGGACGTGGGTGTGCGGGTTTCTCGCCGCCCGGTTTCGTCGCGGGGTCCACCGCGGGAAGATCGCGGACGAGAGCGCCCGGACGTTATACGGTGTCGCATTCCTGATCTTCATGCTGACGGTGATGTGTGCGGCGGTGGGTGCGGCGATCCTCGCGGTTCAGTCGCCGGTTGCGCCTCGGGCCTGATCAGAATCAGACGCTTCGACCGCCGCGGAAGCGCCGCCTCCGTGGCAGCACGCGCCCGTCTCCTTCGGCCACCCGCGCCAGATCGTGACGCCGCCCGCCGCCACGACCAGCGCCGCCGCGGCAAACCGCCACCGCGCCCGCATCGGCCCGATCAGGCGGCCCGCCCCGCACCCGAACACCGTCATCGCTGGCAACGTCCCCAGTCCGAACACGGTCATCAGCAGCGCGCCCTCCGCAACCCTACCACCCGCCGCAGCCTGCGCCAGAAAAGCGTACACCAACCCGCACGGAAGAAACCCCGTCGCCAGCCCTGCGACAAAAGGCCCGAGTGCGCCCGGCGCCCGCACCGCCTCAGCGAACACCGCGGCGCTGCGCTCCAGCTTGCTTGTCGGACCGGACGAGCATCCGGCGGCGGCGGCGCGAGCATTGTGCGGGCGAATCCGCACCCCAGCCAGCGTCAGCCCGACGCCGATCATCAGAACCCCCGCAAGCACCGACATCGCCTGCTGCGCGCCTCCGATCGGGAGGTGAATCGCCGCCGCCCGTCCGCCCAGATTCCCAGCCATCGCCCCGAGAAACGCGTACGTGCTCACCCGCCCAAGCCCGAAAAGGATCTGCCGACGCCACCGCGACGCAGGAATGATGACGGGCAAGCGCCGGACCGCGTCGGGATCGCCGCCGCCTGCCGACGACGGATCAGCGCCGCGCAATCCGCCGCCGACCGTCAGCGCGATCCCGCCGCACATGCCCACGCAATGCGCCGAGCCCATCAAACCCCCGAGGAATACCGCCGGCCACTCAAACATCCGTCTTCCCCGCAGAACCGGCGTCGCCGCCGCTGATCGGCAACCCGTCGTGCGTCGCCAGCCGCATTGAGTTTCCCACGACGAGCAGACTGCTGATGACCATCGCCACCGCCGCGAACGTCGGCCGCAACGCCCCCGTCAGCGCCACTCCGACGCCCGCCAGATTGTACGCGAACGCCCACGCCAGATTGACCCGGATCGTCCGTACCGTCCGCCTCCCCAGCAGGACCAGCCACGGTGCCGTCCGGGGGTCGTCCCCCATCAAACACGCCGACGCCGTCGCCCGGCTCAGATCCGTCCCGCAACCCATCGCGACCCCGACGTCCGCCGCGGCGAGCGCGGGCGCATCATTAAGCCCGTCGCCGATCATCATCACCCGCCCGTGACGCGCACGCAGCAACGCCAACTCGGCGATCTTGTCGTCCGGAAGCAGGCCGGCACGGACCGGAACGCCCAGCGTTCGCGCAAGCCGCTCTCCCCGTGCCGCGTGATCTCCGGTCAGAACCACCGTCGGACATCCCAGCTTGGTAAACACCGCCAGCGCCTCCGCCGCTCCGCCACGGATCTCCTCATCGAGGAGGAACACGCCCTCTCGTCCTCGCCCGTCACGCAGACATACGACACCCAGCCCCTCCAACGAAGCGCGACGCAGCGCCTCGCCGACGATGACGGATGACGGTGCGTCCACGTCGAACACGTGGACCGCGCTACCGTAACGCACGAGTTCCCCTTCGACACGGGCAAGGATGCCGCGACCGGGAACGACGGTAATGTCTGAGACGGATCCCTCGCTGGTGTCCGCTCCGACCCGCCGCTCGGCGTACTCCGCCACGCAGCGCGAGTAAGGGTGCGTCGAGGTGACGGCGAGCGTACGCGCGAGCGCGAGCAAAGCCCCTTCCTCACGCGCGCTTGACGCGGTCCACGCGACGACGACCGGGTGCGACGCCGTCAGCGTCCCGGTCTTGTCGAACGCCGCCGCGCGGATGTCTGCCAACGCCTCGAGCACTTCCGCGCTGCGCAGCACAACGCCGCGCGCCGCTGCCCGGCCTATCCCCGCCCAGACCGCCAGCGGCGTCGCGATCCCCAGGGCGCAAGGACACGCGATCAGCAGCACGGACAGGAACCTCTCGACCGCCTCGCCGGTGCCCCCACGCATGTACCCCAGCGCGCCGCCGATGGCCCCCAGCACCAACGTCAGCGGCACGAACACGCCTGCGACCCGATCCGCCAGCCTTTCGTACCGCCCTTTCGTACGCTGCGCTTCGTCAATCTGCTCGAGAATTCGCCCCAGCGCGCTCCGCGCGCCCGCCGCCGTGACGCGCACGCGCAGATGCCCGTCGAGATTGAGAGCGCCCGCCGGCAGCGCGTCTCCCGGCTTTACGATCGCCGGCGCGCTTTCACCGGTGATCCAACGAAGATCCGCGTGCGCAGCGCCCTCGACGACCACGCCGTCAGCAGCAAGTCGCTCACCGGCCCGCACCGCAAGGACGTCGCCCTCGATCATCTCCTCGGTCGGAATCCTCGCCTCGACCCCGCCACGCTCGATGACCACCGTCGCCGGAAGCATCGCGCGTGACGGACGGAGCAGCTTCGACGCCCGCAGCTTCGTTCGTGCCTCGATGTAACGCCCCAGCGTCACCAGCACGAGGACCACGCAAGCCGTCTCAAAGTACACCGGCCCCGAGTCTCGCAGCGTCGATGCATACGACAACGCATATGCCGAAACCACGCCGATCAGGATCAGGGCGTCCGTTCCCACCGATCGCCGCCGCCACGACTCCCGCGCTTCCGCGGCGATCGGCCCCCCCAGCAGCAGGAGCACCGGCGTGGCGAAGATCATCGTCACGTAACGCATCACGCCCTCGAAATGCGCGGCTGAGGCGGGCGCCGTCTCCGGAGATGCCTCCAGCTCCCGTCCGTAGAAGTACGTCGTGAATGCCATCACCACCATCGTCAGGAAGATCGCCAGCCCGAGGCGCGTGATCGCCCCCGTGGCGCGCCCTTCCTCGTCACGGGCGCCGGCGATCTGCGCCGCAAGACGGCAGCCGAGGCAGCAATACAAGGGTTCCGTCGAAGCACTCTCCCCGCGCCCGAGGATCACGAGGATCGGCAGGTCGCAGAACGCGCAGCAAGGCCGCGCGACCCCCGGTGCGACGGGCGCCTCCGCGACCCCCCTCTGATCGTGTACTGACGCTCCCGCGCTCAACGTGCGGCACTCACTCCCTGACGAACACCTCCACCGAACCCTGCGTCATCACGCTCACGAAGCCAGCCGCAGAGGCCTCCTCCAGCAACGCCTCGATGCGCCCCGAACTCACAGTCCGGTCCCACGTGTCCGACCGATCGACCACCAGAACACACCGTCCCGCAGGGGTTGTGTCGAAATCCACGCCGGGCGTGGACCGCACCGTCACGTACCGCGTGAAGTGCATCGCCAGCCGCTCCGTCGCCACCACGTGCGTGGTATCCGGATCGAACCGCTCATGCACGAGGCGTACCACGTTCATCCGGGCGTCAGGCTGATCCCAGCCGGTCGCGGCCATCATCGGAGAATACGCATGCGCAAGCGGTGAAAACCCGAGCCACTGATGCGCGATGAGAATCCCCGCCAGCCCCGCGACCACAGTAGCCCGGGCGGCGGCGCGCTCGCACACCTCGATCTTGAATTCCGGCGCCGTCGCCTCCCCGTCTCGGCGGCGCAAGGTCGTCCACCCGGCCAGCGCCGTCGCATACAACACGGGCAGCACCGACGTCTGATGCCAGTACTTGATGCTCAGATAGGATCCCTCCGCCATCGTCAGCACCAGCAGCAGCGTTGGCGCCGCGACGATCAGCAGTCCGGGCGCCCGCACCCACCCTGCAACCAGCGGCGCCGCCAACGCCGCCATGTACGCCCACGCCTCCGGCCGCGCCAGCCGAGAGGCCATCGCAGCGACGGAGGCGTCGCCGAAAAGGTCCACCCTCGTATATCGCGCCTCTGCGGCGAACGCCGGAATGATCCCCTGCGTCGTCAAGACGAGGTACGCCAGCGCGACGCCAACGAGGCACGCACCCTCGCGCCGCCTTTTCTGAACCAGCGCTACGTACGCGCCCCACCCTGCTGCAACACCGCAGACCGTCTCCTCACACAGCATCGCCAGCACCAGCGCCGTCCACGACGCACGCCGCCGACCTTGCAGTCCGAGACAGACGAAAGCCGCCACGAACGGCGTAGCAAGGTAGATCGACTGAAACCCGTAAGTGTTCGCATGCGGCAGGCGCGACAGCGACGGCAGCGCCAGCCACCCCAGCCCCGCCGCAAGCCCCGTCCACGCGCAACCGGTTCGCGCTCTCGCCAGGTTGAAAAAAGGCTGCGCCGCCGCGTTCAGCGCCAGCGGTCCGACGATCATCAGCAGCACCGGCGTTCGCACCACGGCGTACACCGGCGCAAGCGCGTAAAACAGCGGGATGCAGTGAAACCCCATCCGGGTCGAGGCGAACCGGCCCGCCGCCTCCGGCTTCCACGGCAGCAGGTTCTCAAGCTCGACCACGAACAACCCGACATCCGCGAACCCGAGCGCGAAGTGGCGCCACTGCACGACCTGCATCCAGGCATGCCACGTCGTCGAAGCGATGATGGCGCAACCCAGGATCACGACAGGAAGACGGGAAGCGCGGGGCGGAGCGACTGACGCCGCCGAGCCTGCGAACTCCGGCGGGTCAGGGCACGCGCTTCGACCCAGCGAAACCAGCGCCGCGGACATCGCCGCCCAGCTTCCCGCCAGCGCTGCGTAGCTCACCGGCGACAGGCCCGGCGCCGCGCCGGCCAGCAGGAGACATCCCGCACTGGCGGCGGCGATCGCGCAGACAACGCCGGTCTTGCTGCACTGTCTGCGCCACGCAAGCCGGATCGCCAGCCCCGCCGCGAACCCGGGGATAAGGTAACGCGCCGCGCCCGAACCCCGGATCGGCTCCACCGTGTAACTCACCACGTTGACGACGCAGTCGGCGCGCACCGAAAGCAGGACACAAAGTGCGACGATCAATATTCCGGCGGCAATACGCCACATCTGAGCGAACTCGCCGGCCCCACGCTGATGCGATGAAACTCAGGCTCCCTCACGTCAGCACGGCGCGCCCCCGGGAATGTACCGCCGACGCCGCAGGAGCTGAAAGCATCGGCTCACTCTCGGCGCGCAAAAAAGAGCGACGCCGATACCGGCGTCGCTCGACGGTCGAGCTGAAGACTTCGGACCCGCTCTTTCCCCCCAGGCGCCGCGCAGCCGCGCGAAGCTGTCGCACGTGCGCCGCTGCGGTCGCGCCCTCGGGTCCGGCGCGCCGTCTTCGCTCAGACCTCGCCCCCGTTCTGCTCGTCCAGCATCTTGCGAAGCTGGGCGTTCTCGCGCCGCGTGGCTTCGAGATCGAAGATCAGGTACTTGATGCTCAGCCGCAGGAAATCAATGCTCTCCTGGAGGCTGCTGACGGTTTCCTTGAGTTGCTTATGCCTCTCGCGCGTCTGCTCGGCGAGAAGTTGAAGCTTCTCGCGTTCCCCTTCCGGCAAGGTGCCGATCTCCCGCACGAGTTCCGCAAGCTTTCTCTGGAACGTTTCCTCTTTCATGTGGTTTGCTTCCTTTGAGTTCCCCACCCACGAACGAGCGTCCGTCCGCCGCACGGCGACGCTCTCGCGTCCGCCGCTCAATCAGGACAACCCGCGTGCCGACGACGCACGCTGCGTCCGCCCCTCTGACCCAAGTGTAGGCCGGGCGTGAGGTTGCCTTCCACGCCGACAAGCTCAAAACGCGCCGCCGCGTCCCAGAACGTCCCGTCGAATGTTGATATCCGTCAACGTCGATCCACGCGCACGCTACCCGGACAAGGCGCAAGCCCTTGTTCCGCGAGACGTTCGGAGGAGGGGTGGTGAAGTCGCAACATTTTTCCCGGGGTGATGCAGAAACCGCGCAATTCCGCGGACCGCTAAACTCGGCCCTCCGCGCCGCGTTGATGAACGCGGCGCGCCGCATTAGCGTGATCCGCCGCGGCGCGGTCCGATCAGGCGGCGGCTTCGGGGAAGACAGCCGGACCGTCTCCGCGCGGCGAAGGAGGATTCGGATGAAGTCGTGGCTGGCGTTCGTGGTGCTGACGGTGCTCTGCTGGGGGGCATATGTTCCGGTCCTGCATCAAGGGCAGGGGGCCTTCCTCCCGAAGGGGCAGGGGGCGCTGCGGGCGTTCCTCTTTGTCGGACTGGCGTATTTCCTTCTTGCAGGGGTGATCCTCCTTTATCTCTGGGGAACCCGCGCGGAACCGCTGGAGTTTGTCTCCGCCACGACAGGCTGGCAGGGAGTGAAATTCTCCACCATCGCGGGCGTGCTCGGAGCCGTCGGAGCGCTGGGCATCGTTTTCGCGCTCAAAAACGGCGGACGCCCCACGAGCGTCGTTCCCCTGGTCTTCTCCGGAGCGCCGATCGTCGGCACGATCGTCGGCATGATCTGGCATCGACCGGTTAATGCCCCGAACCTCTGGTACTACGCGGGGATCCTCCTTGCTGCGACGGGCGCGGGGCTCGTACTGGCGAACCGACCATCGTAGACCCCGAGGGAGGTCACGGATGCAACGGCGCGGCGGCGCCCGACGAGGTCCACGCCGGAAGCGGCGCCTGCGCCGGCTGCCACAAATGCAACACGTCCGGTCCGCAGTTGATCGTCGTCGCGTACACCTCGTAACAGAAATGCCACTGCAGCGCCACGAGGACGTACGTCGCGATCACGACGAAACATCCGAGTTCCGCGATCCGCTCCTGACGGAACTTCAGCAGGGCGTACGTCCCGATCGACAGCAGCCCGATCTTGAACAAAGCCAGGAAGACTTCCCCGTGCGACAGCAGGTGCTTCGCCAGCGGGTTCAGTTCGTGCAGCAGGTGCTGACGGTGCGCCGTGATCGTCAGCACGAGGTCGAACGCATTCAGAATCCAGACTCCGCTGATCAGCAGGATGACCCGGTGCGCCCGCGAAGCCGCCACCCACGCGACCAGCCGCCGCGTCAGGGAAGAGGGCCGCTGGTGCGACGGACGATCCGCCGTCGGCGCGACGCATGCCGCGCTGGACGCCGACGCCTCACACGGCACAATCATCCGCAGACCCAGGCTCATCATACCGGTATCGGTGAGCTCGTCGTTTGACTTGACCGCTTTCCGGGCAATGATCGGACCGGGCGCTGCGGCCCGGGTCGTGCGGGTCGCGGATTCGACCGCCCGGAACCGGCCGACCTCGAGGATAAGGACTGCGCATGAACTCGGACCCGCACGGTTTCACGCACCTCGACGCCCAGGGGCGGGCGACGATGGTCGATGTCTCGGACAAGCCCGTGACGCTCCGCGAAGCGGTCGCATCCGCCCGGCTCGTGATGCGATCGGAAGTGCGGGACGCCCTCTTTTCCGGGCGCCTGCCCAAGGGCGACGCTCTCGCCGCCGCGCGCCTCGCCGGAATCGCCGCGGCAAAGAAGACGTCCGATCTGATCCCGCTGTGTCATGTGCTTCCTCTCGAATTCGTCGGCGTCGACCTCTCCGCCGAAGGCGCCGACGCCGTCCGGGTTCACTGCACGGCGCGTGCCCTCGGGCGAACCGGCGTCGAGATGGAGGCGCTCGTCGGGGCGACCGTCGCCGCCCTCACCTTGTACGACATGGCCAAGTCCGCCGACCGCGCCATGACGCTCGGTCCGGTCCGCCTTGAATCAAAACGCGGCGGGCGCTCCGGGGACTACCGACGCTCCGAGGCGTGACCCTCGAGCGGGGGGCTTCGCCGCGCGAACTGGCGGCGCCGAGATCGTCTGCCTTGCGGCGAGCATCAGCGGTCAGGTCGTCTCCAACAGCGACTCCGCCGCCGCCTTCAGCAGGCGATCGAGCACCGCTTCGTCGTGCGCTGTGGAGAGAAACCACGCTTCGTATCCGCTGGGCGGAAGGTGGACGCCCCGGGCGAGCATCTCCTGAAAGAACCGGGCGAAACGCGCGGAATCCGCCCGCCGGGCCTCGGCGAAGTTCCGAACCTGATTCACGCCGAAGAACAAGGTCAGCATCGAGCCGACGCGCTGAACACAACCGCTCACGCCCACCGCCTTCAGCGCCGAACACAATCCGCGCTCGACCTTGTCCCCCGCCGACTCCAGCTTCGTGTACGCGCCTTCCGTCAATTGTGCCAAGGCTGCCAGCCCGGCCGCCATCACGACCGGATGACCGCAGAACGTCCCGGCCTGGTACACCGGACCCGCCGGCGCCACGAGGTTCATCAGGTCCGCCCGGCCCGCGTACGCCCCGATCGGCAGCCCGCCGCCGATGATCTTGCCCAGGGTGATCAGGTCAGGGCGCACACCCGTCCGCGCCGCCGCGCCACCGCGCGCGACGCGGAACCCGGTCATGACTTCATCGAAAATCAGCAGCGCCCCGACCCGCGAACAAACCGCGCGAAGCCCTTGCAGAAAGCCCTCGACCGGCGGGACGACGCCCATGTTGCCCGCGATCGGCTCGACGATAACCGCCGCAAGCCGCTCCCCCTCAGCCGCCGCAGTCGCCTCAACTGCCGCAAGATCGTTGTAAGCACACACCCGCGTGTCCGCTGCGGCGCCGCCCGTCACTCCCGGCGAATCCGGCAGGCCCAGGGTCGCCGCCCCCGACCCCGCACGCACCAGCATCGCATCCGCATGACCGTGATAGCCGCCCTCGAACTTGAGGATGACGTCGCGCCCAGTCGCCGCCCGCGCAAGCCGCACGGCGCTCATCACCGCCTCCGTCCCGGAATTGACGAAGCGGATTCTCTCCGCGCAAGGAACTCGCGAGGCGATCTCCCGTGCGAGCGAGACCTCCAGCTCGTTACAAAGTCCCGGGGACGGTCCTAGTTGTGCGGCCTGGGTGATCGCACGCAGGACATCCGGGTGAGCGTGCCCGAGAATTCCCGCCCCCCACGCCCCCACGCAGTCGATGTAAGACCGCCCCTCGACATCGATCAATTCCGCGCCGACCGCCTGCGCAATCACACGCGGCGTCCCGCCGACCGACTTGAACGCCCGCACTGGCGAGTTCACCCCGCCGGGCAGGAACGACTGAGCTTGCAGAAAGAGCGCGTCGGACTTCATCCCCGCACCGCCTTCATGCACCCTCCGCCGACTCTTCCACGAAACGCACCAGCACCGCGTTCATCGCCACCAGTTCCCCCTCGCGGCAGCGGACTTCGCCCACGCGTCCGGCCCCCGACGCCGAAAGCGTCATCTCCATCTTCATCGACTCCATCACGACCAGCGGCTGATGCGCCGTCACCTCGTCTCCAGGCTTCACCAGAATCTTGAGAATCGTGCCCGGCATCGGCGCTTTGACTTCCACGGCCTGCATGCCCGCCACCGCCGCGCCACGTCGCGCCGCAGGCAGCGCCCGCTCGATCACGTACCGCCGTCCGTCGATCCAGACCTCGACTTCCCCCGCACGTCGCACCACATAATACGGAAGGATCCGCCCGTGAACGTGCAGGAATCCCTCGCCCGTTCCGCGACGACGCACTTCCAACTCGATCGTCCGGTCCGAGATATGAACCTGGTATAAGCCCTCGCGTCCACCTGCCGCCGATTCAACGCGCACGTCCACCACGGCGTCCGAACCTGCTGATTTGAACTGATAGGTGCTCAACTGACCGCCCTTGTCCGGCGCCGAACGGGTTCGACGCTCGATCTCATCCACGCCACCCCGAGAGCACCCGCCACGGGTTCCCGCCCCCGTCGACCGAAGCGCGACCTGACCCGTCGCGTGAGGATCGTTCGCTCCCCCACGCGCCTGCAAAGGCCGCCACGATGTACGCCTCATCCGGCGGTGGAGCCGCTTTCCCGGTCAGGTCGTACGTCTGAAGAAAATGCGTGTCCGCCTCGCCGCGCTCGAACACGGGATGCGCCACGCAGTCGTGCAGGAACTCCACGTTGGTCGTCACGCCAAGAATCACGAACCGTCGCAGCGCCGCCTTCATCCGCGCGATCGCCACCGACCGGTCCTCCCCCCAGACGATGAGCTTCGCCAGCATCGGATCGTAATACGTCGTGACCTCGTCGCCCTCCGCAAAACCCGTGTCCACGCGCACGCCCGGCCCCGACGGTGGTATGAACCGCTCGAGCCGCCCCACGCTCGGCAGGAATCCGCGCGCCGGATCCTCCGCATACACGCGGCACTCGATCGCGTGACCGTGCTGCCGCAGATCCTCCCTCCGGAAGGGAAGCCTGCCCCCCGACGCCACCTCCACCTGCGCTCGCACCAGATCCCTCAGAACGGTCATCTCCGTCACCGGATGCTCGACCTGGAGGCGCGTGTTCACCTCAAGAAAGTAGAACTCGCCCGACGGCGCGACGATGAACTCCACCGTCCCCGCATTCCGATATCCGATCGCCTTCGCCGCCGCCACCGCCGCCGCGCCCATCTTCTCCCGCAGCACCGGCGTCAGCGCCGCCGACGGCGCCTCCTCGATCACTTTCTGGTGCCGCCGCTGGATCGAACACTCGCGCTCGAAAAGATGCGTCGCTCCGCCGTGCGCGTCTCCGAAGATCTGGAACTCGATGTGCCGGGGATGATCGATGTACTTTTCGAGAAACACGCGACCGTCGCCGAACGCCTTCTGCGCTTCGCGCTGCGCCGCCTCGATCGCCGACGGGAGATCCCCGCGCTCACGCACGAGGCGCATCCCCTTCCCGCCGCCGCCCGCCGCCGCCTTCACCAGCAGCGGGAAGCCGACCTCCTCCGCGCGCCGCGCGACCGCCTCCGCAGTGTCGCCGTCATGACACTCCACGCTCGGCACCACGGGAACCCCCGCCTTCCGCATCGTCTCCTTCGCGAGGATCTTGTCGCCCATCGCCCGGATCGCCTCCGGCGTCGGACCGATGAACGTCACCCCCGCGTCCGCACACGCCCGCGCGAATCCCGCGTTCTCCGAGAGAAATCCGTATCCGGGATGAATCGCGTCCACCCCGTGCGCCCGGGCGATATCGAGGATCTTCTCCCCCCGCAGGTAGCTTTCCGCCGACGTCGTCCCTCCCAGCGGATACGCTTCGTCCGCCTCGCGCACGTGCAGCGCCTCGGCGTCCGGCTCCGAGTACACCGCCGCCGCGCGCACGCCCATCTCCCGCAGCGTCCGCGTCACGCGCACCGCGATCTCACCTCGGTTGGCGATGAGAACCTTTCTGATCATCAACGCTTACTGTATTCGCCTCCCGTCCCCCTGGCGACTCCTTGCAACCCGGGAAACCGCTCCCGTGTGCCTGCACGCCCCGGGCGCGACTCGTTGACCGACAACCCGGCCGGTCAACTCGTCCTGAACCGAGCGCCTCTCCACCGCCAGGTACACCTGTCCGCCGCAACCGCCGTCGCCGGTCCAGGGCAACCGCATTCTGACTTCGAATCCGGGTGGCATGGCCTGGTGTACTCACCTGGCCCTGCTACGGGAGCAGAACGCCCGTTCCTTCCGGACACGAGTCCGCTGCCGCGGACTCGTGTCGCCCGACGTGCCGGCAGATCTCAGAATGCGGTTGTCCTGCGTCGCAGGCCCGGTACGGCGCCGCGTCAGTTGACGGGAAGGTCGGAACGGGTACCCTCGATGATTCTCTCCCGTCGGACGCCGGTCCAACCGGCGCCGCGGGGGTTGCGGGCGTAACTCAATGGTAGAGTACCAGCCTTCCAAGCTGGTGGTTGCGCGTTCGAGTCGCGTCGCCCGCTGTCGGCGACAGCCGCAGCCCCCGTCCGCACGCCTTTTCTCGCCCAGCGCACCGGAGTCTGCTTGAAGACTCTGGTGACGATCTGAGTAGAAACGCAGAATCGTCTCCCCGGGCCGCGCGACGTAATCCCACGCGAATCTACGTGCGGGATAAACCTCCCGGATCCGCGCGGGTCATTCATTCTGCGTTCCGAATCAGCTCCGGTCGCCGGGGGCTGGAATCACACGAACCGACGATCCTGCACGTTGCTGTGATCCTGCGCGAACCTGTCCGATCCTGTGGAGACCTTGCTGCGAAGGGTGCCGCCTCGCCGACGGAGCCGACCCTCTCGGATTCCGAAAGGGGCGTCAGAAAACAAACGAGCCTACCGGGGCTGTCGCGTTGGACCCGCGCTGTGTCGCCGCATATCCTCATGCGCGGATGTTCGTTGATTCCGCGGAAATCCTGGTCCGCGCCGGCAAGGGCGGCAACGGGTGCGTCAGCTTCCGGCGCGAGAAGTTCGTCCCTCACGGCGGACCGGACGGCGGCGACGGGGGCGACGGGGGGAGCGTCTTCGTCCACGCGGCGCCGGACGTCGAGACGCTGCTGGATTTTTCGGGAAAGCATCACTGGATCGCCCAGAGCGGTCAGCCCGGCGCCGGCAGCAACCGCACCGGCCGATCCGGCGAGAATCTCGTCATCAACCTTCCGCCCGGCACGCAGGTCTTCGACCGCGACACCGGCGTGCTCCTGGTCGATCTGAACGAGGTCGGGCAGCGCGTGTGCATCGCCGAAGGCGGCAAGGGGGGTCGGGGCAACCGTCGCTTCGCCACGCCGACGAACCGCGCCCCGCGCGAGGCTGAGGAGGGGACGCCCGGCGTCGAGCGCGCGTTGCGGCTGGAACTGAAGCTGATCGCGGACGTAGGTCTGGTCGGACTGCCGAACGCGGGGAAGAGCACGCTGCTGTCGCGCCTGTCGCGGGCGAAACCGAAGATCGCGGATTACCCCTTCACAACGCTGTCGCCTCAGTTGGGCATCGTCGAGTTGTCGGACCACCGACGGTTCGTCATGGCGGACATTCCCGGGTTGATCGAAGGCGCGCATGAAGGGGCGGGGCTGGGCGACGCCTTCCTTCGGCACATCGAGCGGACCAGTGTGATCGTCCACCTGGTGGACGTCGGCTCGCAGACAGGCGCTCCTTCCGCGATCGACGCTTATCATCTGATCCGGCGGGAGCTGGAGGCTTACAGCCCGGTGCTGGCGCGGAAGCGCGAGCTGGTGGTGGCGACGAAGATCGACCTGACGGGCGGCGAGGAAGCGGCGGACGAATTGCGGGAGGCCTTAGGCGGCGAGGTGCTGGCGATCAGCGCGGCGACGGGGCGGCGCCTTGCGGATCTGAAGGAGCGCATCTGGCACATGCTCGATCGACGAAAACCCGAATCCGGCGTGGTCACCCCTGACGGGAGGCACGGAGGGGGCGCGATGACCGTACCGTCCGCCGCGACGCGGGAGATTTCGACATGATCCGCGTCCCGCGCGAGTTCAACCCCGACGCTCCGGTGCTTCTGGTCAACATCGGCAATACAAACACCGCGCTGGCGATGTGGGGTAAGGACGAAGTTTCCCGCGTCGTCGCGGTTCCCACCGGGCAGGCGACGGCGTTCAACGATGCGCTGGCGGCGCTGGTGGAGACCTTTCCGCACGGCGGACCGGCGGCGAGCGTCATCGCTTCCGTCGTTCCCGCGGCGCTGGCTGTGCTTCGCGAGCGGCTGGACGAAGTTTTTGATCGCGTTCCCCTGGTGCTTGGGGAGCAGGTGGCGCTGCCGATCGACGTGGACCTGGACGATCCGACCACGGTGGGGATGGACCGGGTGTGCGGCGCGGCGGCGGCGTTCGACCGCCTGCGGCGCAGTTGCGTCGTCGTCAGTTTCGGAACGGCCGTCACCGTCGATCTGGTCAGCGATGACGGGGCGTTCGCCGGAGGCGCGATCCTTCCGGGCGTGCGCATGCAGCTTGCGGCGCTGCATGATCGAGCGGCGCAGCTTCCGCGCGTCGAGCCTGCGTTTCCGAAGAACGTGATCGGCCGCACGACCGCGGAGGCGATGCAGAACGGCGTGTGCCGCGGCATCGCGGGATCGGTGCGCTGGCTGGTCGAAGCGTATGCGACGGAGCTTCATGCGTGGCCTCAGGTCGTCGCCACCGGGGGCGACGCGGTCTTCATGGCGCCGCATTGCGACTTCCTCGACAACGTCGTTCCGGATCTGGCGCTTCGCGGGCTGGGGTTGGCGTATCAGAAGCATCTGGCCCGGATGGGCGTGTGAACCTTGGCAGGATCGCCTCGACGCGCCCCTGGTCTGAGCAGCTATGTCGAACGCTTCCGAGACGCTGGTTCACGTGTTGACACCCGCCGGGCGCGGCGCAATCGCCCTGCTGCGCCTCAGCGGACCGCGCGCGCTCGAACTCGCCGGCGCGTGTTTTCGCCCGCGTCGCGCGTCGGCAAGCCTGCGCCACGCTGCGACGGGGCGACTGCTTTACGGAGACTGGGTGGACGATGGAGAAGTGGTGGACGACGTGCTGGTCTGCCGCGTCGACGAAGCGGGTTTCGAGGTTGAGGTTTCCTGTCACGGCGGACCGGTTGTCGTGCGGCGCGTCGTCGCCTCGCTGACGCGTCGTGGAGCGGTCGCCTCGGCGGGGGGCGGAACATCGTTGGCTTGGTCGGCCTCCACCCGGATCGAGCGTCTGGCGCTGGACGGGCTTTGCGCGGCGAAGACGGAGCGGGCGGTGCGCTTTCTGCTCGCGCAGCGCTCCGTGCTTCCGCGAGCCTTGGACGACGCCCTGCGGCGGATCCGGGAAGATGACGACATTGACGCCAGCGAAGCGATCCGCCCGCTTCTGGCGCAGACGGACGCGGCGAGGCGTCTTCTCAAGGGTCAGTCGGTCGTCCTCGCCGGACCGGCCAACGCCGGGAAGTCCACGCTTTTCAACGCCCTCGTCGGACGGGAGGCGGCCCTGACCTCGCCGCACCCCGGCACGACGCTCGACTGGATCGAGGCGGAGATCGAGATCGCCGGATTTCCGGTCACGCTCGTGGACACGGCGGGCTTCTTCGACGCGCCGACGGCGCTGGATGCGGAGGGCGTTCGCCGCGCGGAAGAGAGCATGCTGGCCGCGGACCTTGTCTTGCTCGTCATTGACGGCGCGGATCCGCAGCGGCTTGCTCGTCTGGACGACCTTTCGATCCGCCTTGGCGGCGCGCCGGTTGAGGGGGTGCTCAACAAGTGTGACCTTGGAAACGCGGACCACGCCGTCGATGCCGACGCCCGATTGTCCCGGGCGGCGCGGATCAGCGCCACAACGGGCGTGGGTCTCGATCGTCTGATCGCGTCGCTCTCCCGGAGACTGGGCGCCGCGGAATTCGACGAAACTGCGCCGACCGTGTTCGACTCGACGCTGGCAGAGCGCCTTCGGGAACTGGAGGCGGCCCCCGTTCAAACCTTATTGGACGAACTCCGTCAGCGGTTCTTTTGAAGGGGCGACAAGACTTTCGTCCGTAGCCGGGCGTATAATCAGCGAGACCGTCCCGCAGGTGCGGCGGCGGATGCGGCGCATCGCCCGCGTTGCCCGTCGGGCGCGGCGCGTTTACATTTCGCCCGGGATCAGGCGGGCCGGACGTTTCTGCGCGCCGCCGACGAACGACTGACAGGATGCCGCATGTCCGCTGAAGATGATTCGTTGTTCGCACGCAAGGTGATCGAGCGGAAGCTCGCCACCGTGGACGAAGTCGAGCTGGTGCGCGAGAACCTGCGCGACCAGGACGAGAAAGGAAATCATCACTCCCTCGCCGACGCCCTGGTCCAGTCCGGCTACATCACCCGGTCGCAGGCCCAGCGCCTCAACATGGCGATGGAAGACGACTCGATGTACCGCCCGGCGCAGCAGATCCCCGGGTATCAGGTGCTCGGCAAACTCGGACAGGGCGCGATGGCGACCGTCTTCAAAGCCAAGCAGCTTTCCCTCGACCGCATCGTGGCGATCAAGGTGCTCCCGAAGCGCCTCAGCGAGAACCGCGAATTCGTCGACCGATTTTACAAGGAGGGGCGCGCCGCCGCCAAGCTGAACCACCCCAACATCGTCGGCGCCTACGACGTCGGCGAGGCGATGGGCTATCACTTCTTCGTCATGGAGTACATCGACGGCAAGACCGTCTACGACATGCTCAAGGACGCAAAACCGATCGAGGAGAAAGAGGCGCTCGGCATCGTCGTCCAGGTCGCCAAGGCCCTGCAGCACGCCCACAACAAGGGCCTCATCCACCGCGACGTCAAACCCAAGAACATCATGATCACCAGCGCCGGAATCGTGAAGCTGGCCGACATGGGTCTGGCGCGCGAAGTCGATGATTACAAGTCCGCCACCGCCGAAGCCGGCCGCGCCTACGGCACACCCTACTACATCAGCCCCGAGCAGATCCGCGGCGAGGTCAACATCGACGCCCGCGCCGATGTGTATTCGCTCGGCGCGACCTTCTATCACATGGTCACCGGGCGCGTCCCCTTCGAGGGACCGTCGCCCTCCGCCGTCATGCACAAACACCTCAAGGAGCCGATCACTCCCCCCGACCACGTCAACACGCGCCTGACCAGCGCCATCGGCGAGATCATCGAGATCATGATGGCCAAGAACGCCGCCGATCGCTATCAGTCGATGAGCGAAGTCCTCGAAGACCTCGAAGCCGCCCTGCGCGGCGAGGCGCCGCTCCAGGCGCGCAAGCATTACCGCGCCGATCTCCTCGACGACCTCGCCAGCAGCGGCGAAGTCATCGCCTACGACGATCTCGCCGGCCACCTCCGCCCGACCCCCGCCCGCGCCGGCGCCTCGCCGCACCTGCTCCTGGGCCTGGGGCTGCTGCTGTTCCTGTCGCTGATCGTGAATCTGTTCCTGCTGCTGCGGGAGTAGCTTCATCGCGCGGAGGGAAGCCCGGCTGGTGAGACGGAAGCGATTTTTTCTTGACCCGACACCCGGCCGTCGAGTAAGATGCGGAGGTCTTCGGGAACGACGTTCCCGGAGGCGACTTGCTGGGGGTGCAGGTCTGAGGATCTGCGCCACGGTGGCTCCCACAAGGCGGGTGGGACTCCTTGGGTGGCGGGTTTCGAAGCCTCTGGCGTGGGCGCCGGCTTAAGACCGGTGTTCTGCGATGCGGGTTTCTGAACCTGTGAACCGTGTGCTGGGGCGGCGGTTTCCGGCCTTCGGGTTGGCTGGGGGGTAAGAACCGGCGCTCCGGGAAGAATGAACGATCAGACCTCGACGCAGTCCTACGTTGGGTTGCCCCGAGGGGTCTGAGGCGTTTTGAGAAGGAGTCTGGACATCATGGCCGAATCTCTCTCTCTCTCTGTGCCTGCGCGCGCTGTCCAAGCAGCGAGCCGCGGGATTCATCCCGCGCGAGGGTACGGTGTCGCATGGCGCGCTGCGGGGTTCCTTCCGCGCGGAGGTGCGAGCGCGCACGCGCCCGACGTGACCTCTCGCGCTTCGGCTCCGCGGTAGCAGCGGCCATGTTCGCTTTACTGCTCATCCCAATCGTGCCTCGCGTGGCCCGCGCCCAAGGCCCGATCATCGACGCCGACGTGCAGCGGCTCATGGACGAAAAGCCGGACGAAGAGCACGCCCTGATCGTCTCCGTCGAGTTGTGCCGCACTCCGCTCAATCTCGAGGAGTTGCTGCCCACGCCTGAGGAAACCAACGAATGCACGCGTCTGTGGCGCGCGTGGGAGACGCTTGCGGAGGAGTTCGAGGAAGGTTGCAACGAGCAACTCACGCGGGGGCAGGTGGACGCGGCCTACGCGGAGGCGAAGGCGTACGACGAAGTGATCGTCTCCATCCAGAAGGCCGCGTACAAGGCCTATCACGAGGACTACGCAGAGATCGTCTCGGAGTCCGTCCCCGATGTTTACGAGAACCTGCGATCGGTGCTCGGCGACAAAGTTCGCCGCATCAGCGATTCCAGCAAGCTGCTGGCCGTCCGCGCGGATCGCGCGGCGTTTGAAGCGATCCGCGAGACGGCGTCTATCAAGCGCGTCAGTTTCGACTTCCCGATGGGGCCGATGCTGGATATGAGCCGCAGAAATATCGAGGCGGATCGTGTTCATGAAGGAAGCGGCGGTGTCGGCCCATTCACTGGAGCGGGGGTCAAGGTCGCCATCGTAGACCAGGGCATCGCCCCAGCCCATCCGCGGCTGCCAACTATCGACGAGGATAGCCAGGCTGACTTCGTGGGCAGTGGAGGCCCAAATAGTTTCTGCCAGTTGAGTCATGGAACCAACATTGCTGGCGTCATCGCCTGCCAGGAGGACGGGGATGATCGGGTCGGGATCGCCTTCGACGCCTCGCTCGTAGTTGCAAAAGTCGTGGCAACTCCGGGACAAGGATTCTGCTGCCAATCGTGCTCTACTTGTATCGACCAGACATGGTCGATCGACATGGAGGCATTTCTCTGGGCGACCTACCCGGATCCCGCCCAATCAGCCCAGATCATCAATTTCAGTCAAGGTGGTCACCTAATCGAGGACTCAGACACCGACGCGATTCACATTACTGCGCTGAATGTAGATTGGCTCGTCAATTCTGAAGGGGTGACGTTCGTCCATTCGTGCGGAAACGCCTTGGATGAGATCGCGCCACCCTCAGGTGGTTACAATATCCTTTCAGTCGGCGCGTACGACGACAAGAACGAAGATTCGGACGCTCGAGACGAGGCAGAGATTTGGAGTGGCTCCAATCCAGGACCTGCTGACGACGGTCGCCGTAAGCCTGACTTATGCGCCCCCGGCGTCAATATTTACACAACCCAGGCGCTTCCAAATCCTCAGAACTGCGATAGCTGGAACTACTCGTTCGCACAGGTCAGTGGGACCAGTTTCGCCGCACCGCACGTTGCGGCGACGGCAGCGCTACTCCTCGAAGCCAAGCCAAGTCTATCTCCACGCCAAATCCATGCGCTCTTGGTCAACAACACCACGTTCATGGAAACAATCAGCCAAACCGATTGGCATGTCCAGGCCGGTTGGGGCATGCTGCACGCCTTTGATTCTGTCAAGCGACGGAACCATACGGTAGATGGTACCCTGACGGACAGCAGTGACTCTGAAGTGTATTATCTTTCGGAGGTCGGCGCTGACAAGACCTGCGTCGTTACCAGTGTGTGGCATCGTGCGATGGTTGATGAGGATACGCCAGTGATGGACGTTGGCGGCGGGAAATCTCCCGCGAACCTCGACTTGATTCTTGAGGCCAAGCCGCTGTCTGGTGGTGTCTGGAGTACGGTGGCTACCACGATCGGAACGTACGATGGCAACGACGGGAATCGCGAAAGCAACGTCCGGCAGTTGCGCGCCGAACAGAATCCGGAGAATGAAACACAGTTGGAGTTCCGCGTTCGCGTCGAACACAACCCAACGAACGATTCTCCGTTCACAGGGTCTCAGGGGTTTACCCTTGCATCCCGGTACGGGTTCGAATGAAGGAATGCGCACTGCGTCAGCTTGCCGACGTCGCCCCGGCAGGCTCAACCGTGATGATTATGCAAGCGGCTTCAGAAATGAGAGCGAGGTCATGAATGAACAGAGAACGAATGATCCTTTTGCTTCACGTCATGGTAGCGGCTGTTGCCTGCGAGGCTTCCGCTGACGTCGTCATTGACAGCCTGTGTATTGTAGATGAGCAAGGCTACCAGAGCGGCGCAGGGGCGTACTGCGGCGGAAGGGAGGTGTTTGGAAGGGATTACGATCTCCAGGTGGCTGACGATTTCCGCCTTCCTGCGCCGCTGTTCTGCACCGCCATCACGGCGGACTTTCTTACCTATTCCGGACATTGCCCGGACGAGGTGTGCATCTCATTCTTCCCCGAAGGCGTAGACGGGTGTTTGCCCGCTCCCGAGGCGCATCGCTATTTCAGGATACAGCCGGAGGGCTTCGGTTGTGAACCGTTCAACGATGGAGTCTTCGGACTCCGGGGGGTCCGTTTGACCACCGAGTTGGAACCCGTATTCTTGGCTGAGTCGCATTGGTTTACGTGTGTTCAGCCCAGAGGCGCAGACTGGGGATACGCGGTGGTTCAGTGGTTTCCCGATTGCATCGAGGACTATGGATGCTCGGCCGTCCGCCGGGATGGGGGCGAGCGTAACCAGTGCTGCGATGGGAACGGGGGCTATGGACATCAAGACTGGCGACAACTGGACGACAGCAGCTTTCAGGTCGGCGCCATCTCCATGCGCGTCGAAGGCATCCCCGCCGGCGATTGCAGCGGCGGCGAGCGGGTGACGGCGGCGTGCAAACCCGGCGACGGGGAGCGGTTAGGAAAGATCGTGGTCAAGGTGCGTGACGGTCAGCCCGGCGGGACGGTGACAGCGCTGTTGGATCCGCCCGATCCGCGGCATGTGAGCATCCCGCTCGACGCCCGTGGCCGCGGCAAGGGCAAGTTCCGCGACGTGGACGACACCGCCGCGCACCGGGTGTTCCTCTGCGACGCGGTGCTCGATGTGCCGTGCGGGCGGTAGCGCGATACTTGATGGGCCGTGCGGGAGGTGAGTGGGAGATCGTGAATCGCCCATCGTGAATCGGGGATTGTGAATCGGACGGCGGGCGTAGCCCGCCCTGCGCCGGTCGGGAATCGGGCGGCGGGCAGCACGCGTCGCTGATCGTGCAGTGTTCATCGTGCGTGGGGGCGACATACGAGGGGCGCCGGTCGTTCGGGCTGATTCGGACGTGCCTGCATCAGATCAGCGAGCGGAATCCCCAGATCGTTTTGTAGAGGCCTTGCATGAGGGGGGCGATGAAGAAGTCGGAGGCGAGGATGGCGATGAAGCTGACGACGAAGGCTTCGGTGCAGGCGCGGCCGACGCCTTCGGCGCCGGGTCGGCAGGCGAAGCCCTTGTAGCAGGCGATCAGTCCGATGGCGCCGCCGAAAATGACGCGCTTGATGAGTCCGGTGGCGACGTCTTTCTTGAAGTAGAACGAACCTGCCGCCGGTCGCTAGCTGATTGACAGGCTTGGTTGGCAGGGTAAACTCGCCCCAGATTCCCTATCTTCCACCGATATCCAGGGAGGGTCGTGCGATCATGATTACGGTGCGGTCACGGGGCGGCATTTGGGCGTGTGCGGTGCTTTTCCTGGGAGGAGCGGCAGGCTTCGGTCAGGAAGGCTCCAAGGTTGATCCCGGTTCGGCAACCCCCGCTGCAAGACCCGCTGACGCAGCGGGTGAGAAACCCGTGCCATCGTCGCAGGAATCCACTCCATCGACGCCGGATTCCCCAGACTCCCGCAGCGACAGCGCGTCGTTCGCTCCGTCCGGCGAGGCGGGGAAGGAGACGACGGACGCCGTCGATGCAGCGCAGCGTCGCGGGCGCATTACGGCGGATGCCGTCTACGTCCGCAGCGGAGCGAGCCAGAATCATTATCCGGTGACCAAGTTGAACACGGGCGACATTGTCGTGATCGTCGAGGAGCAGGAGGAGTGGTACGGCATCGAGCCTCCGAAGGGCGCGTTCAGCCTCGTGTCTCAGGAGTACGTGGACACGACGGACGGCGTTCGCGGCGTGATTAACGGCAACCGGGTCAACGTGCGGGCCGGGTCGCATTTTTCCGATGACCGTTATCAGGTGCAGGTCCAGCTTTCGCGCGGGGCGGAAATCTCGATCCTGGCGAAGACGGATGACGGGTACTACCGGATCGTCCCGCCGCCCGGCGCCGTGATGTATGTCAGTCGAAAGTTCGTCACGCCCCTGCGGCCGGGCGAGCCGGAGACGCCGACGATCACGCCGCAGCCGCTGACCGGCGCTGCGCCGACCGTCAAGACCGCGCCGGCGAACCTCGCGCCCGCCCCTGTAACCGCTCCCGCGCCGTCCAGCGGCGACGACGCGATGCTCCTGGCCTCGGGAGCGACGCCGTTGCGGCAGAAGCTGGTCGAGTTGAACGCCGCGTTGAAGCGGGAGATGTCCCAGCCGCTGGCGGTGCGCCAACTGGACGGACTGCTCGAGGAATATCGCTTGATCGCCGCCCAGGACGAGGATGCCTTTGCGAAGCAATACGCGGCGGCGCGGGCGGCGCAGCTCGAGTATCAAACGCGGCTGAGCGCGTCGGCGGCCAACCTTCACGTGCTGTCGTCCGAGATCGAGCGCGGGCGGTCGGAGTTCCTCGCCGCGCGGCAGCGGACGGCGCCTCCTCTGACGCCGCCTCGCCAAGGATTCGACGCGGAAGGGGAATTGCGCACCAGCGCCGTGTATTCGTCCGCGGTGGGCCCGAAGCGCTACCGTCTCGTCGCGCCGAACCTGACGCCGGCGCGCACGATCGGATACGTCGAGCTTTCTGCGAATCTTTCGCTCGATATCGACCGGTACCTGGGTCGCTACGTCGGCATCAAGGCGCTGCACACGCGTCCGGCGGAAGGGATGGTCAACCCGGTTCCGGTGTACACCGCGTCGAGCATCGAACTGCTCGAACCGTAGCCGCGCTTAAGCGCCGTCGGCGATTCCGGCGGAAGGACAGAGCCGATTCAACGTGCATCCGGCGCAGTTCGGCTTGCGCGCCGAGCATACCTTCCGTCCGTGCCAGATAAGTGCGTGCCCGACGTAGGTCCACTCCGGGCGAGGAATCACCTGCATGAGGTCCTGCTCGATGCGGACGGCGTCCTTGCCGTCGCGGCCGGTCCACGTCAGCCCTAACCGGGTGGCGACGCGCCCGATGTGGGTGTCCACCACGACGCCTTCGTTCTTTCCGAAGGCGGTCCCGAGCACGACGTTCGCGGTTTTTCGAGCGACGCCGGGAAGCGTCACCAACGCGTCGATCTCGTCCGGAACTTTTCCGCCGAATTCCTCGACGATCTTCCGCGCTGCGCCGATGATGCTCTTTGTCTTCTGCCGGAAAAAGCCGGTGCGGTGGACGATCCGCTCGACGTCGGTCGGGTCGGCGGCGGCCAGTTCGCGCGGCGTCGGATATGCAGCGAACAACTCCGGGGTCACCTTGTTGACCGTCTCGTCGGTGGACTGCGCCGAGAGGATCGTCGCCACGAGGAGCTGCCAGGGGTCTTCATGCCGCAATGCGCACTCCGCGTCGGGGTACGCCTTGCGCAGCAGCGGAAGGATCTTCCGGAAGCGGGTGGCGCGTTCGGAAGGAGACTCGGCGAGCTTCGGCGGAGAGGCGCCGCGGCCTGTCGCCCGGCCCTTCCGAGGGGTGCGATCGGCTGAGGTCGCCCGGCGTTCGCGCTCGGTCTTCGGACCCGGCGCTTTCGCCGGTATTGCGTCGGCCCGCGTCGCCTTTTTCTTTTCCGTCAGGCGCTTTCCTGAGTCCGCTTTTCCACCACCGGTTCGACCCATGCAAGATGTCCGTCCTCAAAAACGTCGCGTTTCCAGATCGGAACGTCACGTTTCAACTCGTCGATCAGATAGCGGCACGCCGCGAAGCTCTCCTCCCGATGCGGGCAGG
>BOJX01000051.1 GCA_016860685.1 Planctomycetota bacterium
TTACAGGGCTGGGAGGCATCTCTTATCCTGACGGCCTGGGTAAGTCCCCCTATGAAACGCCTTCTATCCCGCCACCCGCTTCAGTTCGGTTCCGACCGGTTCACCCCGCAACTGCAACGTCACCAGTCCCGCCAGCGGCGTCCCCGGCAACGCATGACTCGCCGCACCGCCTGCTGCATCGCGCATCGGAATCGGACTGGCGGGAACGCCCGGCTTACGCTGAATCCTCCCTCGCATCAGCCGCACCGCCCAGCCGAACGTCCGACGGAACGTCTGAACCAGCCCCCACATCCCCAGCGCCTGCATCCCAGCGTCCGCAAGATACAACCGGCTCTTCGGTTTCATCAGCGCCGACACGAAACGGAGCGGATTATAAAAGTACAAGTAGGCCGCAAGGATGTTCAATTGCTTCCGCCACGGCTGAGGATGGTTCGACGCCACCACGTAATTCGCATCCAGCATGTGAGGCTCGACTTTCCGCCCGCCCGCGCTTTCGTACACCAGCCCGGTCGTGAACGCCTCCTCGTACAATTTCGAGCCTGTCGCGGGCGTCATCATCAGCACCTGAAGACTGATCGCCCCCGCGCGCCGAAGCAGACGCACCTGGTTAAGCAGTCCGTATTCACGCCCGCGCGTCGCCAGCGGCTGCGTGTCGTGGTGCATCATCATCGGCATCGGACAGATGCCGTGTCTCCGCAGGAGATGAAACGCCTCCGTCGTCTTGTCCACGCTCTGGCCCTTGCGCACCAGCGTCGCGGTCATGTCCTCCACGCCCAGCCACAACGCCCGCACGCCCGCGCGACGCACCGCGGGCAGATGATCGCGCATCGCCAGCGTGTCATGCACCGTCACCTCGGTCCCCCACCGAATACGCTTGCGGAACGGCTCTCCGCCGATCTTCGTCCGTGCCAGCGCCTCGATGATCTGCGTCGTCCGGTCATGATCGTTGAAAAAATTGTCGTCCGAGCCGAAAAAGTAGCGCAGCCCGAACTCACGGTGCAAGGAGGTGAACTCGTCAAGAATCCGCTCGGGGCTTTTCAACCGGTGCTGGCGCTGATTGTACGCAGGAATCGGGCAATACGGGCAGTTGAATTTGCAGCCGAACGTCAACACCAGCGAGGCGATCGGTGAATACTTTCGCACCTCGGAATCCGAAAGCGGCCGCGGCGACAACTCCTCCCCCTTCCCCGGCGGCTCCAGCAGACGGTAACCCGGCACCGGATGCGGCAGCTCGTCCAGATCGCTCACCAGCCGCTGCACGCCCGTGTCCACCAGCTCTTCCGCAGCGCCCTCAGGCCCGCTCCGCGCGTACACCAGCCCGGGAATCGCGTCCAGCAACCCGCTGTTCCGCGCTCGCAGAAACGCCTCCCGCAGCGACGAACGTGGATCGCGGATCGAAAGCACCGTCTCCAGCAGGCTCAGCAGAACGTATTCCTCGCCCGTCACGGCCACATCCGCTCCGGACGGGTTCCTCGGATCCGCGCTGAACACGTCCCACGGTTCGTAGATCGTCTTTGCCCCGCCCGCAATGATCAGCGGACGGTGCGCCGCCTCGATCCGGCACGCATCACGAATCAGCGCCTTGCACGCCTCCGTGTGTATCTGCATGCTCGACACGAGGAAAAGATCGGGCACGCGCCCGTCCAGCCGCATCCGGGAAGGACGGAACCGGCGGTTCCACTGCTGAAGGACGATCCGCGTCCGCGCAAACCCCGCGTCCACCAGCGCCGCCCCCACGGCGCGAACCCCCGCCGGCGCCATCCGCATGTCCGCATAAATGAAAGGCAGCATGCGCGTCCGGTGATCGAACGCACACGCCACGACCGTCGTCAGGTCATGCGCCGGCGCCATCCGCCGAAGGCGCTGACGCAACTCCGTCAACGCGCCGGGTCGCAACAATTCATCCCCGCGATGTCGGCGCGGTAGCTCCATGTGCGCTCCTTCTAAGCCCCGAACGCGCCGCCTTCCCGGCGGCGTCACAACCACGCCCGGTTTCTCCGGGAACGGGCGCGCCGCGGACCGCTTCTACGGCGTAGTCCGGGACCGCGACATTGTACCCGCGCATCGCCCCCCGTCGAGCCGCGTCCGTCGTCCCGCGCGTATGCGACCGTCCGGGTTCACGTTACGCTGGTTCGAACTCGCCGCCGGACCGCATCATCCGACGCGCCGCACCGGCTGCGGAAAACGCTGCCGAACGCCGCACACAAGGAGAACGCACAATGCCGAATTCCGCGGTCGTGTTCGATCTGGACGGAACCCTCACCGCCCCGATGCTCGACTTCGACCAGATCCGCCGCGAGATCGGCCTCAGCGCCGGGCCGATCCTCGAAGCCCTCCAGGACATGTCTCCCGCCGACCGCGCCCGCGCGGAGATCATCCTCGAACGTCACGAACGCCACGCCGCCGAAAACTCGACCCTGCACGAAAACGCCCGCGATGTCGTCCACGCCCTGCGCCGCCGCGGCCACCCGACCGCCATCCTCACCCGCAACGCCCGTCGCTGGGTCGATGTCGTCCTCTCGAAACACGCCATCCAGGTCGATGCCGTCCGCACCCGCGAGGACGGCGCCATCAAACCCGCCGCCGAACCCGTCCTCGATCTTTGCCGCCGCCTCAACGCCGATCCCGTCGCCAGTTGGGTCGTCGGCGACTACCTCTTCGACCTTCAGTCCGGACGCCTCGCCGGAACCCGCACCGTCCTCATGATCGCCGACGCCGCACTCCCCGCCTTTGCCGACCAGGCCGACTTCGTTATCCGCCGCCTCGACGAGCTTCTGCGCATCATCCCCCCGCCCAACCGCGACGGGTAAGGTTCTACCTGAGTCTCCATCTGGCTCCGGGTGCGGAGTGTTGGAATCGCAGGAACTTATTACCTGGAGCGATCCTGCGGGGAGGGAGCGGCGGGAGGTGTTGTGCCACGGAAGATCATCCGAAAGTCTTAGCCCCCGAGAATCATCCGGCGGTCTTAGCCTCGGAAGCGGCGCTGGAAAACAGCCCAGCCCGCCAGGGTTGGGAAGCCCGCGCGGGGAAAATGAAGTCCCGGAGGGACGGAAGAAGCCCGCAAGGACACAAGCCCGCCGGATCGCCCGTCTCGTAGCGGCCGCGGACACGAGAATGACGATGCAGACAATATCCGGGTAATGACGTGCCGGTTGCTCCCCGTTGCGCCGTGCCGGTACGCGACAGGTCGAGGGGACTCGGGCGCCGAGTTCTCAGGAAGCGGCCCCAACGAACGAAATCAGAACACTTCCTTCGGGACGATGATCCGGATCGGTTGACCGAACGTCTTGCGCCCGGCGGGATCCTCGTACGACACGATGAATTCCACTTCCCGCTCCAGCACGTCGTGCGGCGCCCACGACAGACGCATCACGTAATACTGCCCGAGCGTCGTCGGGTGCCGTTTATGCGGCAGCGTCCGGGTCGGGGCGTTGAACGTCGTGATTTTCTCCCTCGACACCTCGCCCTGCGCGTCGCGCGCGCGGTAATACATGTCCACGATGAATGTCCCCGGCACGAGGACGCCCCGGTGCTCGTTCTGCGGAATCAGGAAAATCCGGAACTGGATCCCCTCCGGCTTCTCATCGCGCACCGAATCCATGTTCAGCCACGGATTCGCGCTGCGCAGGATCGACACGGTCTGGATCCGCGGACCCCGGTAATTCCGCCCCCCAGACTCGCATCCCGCCACGCAGCAACCCAGCAACACCAACCCCGCAAGGACCGAACGCCGCGCCGTCATGACGAGCCACCGCCCTCAGCCCGCGCGATTTCCGTCTTCTCTGCGTCCTTCTCCACCGGCGGTGATTCCTCGGCCGGCTTGTCCGGCGGCGGCTTCGGCCCGTACTTCGTGATCGGCTTCGACAGATCCGGTCCGTAACGCCGCGGTTTCGGCCCGTAAAGCTCCCGGTTCGCAGGCGCCGCACCGTTACCGTTGCTCGGCCCCGCCGCCGGAGCGTTCGGATCCTGCGGACCCATCAACGCTGAATCCGGCGTGATCCGCAGCCCCTCCATGAAACGATGCGTCTTCACCCAGTCCGAGGCCTCGCCCATGTCCCGCTCGCGCCCCGACATCTGCCGCGCGTCCTGCGGCGTCCGAAGCACCTCCACCGTCAGCACCACCATCAGCTCCGTCCGCCGGCTCACGTCCGTTGCCGACCGGAACAGCGGACCGAAAAGCGGCAGGTCTCCGAAGATCGGAACCTTCGTCTCGCCGTACTCCTGGCTCGACGTGATCAGCCCGCCCAGCACCACCGTCTCCCCGTCCTTCACCGTCACGCTCGACTCCAGCCGCCGCTCGTTGATCACCGGCGCCCGCAAACCCTCGGTCAGCGTGATCGTCTGATTCGAAAGCTGCGAAATCTCCGCCAGAATGTCCATCCGGACGTAGTTGTCCGGCGTGATGTGCGGCGTTACGTCCAGCTCGATGCCTACCTCCTCGTAGGCGAATGACGTCTGCGTCCGGGCGCTCGTGTCTCCCACGTTCGACGTCGTCGGGATCGGAATGCGGTCGCCGATCCGGATGTTGCCCACCCGGTTGTTCTCCACCACCACCGTCGGCCGCGACAGCACCTCCAACCGGCTCTCCGTCTGCAGCGCATGCACCAGGAACCCGAAATCCTCCCCCGTGATCGTGAACGAGAATCCCGTTCCCGACCCGATCGCCCCGATGTCCGTCCCGATCACGCTGTCGAATGCGTCGTTGTCGCCGATCACCGTCCCGTTCGGCCCCAGCACCGCCGTCTCGGAGAACTCCAGATCCTGCCCCGCGAACTCGATGCCCAGTTCGAGACGATCGTCCAGAATCACCTCCGCCACCATCACGCTGATCCGCACCTGCGGCTCGGGCCGGTCAAGCTGCTGCACCAGCTCCAGAATCTGCGGCAGCTTCCGCGGACTCGCCCCGATCACCAGCCCCGCCCCGCGATCCTCTTCGCTTGTCCCGCCGATACTGACCAAAGAAACCTTCTTCTCGCTGCGCTGATACGACGACGTTGATTCCTCCGTGTCCTGATAGACTTCCTCCTCCTGCTGAAGCAGGTCGAGCAGCGCCTGCGACAACTGCTCGGGCTGAAGCGTGTTGGGACGGTACACATCCAGAAGCCGCTCCTGCACGTCCCGAGCATCCAGGATCCGCACCAGACCCTCCACCATCTGAAGGTCGATCGGCGCTCCCGCCGCTACCACCGTGTTCGTCCGCACGTCCGCCACGAAGCGCAGCGTCTGCCCCGCCAACGCCGGAATCCCCTGCGACGGGAAGCCCATCAACTCAAACGTGCTGCGGATGTTCTGCTCCTCCTGGTCCCCGGTCGCGCTGCCTTCCTCATAAAGCTCGCGCAGCATCTCCACGACCGTCTCCGCGTTGCTGTTCCACAGCTCGAACATCCGGATTTCGTTCACCGTCGGCCGGATCTGGTCGATGCTGCGGATCATCGACTCCAGCGCGTCGATGCTCTTCTCCGGCGCGTACACGAAGATCGAGTTCGTCCGCGGGTCCGGCGTGAACCGAACGTCCTGCCGAAGCAGCTTGTGCTCCACGAACGTTCCGTCGTCCCGCTCCTCGCGGAACGTCACCATCACCGCCGACTGCTCGTCCTCGTTCTCCCCGAAGATCGCCTCCTGAAGCACCTGCGCGAAGTTCTCCGCCAGCGCCTGCTTGAGCTTCACCACCCGCACGCCCTGGTTCCGCACCGGCAGCGTCGTGTCCAGCTTTTCGATCATCACCGCCACGTCCTCAAGCTGCGACGCCGACGCCCAGACGACCAGCGCGTTGCTGCGCACATCCGGAACCACCGCGATCGCATCCGGGCGCCCCGCATCCGAATTCGCGGCGGATTCCGCGAACAACTGGTCCAGCCCCTCCGCCACGTCCTCCGCCCGAGCGTACTGAAGCGGGAAAATCTCCACCTGCTTCGCCAGCGACGACTTCTGATCCAGCAGCTTCAGAAGGTCCGACACCACCTTGTGATCGTCGCGCGACGCGCTGATCACCAGGCTGTTCGCCCCCTCAAACGGCACGATCACCACCGGAGTGCGCTCCGCGCTGTCCCCGCCGCCCTGCGCGCGGTCCTCGAACAACCGCGTCATCTTCGCCGCCAGCGTCACCGCGTTCGCGTGGATCAGCGCATACGCCTCCAGCACCGCCGTCGTCGGACCCGACTCCACGTCCAGCTTCGTGATCAGCGTCTCCACCCGCTCCATCGCGTCCTGCGTCGCCGCCACGATCAGCGAATTGCTCCGCTCGTCCGAAATGAACGTCGGCTGGTTCTCCTCGCCCATCAACTGCGTCAGTCCGTCGAACAACTCCTCGAACTTCGTCTTCATCTGCATCGCGTCCGCAAACTTCAGCCCGAAGATGCGGATGCTGTCCACGGCCGATTCCTGCTCCAAGCTCTCGACAAGCTGCTTAATCTGGGCGAAATCCTCCGGCCCGGCCGCCACGACCAGCGAGTTGCTCCGCGTGTCCGCCACGATCACCGGCTCATCCGGGAACTGCTCCGCCTCCTGAAGAATCGCGATCTTCCGCTGCCACAGCTCCACGATCTTCTCGGCCATCGTCTCCGCCGAAAGATGTTTGCACTTGATGATCCCCAGTTGCGTCAGGTTCCGGCTCGCCGGCACGTCCAACGACTTCACCAGCTCGGTGATCTCCCCCAGATTCTCCTCGCTCGCCGACAGAATCAGCGCGTTGTTGTTCACGTCGATCGTCACGAACACCCGCTCCGCCTCCGTCGGTATCGATCCGACGGTCTGGCTGTAAGCCTCCAGCCGCTGCTCCAGCATGTCCGTCAGCACCTTGCCGATGCGGATCGCGTCCCCGTTCTGAAGACGAACCAGCCGGATCGGATACTTGTACCGGTACGGCTTATCCAACCCCTCGACGATCCGCTTCGCCAGCGCCACCTGCTCCGCACGGCCCGCGATCACCAGCGTGTTCGACCGCTGATCCCCCGTCACCGAGAACGCATACGCCAGCGCCTTCGCCTCAGGCTTCCGCGGCACGCCCTCCGGATTCGGCTCGCCCGGATCCGGCAGGATTCCCGGTCCGTCGTCGAAGATGCTCTCCAGCCGCTCCTCCAAGTCGTTCGCGTCCGCGTACATCAGCGGGATGATCTCGACGTCCACGTCCTCCGCCAGCGGAACGCTGTCCAGCAGCCGGATCAGCTCCACGAAGCCCGGAATGTTCTTCTCCACCGTCGCCACGAGGATGCTGTTGGTCCCCGTGTCCGCGATCAGCTTCACCGTCCGCGACACGTCGATCGGCTTGAGCACGTTGATCGTCCCGTCCTTCGGATCCACGATCGACAGGCTCAGGCGCAGGATCGCCTCGTTCGCCGCCTCCGCGTCCTCCGGCGAGCGCAGCAGCGTGTCCAGCACCGCCCGGAACTCCTCCGCGTTCGAGTGCAGCAGCGGGAACATCACCAGCTTCAGCTCGCCCCAGTCCTCCTTCGGCGCAACGTCCACCGCGTCGATGATCGCCTGAATCTTCTCCCGCTCCGACTCCGGCGCGAACACCTGGATTGTGTTCGTCGCGTCGATCGCCTTGATCGCCAGCGCCCCGCTCTTCGCCCCGAGCTGCGTGCGGATCTTGCTCAGCATGTCCTGCACCTCGCGCAGGACGTCGCTCGCCTTGCGGTTCTTGATCTCGAACTCCAGCCACTTTCCAGGAATGCTCGGCGGCAGGGCGTCGATCTTGTCGATGAGCATGAGGATCGTCTCGATGTGCTCAGGGAGCGCCGCGACGATCACCACGTTGTCCCCCGCCGGCGTGATCTTGAATTGATCCTGCGTCCGCCCCGTCGGCGCAGGAAACACATCCCGCAACGCCTCCGTCACGATCCGCGAAACTTCGTCCGAGCCCTTGTTTTCGAGCACAACCGGCTCGATCACTTTCGTCTTCTGAAACGCGTCGAGCATGAGGATCAGGGCTTCGAGCTTCTGCACATCCTCAGGATTGCCGCGCAGCACGATGTTCCCGCCGACCACCTCGACCTTCAGGTCCGCGCCCGACAACCCGAGATCCATCGAGTTGATGTAGCCCAGAAGCTGATCCCCGGAGAGATTCTTGAAGGGCACGTCGAGTTGCCGCGCCCGCATCGCCGGCGTCTGACTCTCCGCAGAAATCTCCCGCTCCGGAGGCGCCTGCCCCCCCGCCGTCTCCGCCGCCCGCTCCTGACCCGTCATCTCTGAAACCGCGGCCCTCGCCTGCTCCTGGATCGCCGCGTTGTCCGGCTTGCCCTTCGGTTTCGCCGTCTTCGCCGCCGCGCCGGCGCCCTTATTCTTCTTCTTGCCGTCCGCCGCTTTCTCGCCGGATGTCGGCGCCTCGACCGTCGCCGGAGGCTGCGCCGCTCCGCCTTCCCCAGCGCCGGCGTCTGCCTTTTTTCCCGTCTTGGCGTCGCCCTTCTTTCCGGTCTGCTTGTCCGCCTTCGCGTCGCCCTTCTTCTTGTCCTTCTTTCCGCCCTTCTTGGCGTCCCCTTCGGCGGGCGGCTGCTTCTTCCCCGGCTTCGTCTCCGTCGAGGCCGAAGGCGCCTCCTGCACCGGCCGCAGCGCAGCGCTCGCCGAAACCCGCCACGGCCCGCACATGCCCGTCGCCAACCCGGCGGCCGCCACCACGCGAAGTGTCATTGTGATTGCCGCCCGGTTCATTCGTCTTGAATTCATGAGTCCTGCTCGTCGTAGATTTTCAGGATCGAACGCAGCCCGACCCCTCGCCCTTAACCGCCCCGCGCCTTAACCGCCCCGCACCGCGCCCGCCTTTTACGTCACGCAGCGATGTCAAAGGGCAGGAAACGCTCTTCCTCGCCGCACCCCAGAACCTCCGCTATCGCGAAGCGCCCCGCCCGCCGCGATCGACCGCCCCGGCGCTCACTTATACCCCCGGCCACCGACTGCGGACTCGCCGCGCCTACCGCCGTCTCCCCGAACCGCTCGAACTGCTCGTACCCTCATCCTGCTGCCGGAGCATATCGATGATCGCCTGCACGTCATCCGCACTGAGCCTCTTGATCGGGATCAGCCGCGTCTCCTCCCCACCTGCCGGCCCGCGGCTGGTCAACTGCGTTACCATCTCCCGCACCTGCGGAAACAGCGACGGCGCCCCCGTCACGATCAGCGACCGCGTCCGCGCATCCGGCGTGATCGTCACGCTTCCGCGCGACGTTCCGCCGCTGCGCCCCTGCCCCGATCCCTGAATCCCCTTGTTGATCGCGTCCGAAACCTGCTGCGCCAGCAGACTCACGTTGTACCCCGGCTCGACGCCGATGATCTCGAACGTGCCTTCCTGGTACAGCTCCGAGTCGAGCTGCGCGACGACCCCGGCGATCGTCTCCATCACCTGCGGCTCCGCCACCACCACCAGGGCGTTCGCCGAGGTCAGCGCACTGATCCGCGCCCCGCCCGACAGCGCCTCGCTCGATCCGCCGCGGCTCGGGCTGAAAAAGAACGGGTTGCGGTTCGACGACCCCGAAGAAGAACCCGGACGTTGCAGGTAACTCTGAAGCGCCGCCTGCGCCTCGTCCACGGCGATGTGTTTGAGCATGAACACGCGGATGTCCTGCTTCGTCGCAAGGTCCACGTCGATCTTCTCGATGATCTCGCTGATCTTCTTGAATTCCTCGTCGTTCGCCCGGATCACAAGATTGTTCGTGCCCGGAACCAGCGCCACCACCATCCCGCCGCCCGAATCCGACTGATCCCAGAAAAAGATCCCGCCGCCGCGCCGGCCGCGCCCGCCTCCGAAGGGATCCGACCCGCCGGAGAACAAATCCTGAAGCACCGACTGCACGCCTGACGGGTCGACGTTCTTGATCTCCACCACGCGGATCGGCCGGTCCGCGCCCTCCTCCTTGTCCAGCTGCGCAACCAGCGACTGCACGTCCTTCAGCATCCTCGGCGAGGATGCGATGATGACCGAACGCGAACCCATCTCGGGGAACGCAATGACCGTGTCCTGCGGGTTCTTGCGCCCGCCGGAGGATTGCCCTCCTTGTCCGAAGACGTTCGATATCGCCTGCGAAACGGCTTGAGGATCGGCGTAGCTGAGCTTGATCGACGTGATCGTCCGCCCCGTCGTCACCTCCTCCACGTCCAGCTTCGTCAGCAGCTCCTTCACCCAGTTCATCTCCACCTCGTTGGCGAAGACGATCAGGCTGTTCGTGCCCAGATCGGGCGCCACGTACATCGGCTGCACCTCGGTCTTCTTCTTCGCCTGCGTGTTCTGGATGAGCTGGCTGAGGTTCTGCGCCACGTCCTGCGCGTTCGCGTACGTCAGCTTGATCGTCTGCACCGTCCGTTGCGCCGACGACGCCACGTCAAGCTGCGTCAGCAGCATCGCGATCTTGTCGTGGTTCTCCTTCGACGCCCCGATGATCAGGTTGCTCGGCGGCGTCCACGCGGCCTTGATCGTGTCCTCCGGACGCTGCTTCCCGCCGCGGGTCTGCGCGAACGCCTGATTGACCATCGTCACCACATACTGCGGGTCCAGGTACTCCAGCGGGTAAACCCGGATGACGATCCCCGCGTCCTCGTTCGGCGGCAGATCAAGCTGCGAAACCAGCGCCTTCGCCTCCTCGATGTCCTTCGGCGCGCCGCTGATCAGGATCGCGTTCAGCGCCGGAACCGGCGTCACCGTGAGTTGCTGCCCCGGCTGCCGCTTCTGCACCGCCCCGCTCTTGCCCAGCCCCTGCGTAATCACCTGGGCGAGTTCCTCCGCATTGGCCTGCTTGAGGAATATGACCTCTCGTTGCGCTCCCAGCCCCGTGTCCACGTCCAGCTCCGCGAGAAGCTGCTGAATCCGCTCGTGATTGTTCTCGCTCGCCGTCACGATCAGCGACGACGTCGCCGGATCGACGAACGCCAGCACGAGATCCCGCGCCGACGTCTGCACCGTCGTCTGCTTCGCCGTCCGGCCCTTGCCCGTCCGCGTCGCCGTCCACTCGTCGATGACGCTCTTGAGCACGTTCGGATCCGCCCACTGCACCGGGTACTTCTTCGTCAGAAGCCCCTCCTTCAGCGACGTCTCCTCCGTATCCAGCATCGTCACCCGCTCTTCAATGAACTTGAGATTGTCTTCGTCGGCGAGCACAAGCAACTGACGCATGTCCGGGTCCGAGCTGATGACCACCGTCGTGCTCATCGCGTCGCCTTTCGCCCCAACCGCCTTGAACGCCTCCACCCGCTCGCTGATCAGCGCCCGGATCTTGTCCGCCATCAGGTCCGGATGAACGTGCTTCAGATCGATCACTTTGTACTGAAGCTGCGGCGGCTGCATCTCCTCCAGCGGATTGATGAAGTTGTTCTTGATCTCCTCCTGCATCTTCTCCGACGCCCGGACGATCACGACGTTCATCGCCTTGTTCGCCTCGGCCTTGACCTCGACGCCCTTGTCCTTTCGGTCTCCGTAGGTGGAGTTGATGTTCTTCGCCACCTCCTCCGCGTTCGCCCGGACAAGCTGATACATCGCCGTCACGACTTTCCCGACCGCCTTGTCCGGCGTGTCCAGGTCGGTCAGCGCCATCTGAATGAACGCGTGTGTCTGCGGACCGCCCAGCACAATCAGCGCATTCGTCGCGTCATCCGCGTCCACCGCGAACTTCTCGTTGCTTCCGCGGCTGCCCGACCCGCTCTGATACTGCGCCATCATGCCCTTCATCATCTCGAGCACGGCGCGGGCGTTGAGGTATTGAAGCTTGAACACCCGGAACTGAAGGTCCGTCACGATGTCCAGCTTGCCAACCAGCGACTCGACCTGCTTGAACGCCTCCTCGTTCGGCGCGGACACGAACAACTTCCGCGTCGCGTCCGACGCCGCCACCGTGATCCGTCCCGCAGCCGTCGACCCGCCCCGGCCGCCCCCGCGTGCGGAAGATCCCCGGCTGCCCCCGCCGTAGGCGAGGTTCACCGCATCCGCAATCTCGCTGGGAACGCCGAACTTCACGTCGATGATCCGCACCTCCTGCTGCATGCAGGTCTGCTGGTCAATCCGCTCGATCGTCGCCAGCACCTCCGGCTTGATCGCGTTCGGCACACTGTAAAAGAGAATCCGCCCGTCGCCGGTCGCGTAGAACTTCGCCCCCTCCGCCGGCGCGCCGCCCCGACCCTTCCCGCCCGAGCCTGCATCGCTGAACATCTGACCCAGTTGCGTCGCCAAGTCGCCGCCTTCTGCGCAGTGAAGCTCAATGAACTCGTACTGCGTCCCTTCCGGCGCCACGTCCAGCCGCGCGATGACCTCCTTCACCTCGGGCATCTGCTCCTCGGTCGCCCGCACGACCACCACGTTCAGCCGCGGATACGGAAGGAACGTCGGCGGGGCGATCGGGCTTTGTCCGGACGCCTTGCCGCCCCGCGCGTCTCCGCCGGCGGCGCCGCGCGCCGTGTCGGCAAAGTGTTGATCCAGCATGCCCGCCACGTCCGTCGCCAGCGAATTCACCAGCGGGATCCACTCCACCTTTCGCTCCGGAAGCTCGAAACTCTCCCAGTCCGCAATCAACGTCCCGATGAAATTCAGCGCCGGCTCGGGCGCCAGCGCGATGATCGTGTTCGCCATCGGATTGCTGCTGATCCGGATCTGCGCCGGAATGATCTCCGTCCCCGACACCGGGTCGATGATCGGCTTCGGCATCACGCCGCCGTCCGACTCCGCGTCACGCAGACGCTCCTCCTGCGACTTCGGCTTCTCATCCAGCCGCAGGAAGTCCCGCAGCTTCTTCTCCACGTCCTCCGCCTGAAGCTTCTTCAGCGCGAAAATGCGGAACTCGCTTTCCACCTCCTGAGGCCGGTCGATCGTCGCCAGCAACTCCAGGATCGCGGGATACATGCCCGTCGGCGCGCGAAACACCAGCGTCCGGTCACGCGGGTTCGCATAAACCGTGATCTGCGTGGACTGCTGCGCCTGCATCTGCGCCAGCATTTGCTGATTCGGGTTCTGCGGCTGTCCGTCGTCGCCCTGTCCCGGCTGGCCCGGGCGCCCCGGCGCGCCGCCCGGCAGCCCCGGCGCCGTCCGTCCTCCGTCCTCCTCCTCACCTCGTCCCGCGCGATTGCCGCCGCCCGCCGCCGCCGCCCGCGCGGCGGCCGCCTGCTGCGCCTGACGCTGCGCCAACTGCTGCATCTGCATCTGCTGCTGGCGCATCAGGTTCTGCATGTTCCGCGACCCCGCCCCGAACATCTCCTCGATGATGTCCTTCGCCAGCACCGGGTCGATGTACTTCACCCGGTACACGCGGATGTCCGGCTTCGTCGAAGGCTGCTCCTTCGCCAGCTCCGCCACCATCTCCTCGACGGCGGTCACATCCTCGTACGAGCCTTCGACCACCAGCGTGTTCGTGATCGGATCCCAAATGAGCGAGACTTTCTCGAGTTCACCTTCGCCGGTCTCACGGTCCACGCCCGTCTGCCGCGGAACAACGAGAATCCGTGACCCGCCTTCCGGCTCGACCGCCGGCGGAGGCGACGCTGCAGACCGCGGCGCGGGCATCCCCGGCAGCGGATCGTCGCCCGTCACCACCGGAACCTCTCCGCCTCGGATGTCCGTCGGCGACTCCTCCGTCGCCCTTCCGCCTTCCTCGACGGCCGCGGCGTCCTCGACGGATTCCGTCGCTCCGTCGTCGTCTCCACGCGACCTGCGATCGCCTTTCTTCTCCGCCCGGCTGTCGCTTTTCTTCGCGGCTTTTTCCTTCGGCGCGGGCTCAGCCGGCTCGGCCTCTTTCTTCTTCTTGTTCTTCTTGCCACCGGATTCCGGAGGGGACTCCTGAGCGAACGCCGTCAGGATCAAGCTCGCCGACCGCCCCGCTGACAGCGACGACGGCAGCACGCACCCCCCACCGGTCTTCCCCGCCTTGCTCGTCGAAGACGCGTCGCCCGCGCCGTTTGTGCCCCCGCTCCGGCGCGGCTGAACCTTTTCCACGCCGTAATCGTCCAGCACGTCCTGATTCGCCTGCGGCGCAAGCTTCTTCGTTATCTCGCGCCCGTCGATGTTGATCCGCTCCGCCACCGACTCCACCGGAACGTTGATCGGCACCGGAATGACCCGCCGCGTCGGAACATCCTTCTCCCCCGGCTTGTCCACCACGGCGAAAATGATCTTCTGAATCTCCTGCAACACCGACAGCCTCGGGTGCTTCACCGTCAGCGTGTTCAGATCCTCGTCGAAACTGATCGCTGGATCGTCTTCCCACATCCCCGTCACATACGTGTCGAGCGCGAGGTACGCATCCCACGCATCCGCGTACGACAACTCATAAATCAACGTGTAAGGCTCGAGCCGCTTGGTCAGAGGGCTGTCGCCCTCGCCCGGCGCGGGGTCGAGCTTGCCCAGAAGGCTGTCGATCTCCTCCAGCTTCGCCGCCGAGGTCACGATCAGGATCGTCCTCGCGTAGTAGTCCGCCTGAAGATAAAGATCGCGTCCCTGATACGTCCGCGTGCTCTCCCACTCCGGTGCCGACGACGGTCCGAAGAGCGCGTCCAGACTGTCCTCGTCGCTCTTCTTACTGGAGGGTTTCGGCTGCGCCGCCGGCGCCTGGGCGCGTCCTCGCGGCTGCGCGCCGCTCGCCTGCGGTGCGTCGATCACGTTGATGATCAGATCGACGAGTTGCTTCGGCTCGGCCTCGTTGATGTGATAAAGCTTGACCTGCTGCCCGACCAGCGCCTGCCTGTCCAGATCCTCGATCCACTTCTGCGCCTGATCGAGTTCCGCCACCGTCCCGTGCATGACCACCGCGTGTCCGCCCGGCGCCTCGGCAATGTAAAACTGCCCCGCGCCACCCGGCGACCCGCCGCCACCCCGACCGGGACGCGGACCCGGACCGCCGCCCCCGCCCTGCTCATTGCGGATCATTGCCGAGATCGCGGTCGCAATCTGCTCCGGCTGGGCCTTTTTCAAGGCCACGTGGCGCATCGCCCGCACCGACGCCTCAGCCCCCTTGAGATGCTCGATCATCTCCTCGATCTTCGGGAAATGCGCACGATCCGCGATGACGATCAACTTGCTCGTCGCCGCCTGCGGAATGAACTGCGGTCCGGTCATCCGCGAACCACCCGGAACCGGCGGACGCCCGCCGCGCGACGAGGACGGTCCCGTCGATTCCGACCCGATCAGCGACGGCATCACCTGCCCGAGTTGCTCCGCCATCGCCGTCACGTCCGTCCCCGTCGGGTACGTGTACACCCGCGTCTCCGTCCCCTCCTCCGGCGGAACGTCGAACTGATGCACCACTTCCTCGATCTTCGTCATCACCACCGCCGACGCCTTCACCAGCAGTCGCTTGTCCAGCGGGAAAAGCGTCGCGCCAGCCGAGGCTTGAGCCCCCGGCCGACCCGTCGGGCGGGGGCTCCGCTGAGGCCCCTCGCCTCCCATGTTCATCGCGCCGGACGATCCCTGAAGCACCATCGCCTCCACGATGCTGATGATTGTCTGCGGATCCGCGTACTGAAGCGTAAACGTCCGCTCAATCTGGTCCGACGGCTGATCCAGCACGCCGACCAGATCGCGGATCTGCTGCAACTCCGCAGCTCCCGCTCCGAACACGAGGATGCCCCCGTCGGTCGCCAGCAGCTTGCGCGAAGACCCCGACGGCGAGGCGTTGTTCCCACGCTGAGGACCGGTCGGCGCCCCGCCCAGGAAACTGTTGATGCGCTCGATCGCCTCGTTCGGATCCAGATGCGACAGCGCGATCCGCGTGAACGAGTTCGCCCCGTCGTCCACGTCAAGCTGCTCGATCAGCGCCGCATACCGCTCCCACTCCCGATCCGAACAAAGCACATAAAGCCGCCCGTTCTCGTCGTCCGGCGTGAATTTGCCCGCCGACGGACGCGCGCCGCCTCGCGGGGGATTGCCTCCGGTCGGACGTGGCGCCGCCGTGCCCTCGGACGAGTCATACGTCTGAAGCAACGCCACGATCCACGACGGCGTCTTGTGCCGGATCTCCGCGATGTGCAGCTTCGCGTCCCCGGGCGTCGGCTGGTCGAACATCGCCGCCAGCTCCCTCACCCGCGCCACGCCCTCCTCGCTGCCCACCACGACGAGCTGGTTCCAGTCCGTCATCGGAAGGATCACCACCCCGTGCGACGACGCCGTGTTCGACCGCGTCTGCGACGGGCGACCCGGCGTCGGACGCGGCGGGGGAGCCTCGGCGGCCTTGCCCGACTCCGCGTCCAGAATGCTCTCGATCGTCTGCGCCAGATCGTCCGCGTTCGCGTGCTCAACCGGAATCACGACCGGAACACGCTTCGACTCATCCGCCTCGACGTCGAGATCCGAGAGAAACCTGCGGAACTCCTCGATCCGGATCGGAAGCGCATACGCCTGAACTTCCTTCCGCTCATCGTTGGGAATGAAGATCGACTCCGGCTCATCCCCCACCGCGATGCTCAGCCCGTCGCCACCCGAGCGCGACGGCGCGTTCGCCGCCCCGCCCGTCGGCCGCGCCGGAGGCGTCGGCGTCCGCGGTGCGGACTTCCCGCCGGGCTTCTGCATAAACCGCTCGATCGTCTCCACCGCCTGCGACGGCAGAATGTGCTGACAGGCGATCCGCTGGAACTCGCGCCGGTCCTTGATGTCAATCAGAAACCGCTCCGCCATCGTCAGGTACTTGTTGATGTCGCTGACCTTGGCGTATATCCCGATGACGTTCGATCCCTCCTGCACCGGCGCAATGCGCGCATAATCCGGCACGAAGCTGCGCAGCAGATCGAGGTTCGCCGCCGACCCGGCCGGAAGCTCGTACTGCACGTACACCAGCTCATCGTCGTGCGGACGCGCAGCGCGGAACTCCGCCACGCTCGTGAACATGTGCTCTTCCGGCATCTGACGCCAGTAATCGTTGACGCTCAGCACGACGAGATACTCGCCGTCTCGCACGATCGTCCGCCGGTTCAGAACGTCCGCCTGCCAGATCGCTGTCTTCACACGCCGGAACGCCTCTTCCCACGTCATCTCCTTGTCGGCCGGCGCGGCGTAGTACGCGTTCCCCTTCGGAATCTCTCCCGTCGGCGTCAGACCCGACTGACGACCGAACTCAATCAGCAGATCTTCGTACGTCCCTTGCACGCTGATCACGCCGTAGGTTCTGTCCGCGGCGTCCACCCGATCCCGACCTGGGTCAGACCGCGCGGATCCGGTGCGCGAGCCGGGCGCGGTCGGCGTCCGCGCACCCGTCTCACCGTCAGGACCAACCCGCGGCGCATTGTTCTCACCTTTCAGGACCGGCGCCTTCTCACTAACACCCGGCTCCTCGGGGTCAGCCGGAGGGACCGGACGCGGCTGCGTGCTGGACTTGCTGACGGCGTCGCCCCCGGACGGCAACGGAGGATCATCCACCGTCGTAATCGGGCCTTGCGGCCGGGATCCGGATGTCGGCTTCTTTACCGGCGGCGCGGATCCGCCTGAACCCGACTTGACTTCAGGCTTGATCTCCGGCTTCATCGGGTCGTCCCCGGGAAGCTCGGGCGACTTCGACTTGTCCGTCTCCCCCTCCGAAGCGTTGACGGCGGAATCACCTGACGGCGCGCCTCCCGACGGCGGCGTCAACCGCCCCGGCTGCACGCGTTCAACCTGAGGAACTCCGCTCCCCGTCTTCTCGCTCGAAGTGTCCGCCGGTCTGCCGGGCAACGAGACCTTCCCAGCGGAGGCGCCACCGGGCGTCGACAGTTTTGACTCGCCGGGCTTCGCATCCCCGGTCTTCATCGCGCCGGACTTGTCCCCAGGTTTTGCGTTCGCGTCTGCGGATTTGCCCGCGCTCTTCGGTTCAGCTCCGGAATCGCCCTTGTCGGCAGGTTTGCCCTTTTCGCCGCCCGTCGCGCCGTCGCCGGACTTGTCCGCCTTCTTCGCGGCCTTCTTATCCTTCTTCTTTTTCTTCTTCCCGCCGGACTTGTCCTTCTCGCCGCCGGCATTCTTGTCCGTCTTCTTTTCCGCCGGAGGCTGCGCAGGCGCGCCGCCCTCCTGCGCAAGGACCGGTCCCGCCACCAGCGCCAGCATCAATGCCGGAATGATGATCCTAAGCCAGTTCTGAGAATATCCGACCGTCATGATGCACGATCTCCTGATGAGCAATCCTTCATCGCCGCGCCTTCCTTGACGACGCTCGCGGTCTTATTCCAACCCGGAGCGCATGCCGCAACCGCTTCTACGTTGTTCTCTGTCTGGTGTTCTAAGTTACAGATTCGTTGCATCAATACGGATCGCGCACCTCCGGTCCGCCCGGGCCTGCCAGAACTCCTCGTTCGGCTTCAAGCGCAACAACCTGCAACCCACCTCACTAACGCCTCGTCGTTATCTCACACATCTCACGGCGCCCGCTCGCCCTCATTGCGTCCTCACCGGTTGTCCGGTGGACCCGCCGGTTGAGGGTTTTCTCCGCCTTTGTCGGGCGGAGTCTGCGCGCCGTCCTCGGAATTCTCTTCCAGCGGTCCTTCCGGCTGATCCGTCGGGCGAACCGGAAGACTTTCCCCGGTCGTCCGGTTGGAGGCGCCGTTGCCGACATTCGACCCACCGATCCGCGTTGACGTACTCAGACTGCCCGGCCGCGGCGTCGTCCGCGATGCCGGGGCGCTCGCGCCCGTGCTGACCGGCGGTCGCGGCGGCGTCCCAGGCCGACTCGACGTTGATCCCGGCGAAGACGCAGAACCCGATCCCGATGAGGTCGACAGCGCGGCCACCGTCTCACCCGCAAGCCCCGCCAGCGCCCGAATCTCGTTCTCCGTCAGCGGCGCAACCCCCGCCGACTTCTCCTTCAGGTCCGGGAAAGCGTCCGCCGCACCCGCCTCCACCCGGCGACTGAACTCCTCCCCCAGAGGATAAACGTAGATCTTGTCGTGATAGCGCACGAGCGCCCCGCGCGTACTGGCCGCCTCCAGCATGCCGCCGTCAAATTCCTGCCCGATGTGGATCCGCTTCCGGTTCGTCGCCCGCGCCGTGTCCTGCACCAGCACGCTCGCACCCTCCGGGTCATGCATCATCGAGATCGCCACCACCCGCCAACGCCCCGACCACGGTTTGCACACCAGTGGATCGGGCGGCTTCGGCGGCTTCGATCCTGTGTCGATCGGCGGCTTCGACCCCGTCGGCTTCTCCGGTTCATACTCCAGAAAAGGTTTGGCGCTTGCCAGCTTGATGATGTCGGGTTCACCGTGCCGCAAGAACGTCTTCGGCTGCGGCGGCAGCTTCTTCGGATCCACCGTGTACGACAGCGCCGCACGCGGACGCGCCGGCAGCAGAAGCGCCTGAATATCGAGGGTCAGCTTGATCAGATCCTTCGCCTTCTCCCCGCGCGGGGGCAGGATCGGCGACAGCTTCGGATCCACCACCCGCATCACCTGCGGCAACTCGTACACCTCGCGCAGGAAACCCAGGACGCTCTCCAGCTTCTGCTGACCGCTGACCGAAAACCCCAGCTCCAGCGCGTCCGTCTTGCCGTAACGCTGCTCGCGCTTCGGCGTCACCTTCAGATCCTCCAGCGCATACTCATGCGCCAGATCCTCAATCCGGTGGTGCAGGTCGTCCTTCAGCTCTCCCAGCTCCAGCGTGCCCACCCGGCTGACCAGTTTCTCATAATCCTTTTGCGCGAATTCATACTGAGCGTTGAACTCCGCCGCCTCGCTCTCCTGAGCACGCAGTTTCTCGATGTCCTGCTCGATGCGCACCAGCGGGACCACCCACCACGCGTAGACGGTCTTGTATCCCACCCAGACCGCAATCAGGACCGCGAAGGTGATCCCCAGAATTTTCGTCCGTTTATCCATCTCAATTCCGATCACCGCCCCGCACGCGACCGAACGCGCACTCGGTCACCCTCCGGATCCCTCCGCATCCCCTTCGGCGCTCTTCTTGGCGGAGTCCTTGCCTTCCGCCGGCGCCCCCGCACCCGGATCTCGCGCCTCATCCCCCGGCCCCGCACCAGAGTCCGGAGCGGAGATCGGCTTCCCCGTCGCATCCGTCCGAACGCCCGACACCGGCTTCTTTTCCGCTCCACCGGACGACGAAGTTCTCGGCGGAGGCTCGCCGCGCGTCGAAACCGGCGGCCGACCTGTCGTCGGAACGCGCCCCGGCGGCGACGCCGTCGGGCGACCGCCCGCTTCCTTCGCTTCACCAGGCTCGGTCTTCGCCACCCCGTCGCCGGGCTGAACCTCTGCCCCCCCGGTCTCAGAAGTAGGCGGAGCGTCCGCATCCGGTGTCGCCCCCGTTTTCAACGTAGAAACCGCGCCGCGCGGCTGAGAATCAGCGGCCCCTGGTTTGTCCTCGTCGCCGGACCGAGGCTTCGCCCCTGCCGCCGGCGCCGCTCCGTCCTCACGCAGATACACCGCCACCTGCTGCTTCAACGCGTACTTCGGGTTCGTCAGGTTCCGCTGAAGCACCTGAAGGTCGACGTCGTACCGCGCCCGCGTCGCCCCAGGACGTCGAAACGACTCAAGATCCTCCGCCACCGAAAACGGAAGCCGATATCCCTTCCCCCCTTCGTCCCGGAACCGCGCGTCCAGCAGGATCTTCTTCTCACGCCCGTCCATCTTCACGTCGCCCAGAACCCAGTCCCGGTTGTCCGGAAGCAGCGACGCCAGTTGAACGAACTCGTCCAGCCACCGCGGCTGACGACCGTCGTAATCCTGAAACTGCTTGACCAGCTTGATGAACTGCTCTTTCTCGCTCTTGTCCTCCTCGAGTTCCGCGATCGACTGCTCCAGTTGCTTCTTCACCTTGAGGTCGTCGCTCACCGAGGACCAGTACACCAGCGCCCCGGTCGCCGCCACCGCCGCCGCCCAGCCCACCAGCCTCGGCGCACGACGAAGCTGCACTTGCGTCTGCGTCACCGTCCGCTTCGGGTGCAGAAAATCAAAATGCTGCGAGGGATCGACGTCGTGCGCCAGCACCAGCCCCAGCACCGACGCGAATCCCGTCGCCTGCTTGCCCTGCTCGGCGCTCCACCCGAACGTCGCCGCCGGGTTGTACAGCTCGACCGTGAAATCAAATCGCTGCTGAAGCGCCTCGCACAACGCCCCCTCGACGCCCATGCTTCCCGCGATCACCGCGTGACCGATCCGCTGACCACGCTCCCGCGCCCGGTAAGCCTCCACCGAACGCGTCACCTCCAGCACCAGCGATTCCGTCACCGACTCCAGCGAGTACAACGGAGAAACGCCCTCAATCCCGGACGCCGTTTCCGAACCCGCCGCCCCCCCCAGCTTGAACGTCCGCGGCTCCGCAAGCCCACCCGGAACGAACACGTCCGCCGCACGCGAGAAAGGCAGGCTGTCCGGCGCGAGAACGTCGATCTCCGTCATCGTCGGGCCCACGTCCACGAACAACACCCGTTCCGCCATCCCGTCGCCCAGCGCCCGCATCACCGCTGTGCGGCTCGCAAAGGGACGCAGCCCGACGCGCTCCAGCTTCAGCCCCGCCGCCGCCACCACCGACGTCAGGTGCTCCACTACCTCGTTCCGCACCGCCGCGACAAGCACCGGCGCCGTCCCGCCCTTCACGCCGCCTGGCACGGCGAAGTCCACCACCGCCTCCGACAGTGGAAACGGCAGCTCCTTCGATATCTGAAACTCCACCATCCCCGGCAGTTCGCCCGCCACCGCCACCGGAAGGTTCAGCGTCGTCAGGATCGCCTGGTTCCGCGGCACATCCACCACCGCCAGCTTCGCCGACACCCCCTGCTCATCCAGCGCCCGGCGGATCCACTTCCCCAGCGACGACGCATCATTCGCATCTACCTCCGCCGGAATCAGCAACGACTCCACCTTCAGCAGACGCACGCCCTTCTTGCTGACCAGCGCCTCCACGACGCGCAGCATCCGCCCGTCCCACTCCAGGCAGACGATCCGCCGCTTCGATCCGCGCTTTCTCGTCTCAAGGTACACGGAAGCTCTCCTCGTCTTCTTCGCGGATCGGGAAGCTCCCGCCCAGTTGCGTCAGATCCCGGTAGTACATCGTCTGCGCCAGCGGACCCCGCATGTCGTAGATCACCTGAATGCGCGTCACCATCCCCACGTGGTCGGCGTAGCCCAGCGATTCCACCGTGAATTGCGTCCCCCGCGCGCAGATCTTCGGCGCAATCTCCACGTATTTCTCCACGCCGATCACGCCCTCCGTCACCAGCCACGCCGTCGTCGACTTCGTCAGCGCGTCCAGCTCCGCGCGACGCGCCACGATAGCCGCCACGTCTTCCTCCGCCAAACCCGGCACACACCGCAGCACCAGCTCCGGCGCCGTGTTGATGTTGATCAGCCCGCGGATCTCCATCTCCTCCTCCGCCGTCAGCCGATCCATCAACTGCGGCAGATCCTCCACGGTAAAAGGACTGCGCGACCCGCTCCCGTCATCACGCTTGCCCAGAAGCTCCGCCGGCGTCGTCACCGGACGCGTCTCTCCGCCGCCCCCACCGGGACCACCGCTCCCGCCTTCACCTTCTTCGTCATCCTCCTCATCACCCTCATCCAGCCGGCCGCGACCGCCCGTGTCGCCGGGGTCGCCGACGTCTCCGTCATCCTCGTCGGCATCATCATCATCTGGCGGCGGCTGCGAAGCCCCGACCCCGCTTCCGCCACGGTCCTGCGGAGAGAACTTCGCCAGCATCACGCGCGACGGTTTCCCGCTCGCCGAAAGCTCGTCGTCGTCAAAATCATCGTCATCAAAATCGTCGCGCGACGAACCCCCGCCATCGCCCCCGCGACCCTCGCCCCCACGACCCGCGCCCCCGCGACGCGGACCTTCGCCTTCCGTCGGCGGTCCGCCGCGCGGAAAACCCCCGCGAACGTCCCCCTCAGCACCCGACCCGGCGTCCCCTCCCGGCGGACGCGTCGGACCGCCCGCGCCAGGCCGCCCCGGCACGCCGCCCGGACGCCCGGGTCCGCCACGACCCGGCCCGCCGCCAGGTCCGCCCCCATCAGGACGCGCCACCGCCCCCAGCACGTAATTCACCTTCTCGCTGTCGTCGGCGAACTCCTCCATCAACAACTGTCGCAACCGGCCCTGATTCTGATACAGGTTGATCCTCGGTCGATTGTCATTGCTGATGTTCCGGTCCAGCGAGTACACCGTCAGATACGGATACATCCCCCGGGACAGAAATCCGTCCGCGTTGTCGTCCGGAAACGTCTCCGCCCCGTCGTCTTCGTTCGTCGACAGCAAGCCGTTGCGGTCCTGGTCCTCGCCGTAAAGCAGCCGACCGTCTACGCCCTTTACCAGCAACAACTCCTCCACCGTCTCGAAAGGCGCGTTCTTCACCGGATAACGTTTCACCAGACCGTCGTAATAAGGCCCCTCGGTGTCCCCCTCCTCCTTCTGCGGTGCGTCATCTTCGTCGCGCCAGTCGAGAATCGCGTCCACGATGTCATCCGCCGTGAACTCCAGCTCCTCCGCCCGGTCGCCGATCGCGTGCTGCACGATGATCAGCAACTGCTCGCGCGTCGCCGTGTTCAGGTTCAGTTTGCTCGACTCGTCTGTGATCCCGAAGCGGATGAACTCCTCGTCATCCGTGAAGTCGTCCGCCACCAGGCTGAAACGGTAGATCAACTTTTCGTCGTCGTACTCGTCGCGCGTCCCCCAGATCGTCTCGTCCCCGTTGGGCATGTACACGATCACCCGGTGCAGTTCCTCCGGATCGTGATACCACGCATTCATGTCCAGCCGCTGGTTCGCCAGCAGCAGCTTCGCCTTCTCCAGACCCGCCTCCGCCGCAAGGCGCGTCTGCAACCGCGTCTGCACCGCCCGCGTCCCCGCCAGCCGCGCCCCGGTGTGAAACGCGAAGCTCGTCGCCATCACCGCCACCAGCACCAGCACCAGCAGCACCATCGGCAACACGATGCCGCGGCGACGGCGACGCCCTGCCGTCGACTCATGATTCACAATTCGCATTTCACGACCCACGATTCACAACCCCCGCAGGGCGGGCTACACCCGCCACCCGACCCCCGATTCCCCGATCCTCAAAACCCCTCCGCCTCTTCCTGCGCATCCATCACCGACTGCGCCGTCCGCGTCAGACGTGACCCGAAGAACGTGTCCGACTGAAGCACACGCACAAACATCGTGTACTGGTCCTCCTCCAGCGCCGTCTGATCCTCGGGCGCCTCCAGAAACAGGTCGACCTCCTCCTCAAACTCGTCGAACGGCGGCTTCGGCGTGAATCCAACCGTGATCCGCACCACCTGCGGCAGCGAGTTCGCCCCTTCCAGCCGCCAGTCCTCCCACCAGGTGTTCCCGTCGAAATAATGAAACCGGATGAACTTGATCTCGGGAGCGTACAACTCCTCCTTCACCGGCATGTCGTCTTCGCTGACCTCTGAGTCGTCCAGCAGCCCGCTGTTCTCTTCGTCCATCGGCTCGTCATCGAAAACCTCGTCGTCCTCGATGCCGTCCCCGTCCGCGTCCCCCGACCGGTTGCGCCCGTGAACCGAGCCGACGGTCTTCCCCTTGCCCAGCGTCCGCGTCTCCTTCCGCACCAGACCCAGCGCCAGCGGGAACCCTTCGTCGTCCTGAACCTCCTCATGCCGCGCGATGTAGTAGCGCACCTCGCAGAGGTCGAACTCCCTCGGGATCGGACGCTCGAAGCGCGACCGGTCCTCGCTGAGCACCTTGCGCGGCAGGCGCGTCGTGAAGACCTGAATCCAGTCCCGCCCGCCCACGATCCCCGTCCCGTAATACGGCGTGAACGAACTCGCCTGCCGGATCTCCTCCTCCATCTGCGCCACCACCGCTCGCGCCAACTGAATCCGCGACGACGCCTTCAGCGACTCCGTCCGGTCCTTCAGCGTCGAGTTGTAAAACCCGAAAAGCATCGCCATCAGCGTCACCGTGATGCCGATCGACAGAATCACCTCCAGCAACGTGATCCCGCCCCGCCGTGCACCGCCGCCACGCCGACCGGCGGAAAGAGAGGCATGACGAAGGCGGAAAGCGGAAACGGAGATGCGCGACCGACTGACTGCCGCCGCGCTACCGTCGAATCGCGCCTGAATTTCGTGATTCGCTCTTCGCAATTCCCTACTCATCCTCGTCCTCTTCATTCGACTCGCCGTCGCCCTCCCCGCCCCCCAGCGCGCCCAGCGCCTGACGAACCTCCCGCGGCAGCCGCGACAGGATGTCGTCCCGCGAGAAGCCCATCGACGCCAGCAGCTCCTCGTTCGACATTAACTGCATGATCGCCTCGACGTCCGCTGAGCGCAGAAAGTCCTGAAGCGGGAACCCCTCCGGAGGAATCTCCAACCCCACCGACCCCAGCAGGTCCGAAAGCTGCGTCACCGCCTCCTCGTCCAGACCGTAGTCCGTCG
>BOJX01000052.1 GCA_016860685.1 Planctomycetota bacterium
GAGCGGGTCGCCTCGGTCGCTCGCGCGGCGGAGGCGTCCGCCGCACTGCGGTCGCAGCCCTGGGCCGCGACGACGGTCGTAACGGCCACAAAGCCGCGGCAGCAGGTTTGCGCAAAACGGGATACGCGCACGGCGAGGTCTCCCTCTGTCCTGGACGCGCTCCGGTTGAGCGGAGGCGGATTCGTTCACCGCGACGGCCGAACGTCAGCGGTGCGCCCGCAGGCGCAGTCCGCGCTGTCCCAGCTCTCGACGGATTTCGTCCAGGGACGTCTGCCCGAAATTCTTGGTCGCCAGCAGTTCAGCCTCGGTGCGGCTGACCAATTCACTGATCGTCGTAATGCCGAGGCGCTGGAGACATCGCCGCGCGCGGACCGAAAGCTCCAGGGTTGCCACGGATTGATGCAGAAGACCCGGATCGCCCTCGGGAATCATCGGCGCCACTACCGCGGTCGTGTCGGGCTCCAAGGGTGCCGGACCGGCGACAAGCTGTCCGATCGCCAGCCCCCGGCTCGCCAGGATCGCCTTGATCTCGTTCAGGGAGGTCTCACCGAAATTCTTGAACGCCAGCAGTTCCGGCTCTGTGATGCGAAGGATATCCCCGACCGTGTGAATGTTCATCTGCCGCAGGCAATTGCGGCTTCGAACGCTTAACTCGAAGTCCGCCAGCGCCATGTCGAGGATCCCGCCGTGATCCCCGGTCTGCCGTGACGGGTCGTCGCTGACCACCATCGTCATCGTAGCGCGCAGATCTTTCAGAAACAGCAGAGCGCGCGGATGCTCGGGGTGTTCGTCGAGAACGCTTTCGAGACAGGAGCGAGCCTCCACATAACGCCCGACATCCTCGTAAAGCAGCGCGAGATTGAGCAGGGCGTTGATCGAAATCGGCGGCGCGGACGTACACAACTCGTAGAGGTGGATCGCCTCCTCGTCGTTGCCTCGAAGGTCATGCAGATAGGCTGCGTGGAAGGCGCATTCAGCGTGATCCGGATCCAACTGGAGCGCCTCTTCGTACGCCGCCAACGCCCGCTCCACTTCGCCGCGCCGCTCGTGAAGCTGTCCCTTCAGCAGCAGACGCCGAACCGCGTCCTCGGTCGAGGAAGATGACGCGGAAAGCTGGCGCTCCGCCTTGTCCAGTTCTCCCGTCTCGATGAGCGTCGCCACCTCATCCAGTGTCATCGGCATAGATGGGAATCCCTCTCGTCATTGACGACAAAACCCCCGCATCGCGCGATCCAACGCGCGACCGTGGGTCCGTCGCCATCGCTCAAGTGGTGTCGTTTCTCAGGAAGCAAGCAATCTTAACAGGTTTTCCGGCGCATGCAACGCCCCGGCTACCCTTTGATCACGCCGTCGCGGACCGCCAGCCGACGCGCCACTGTCGCCCCGGAATTGAGCGCTCCCTCCATGTATCCGACGAACTTGTAGCAGACATGCTCGCCGGCGAAATGCAGCCGACCAAGCCCCTTCTCCAGCAGCGGTCCCTGCCCCGTCACCTCCCCGGGCGCCGGGAACGAGTATCCCCCCATCGTCCAGACGTCCCCTGGCCAGTCCATGAATCGCGCTGAGACGAACGCATCTGAGAATCCTGGATAAATTTCTTCAAGTTTTGGTTTATAATAGGCGTCCTTGTCCTTCGTCGACTGGGCACGGCACGCTTCCGCAGCCGGTCCGCCGGAAAACGCAACCAGCCCCGCCTGTCCCTCGGCGGGCTGGTTGTCCGTCCCCTCCCAGGTCATGCTGATCGGTCCGTCAGTCAGGGAGTCCGGGGCAAGTCCCTTTTCCACCCAGAACCGCGACTTCAGCGCCGCCAGATACTTGATGTTAGTTCCCATCTGAGGCTTAAGGGTGGCCGGCAGCGGCGGGCTGATCTCGACTTTGTTCCAGACCGTCGGCGGTGTGGCGAGGATCAGGTCGTCGGCGGTGATCGTTCGACCGTCGGCGCAGCGGACCTCCACCTTGTCGGGCATGACCTTGATCTGCTTTGCGGGCAGGCTGAGGACGACCCGGTCCTTTCCGATCGCCTCCACCAGTTTGAAGGCGAGTTGCTGATTGCCGCCCTTGCAACGGTAGACTTCGCTCTCCGTCCAGTACGCCTCGACGCCCCCGCCCTTTACCTGAGCGAGCATCCCGAGGTAGCTCTGGCGTGACAACGCCGCGCCGTTGTCGCCTTCCAGCAAAGCCTTAAGCCCGTCACGGGTGATATCCGACACTTCCTGCGCCGCGAGCCAGTCGCCGACGGTTTTCTTATCCAACTCGACGGCGTTGGGGCTTTTCCACGGTTGCTCGGCGTCGATCGGCAGGGCGTCGGCGTTCATCCGCGACATCACCGCGTCCATCTCCTCCCAGAGCGCCTCCGCCGCGTCCGCGTCGAGGCGCTTGCCGCCGATCAGGATCGGGAACTCGAGATCCTCGGCTTCGGTCACGTCGAGGAATTCGAGTCCGAACTTTTTTGCGTAGGCGACCCAGGTGGGGTGGTTGCTGCCGATCAGTTCGGCGCCGCCCTCCATGTTTTTTCCGGGGATCATGTCGGAAAAGCTCAGCACGCGCCCGCCGATGCGTCCGCGGGCTTCGACGACGGTGACGTCGTAACCGGCGGCGGCAAGTTCGTGCGCAGCCGCCAGCCCCGCGAAGCCCGCGCCGACGACGATGACGCTCCGCTTCCGCGCCTCCTGCCGCGGGAAGGCCCGCGCCGGTATGCCGCTGAGCAGAACGCCCGCCGACGCCGCCAGCGACGATCGAAGCATCTCACGACGGGTGACCGCATCCACCCGTCGACCGAACCGCTGTGAAAGCCGGGCATAAATCGAGCGAGACATGCTTGTGCTCCGCGAAAACGCCTTAAAAGAACCGCACCCCCGCCCCGCACGGGAACGGCGCCCAGATGAATACCGGCATCCGCCTCCGTCGGCAACGGTCATCCAGCCCGGCCGACGATCGGACCGCCGGCGCCTGCCCGGTGCTGGCAGGTCGGTGCGGGTGCGGGTACAAGACCGGCGCGAACCGAAGGGTTGCCGGCGACGGGAAAGAAAAGCGTCCTCGCGCCGCAGGGAGGTGCGTTTTGGTTTTCGGTCACGCAGGCGGAGGGAAGCGGATCATGTTGCGACGAAGCGTGTTGATCGGCGCGGGATTGTGCGTCGCGTGCGTTGGCGCTCGGGGGCAGGACCGGGACTTCTCCCAGGTCGAAATCAAGCCCGAATTGGTTCGGGACGGCGTCTACATGCTGACCGGGACCGGGGGCAACATCGGGCTGTCCGTCGGTTCCGACGGCGCCTTCATGATCGACGATCAATTCGCCCCGCTCACCGACAAGATCACCGCCGCGATTGCGAAGCTCTCGCCCGAACCGGTCCAGTTCCTCATCAACACGCACTGGCACTTCGACCACACCGGAGGGAACGAGAACTTCGGCAAGGCCGGGGCGATCATCGTCGCGCATGAGAACGTGCGCAAGGCGATGAGTTCCGACCAGTTCCTTGAGGCGTTCAAGCAGCGCGTGCCGGCGTCGCCGCCGAAAGCGCTTCCGGTGGTGACGTTCGCCGAGTCCCTGACGTTTCACTGGAACGGAGACGAAATCCGCGTGCTGCATGTCCCCCCCGCGCACACCGACGGCGACAGCATCATTCATTTCAAGCGTGCCAACGTCGTTCACACGGGGGACATCTACTTCAACGGGATGTACCCCTTCATCGACACCGACCACGGCGGCAGCCTGGAAGGCATGATCGGCGCGGCGGACCGCATCCTCGCGCTTTGCGCCGAAGACACGAAGATCATCCCGGGACACGGACCGCTTTCCGGCGTCTCGGAACTCAAGGCGTACCGGGCGATGCTGATCGCCGCGCGCGACGCGATCGCCCCGCTGGTCAAGGCGGGAAAAAGCCGGGAGGAAATCGTCGCCGCGAAACCGACGCGCGACCTCGATGCCAAGTGGGGCCAGGGGTTCATGCAGCCTGACGTCTGGGTCGGCATCGTTGTGGACGGCATGAAGAAGCGGTGATCGGCGGTTCCGGAGGGGAAGGTTCGCGGTTCGATGCGCATCCTGATCGCCGACTCGTATTATCCTGGGTTTCTTGCGGATTTTTACCGAAGGCGCCCGGATGCCGAAGTTCTGCCCTACGAAGCACATCACGCGGCGTTGATGTCCGAATTCTTCGGAACCGGCGACGCGTACGCCCGCGAACTGCGTCTCCTCGGACACGAGGCGTGGACGGTCGTGCTCAATGCGGCCTCCCTTCAGCGCCGCTGGGCGGTTGAACACGACCTGACGACTTCGGGCGAGGACAAAGCGGAACTCTTCCGAGTGTTTCTTGAGCAGGTCCGGTCGTTTCGGCCGGACGTGGTGTACGTTCAGGAACTTGCCGTGGCTGGAGAGGAGGTCTGGCGCGACGTCCGTCCGCTGACGCGCCTGATCGCCGGACAGATCGCCTGCTCGATGCCGTCGCGTCGGACATTCGCCCATCACGGTCTGATCGTTTCCTCGTGGCCTCCGATCGTGGATCACTTCTGCGCCCGCGGAACGCCGGCCGAGTTTCTGGCGCTGGGATTTGATTCCAAGGCGCTGGAGTCTCTCGGTTCGATCGAGAAGCGTTACGACCTCACGTTCGTGGGCGGCATCGCACCGGTGCATGAAGGTCGCCGACAACTTCTCGAGGCGCTTTGTCGGGAGCTTCCGATCCGCGTGTTCGGATACGGCGCGGAATCTCTGCCGCCGGATTCCCCGGTCCGCGCCCGACACGGGGGCGAAGCGTGGGGGCTGGGGATGCTCCGCCTGCTGGCGCAATCCCGGATCACCGTGAACGTTCACGGCGACATCGTCGTGAGCGGCGTCGCGAATGAGACGCTGGCGAACAACTGCCGGCTTTTCGAGGCCACCGGCGTGGGCGCGGCGCTGGTGACGGACGCGAAGGCAAACCTGTCGGACTACTTCGAGCCCGGACGAGAGGTGCGGACTTACGCCTCCGTGGAGGAATGCGTCGCGTGTTGCAGGGAGTTGTTGCGCCGGCCGGACGAGTGCGCTGCGTTGACGCTCGCCGGTCAGGCGCGAACCCTGAGGGATCATACATACGCGCAAAGAATGCGCGATCTTGCCGACTTGCTTGCGCGATACCTGTGATCTTAAGTCGGGGAAATCTGACAACGCTTTGCCCCGCATCCCCGGCTTACAAGGGCAGTGCAATTACGTGCATGAAGTTCCGATAGATTTCAGGATGTCGGACCCGTCACCGGACAAACAACGCGCCATCGGCGAGTCAACGCGGGCGAAGGAAGTTCTGCTCGGACTTCAATGCCGGGCGACCGTCCTCGTCGTCGGCGTGACGCTGGCGGTGTCGCTGGCGGCGTGTTTATTCCTCTTCCGGGCGACGACGAACTTTTTTGAGGCGCAGCACACGGAGGAGACGCTGCGCCTGGCGGACACGGTGGCGCTGGCCGCGGCGCCCTACTTCGAGCCCGAGGATCCCGCGCACCTGAAGGAGCTGGCGCGCGAGGTGTCGGAACGCGATCCGATCCTTTCCGTCCGGTTCTTCTCGCAGGACGGGCGCCCGATCGCGTGGCACCGCCGGGCGCAGTGCCAGATTCCGGATGTGACCGTGGCGTGGCAGCTCGGGGCGACGGACATTCCGATCGGCGTCTCGCTGTTTTACCCGGCGCAGGCGGAATCCCCGGCGTTCGCGGGCGTCGTTTACCCGGTGCGGCGGCTGGAGTCGATCGTCGGCGGCGGCGACGGCGTTCTCGGTTATGTTCACGTCGCGACGTCGCTGGAGGCGTTCGGGCTCTGGACGCGGCAGACGGTCAATTTCCTTACCGGCGTGGGTCTGATCGTCGTACTGGTCAGCATGCCGCTGAGCTACCTGGCGGTGCGGCGGCTGGTGCGCCCGATCAACGCCCTCTGTGAAGCGATGGCGGCGTTCTCCAGCGGGTATCTGGATGTTCGAAGCCGCGTCGACCGGCGCGACGAGATCGGAAAGCTGTCGGCGACGTTCAATCTGATGGCGGATCAGCATCAACGAGCGCATGAAAGTCTGATTCAGTTGAACAACGAGCTGGAGCGCCGGGTTGCGCGGCGGACGAAGCTGCTGAGGCACCTGGCGACGCGCGACTCCCTGACCGGACTTCACAACCGGCGGTATTTTGATGAGATGCTGCGCCGCCGGTTCGCGGAGGCGGAGCGCTACGGACACGTCATCTCGTGCATGATGATCGACGTGGACGACTTCAAGACCGTCAACGACCGCCTCGGACACGCCGAGGGTGACCGCCGGCTGGTGCTGGCGGCGTCGGTCATCCGGCGGCAGATGCGCGTGTCGGACGTGGCGGCGCGTTTCGGCGGCGACGAGTTCGTCATCCTCCTGCCGCACACGGACCGCGAGCAGGCGAAGACGCTCGCCCGACGCATCAGCACGGAGTTGATTGCCGCGCAGCACGAGAACAACGTCGAATGTCCCACGACCCTGAGCATCGGCGTCGCCGACACAATCGCGCTGGAGCCGCGCGATGCTGAGCGCCTCCTTCAGGCCGCCGATCAGGCCCTTTATGACGCGAAGAACACCGGGAAAAACCGGGTCGAGTCCGCGCCGATGCCCGCGCGGCTTCAGGAAGCCTGATCCGCGTCTTCCCCCGGTCCGCATTGATCTTTTTTTGATCCGCCTGCACGATCCACGCCTACGTTGCGGAGGAGGGCGGCGCGGGGAGTCCTGATGCGCATGCGCGTCTTGTCGTGGGTCGGCGGCGCCTTGCTGGCGGCAGGGTTCGGTCCCGCATCGCCTTCCGCCGCCCAGGACCGCGACGCGTTCCTTCAGCAGCAGCGCCGTCTCGACGAGCAGGTTCGCGCGGACCGGAGCCTGGATCGGTCGCCCGCTGACCGCGTGTTTCTCGACTACGGCGGCTGGTACAGCTTCCACCTTTTTCTTTTTGATGACGGGATCGAACCGTCGCGGACCTTCCGACGGCACGACCTTCGGGTCTGGACCCGGTTCCAACTGGACGAAGGCGCGCACGAGTTGTATCTGCGCGGGCGGCTGAGCTTCCTGGATTTCAACGCGGGCGACTCCTACGACGGCGACGACGACGATGTGGAAGGCATGAACCTGGAGCGCGGGACTTACCGGTTCGATCTGGCCCGCGCGGCGGGCGTTTACGGCTGGAGCGCCCCGGAGGTCAACGTGATCGTCCGCGCCGGGCGCGATCTGGTCGAGATCGGGACGGGATTGACGCTGTCCACCCCGCTGGATCACGTCGATGTCCGGCTGGAGACGGCGGACTGGCGCCTGCGGGGGCTCGTCGGGCGGACGGTGGGCAGCACGCAGGATATCGACCTGACGCGTCCCGCGGATCGTACGCGGCGGGCGTTTTTCGGGGCGGAGCTTTCGTACACAGCCCCGCAGCGTCACGAGCCTTTTGTTTACGTACTGTGGCAGCGCGACCACAACCGCGAGACCTATCCCACGCCGCTTCAGGAGTTTGATTACGACTCGTTCTACGTCGGCGCCGGTTCGACGGGCGAACTTGCGCCGAGGTTCATGTACCGGGCGGAGTGGGCCTACGAGAGCGGGCGCAGCTTCGGGGACCGGGCGTTTATGCGCTCAGACGTGATTCGGGCGTGGGGGGCGAACGCGCAGCTCGAATATCAATTTCCGGGCGACCGCCGGGTTCGCGCGACGCTCGAGTACTTGTTCGGCAGCGGAGACGCGGACCGGCAGTTATCTCCGACCGACGCGATCGGCGGAAACGTCCGGGGAAACGAGGACACGGGTTTCAACGCGTGGGGCTACCGAGACACGGGGCTGTCGTTCGCGCCGCGTTACTCGAACGTCCACCTGTGGCGGGCGGGCGCGGCGTGGTATCCCTGGCCGCGCGACCCACGGCTGGACGGCGTCGAAGTCGGGTTGGACACCTTGCTTTATCATAAGCATCACCGGTCGGGGGCGGTTTCCGATCCGACCGCGGTGCGGACGTCCGGGTATCTGGGCAGCGAGGTGGACGCTTACGTGAACTGGGCGATCACGCGGGACGTGTCGTGGACGGCGCGCGTCGGAGTGTTCTTTCCCGGCGACGTCTTTGACGACCGCACGGCGCGGCCTTTCTTTCTGACCGGCGTGACGTGGAGCTTCTGAACCGGATGATCGCCGCAGCGCGGGACAACCAGCATCGAAAGCGGCGGAGGCGGACGTTACACCACCCGTGTGGTGCGACCGCCGCCGCGTGCATCGCCGCGATGGCGATCGCACCGCTGACCGGATGCGCTCCGGAGCTTCGGCACTGGACGCCGCCGCAGTCGCCGGACACGCTGAACGACGCGGCGTTCCTGCATTACCTGGCGGAAGTCCCGACCGCGTCGGTGGACGAAGGCGTCCGCGCCGTGCTTCTTCTCGTCGAGACAGAGGGAAAACCCTCGACGCCGGAGGCGAGGATGCAGGCGGCGCTCGATCGGGGGCTGATCATTTCGGCGTGGCGCCTGAAACCGGAGCATGTGCTGACGCGCGGCGTCTTGGCGCATATGATCCGCCGGGTGTGCGGAATCGGGACGGACCTGGCGAGCGCGATCACCGCTCCGATCGGTCTGGGGGACCGACGGTACGCGGTGCGGGCGTGTGCGGACGAGCAACTGCTCGTTTACGGATCGCCCGACGGGCGGATTCGCGGCGGAGAGTTGCTCGACGCGGTGTCGCGGGCGGATGCGTACCTTGAGCGGCGCGGCCCCGTCCGGGACTCGGAGCCCTGATTTCGGTTGTCTGAGGTTTCAAGGAGAGACGCGATGCGTGGCGCGAAGCTGGGTGCAACGGCGGCGGTGGTGGTGGTGGCGACGATGGGCGGCGGATGCGGGCTGGTGGACGTTTTCCTGCCGACGCAGGTGACGGTCCGGCTGGTGAACAATTCCGACTTCCCCGTCGAGTTGACGATGTTCATCTCGGATGAGCAGAACATCCCCGAAGCGTTGCTCACCAGCGATGAATTGGCGGAGGAGCTGACGTTCACGATCGCCGCCGGCGCGACGCAGTCCTTCACGCGCGACTGCGAGGCGTTTCAGGCGATGATCATCGACGACGCGGATCTCGACGTGGCGCTGGGGCTGGGACCGGAGACGCGCAGCGAAGTGCTGCGCGACGGCGACGACTTCAGTTGCGGCGACATCGTCACGTTCACCTTCGATCACTCGACGCAGATCGTCGACTTCGATGTGACGGTCTCGGTGCAGTGAACGAGGCGAGGCGCCGGCGGTTAGCCGACCGGCGTCATCCGCCGTCGATGTCCTCGACGCCGTTGAGATCCCAGTCCCGGGCAAGACGGGCGCGCAGCTTGCGGTCGGTCTCGGCGTGAAAGTCCGGGAAGAGGTAGTTCGCCCCGCCGTAGTGGCGGTCCGAGATGCGGTTGCCGTTGCGGCCGTTGCTGCCGGCGATGTCGGCCTCGCCCGCGTCAATGTAGCTGCAATCATCGAGTCCGAGGTTGTCGCCGCGCTCCGAATATTCGTTGGCGTCGCTGATGATCGGCAGGAGCTGGTAAATGTCCTCGATCATCGCCCCGTGACGAGGCTCCGCACGGGTGTCATAGCCGTAACGCCCGTCGGACTGGATCGCGTACGACCCCTGCGCCCACGCCGGAAGGTACACGCGGTAGTGACCGCTGTGGACGCCGTCCGCAGCCGTGTGACAGACGAAGTACTCGCCCCACGCATCCTTGCCGCGAACGTTCCGCTGCACCGGGAACGACTGCGGCACGCGCACGTCGTTGCGGTAAACGTACGCCCACAGCGTCTCCGTCCATCCGAAATCCACGTCCACCGGTTGTTCCAGCAGCGACGGGTCCGGGTTCCACAACGCCGGCGGCAGGCGGTCCTTGTTGGCGTTGAGGTAGGCCGCCAGGGCGTTGCCGAACTCCTTCAGGCTGGCGAGACACCGGACGCTTTTCGCCTGCTCCCGAGCCCGCGAAAGCGACGGCAGCAGCATCGAGATCAGCAGGCTGATGATCGCAATGACGGTCAGAAGCTCGATGAGGGTGAACCCGCCGGCGATGCGGCGTCCGGCGCCCGCGCGTGATCGTTTTCGGTAGGCCTGATTCTGCGGCGCCTCGGTCATCGTCACGGGGAGCGCTCCTTGTTCGAATGCTTCGGCAGATTCTAGATCACGCCGCGGGAAAATCCAGCAGGAACGCACTTCCGGACGCCGCTCCGCATCGCGTCCGATCACGGTTTTCGCCGGGACAGCCCCTCGACGCAACGATCAACCGCCCCGATCCTCGGAAACATCCCCGGTTGCCGTCGTCGGCGGCGGCAGGATCAGGTTGCCCAGCCGCGTCGGGTCGTAGGCATTCCCCCGCACCGCCGACCACGTGCTGAACTCGTCCCGCTCGGCGTCGAGTCGCGTGACGTTGAACCCGAGCACACGCGGCGCGGCGCCCGCCGCCGCCAGCGCCGCCCGAGGAATGCGGACCTCCACCGTCCACCCGGTCTCATGTTCGACGCTGCTCCACTCCAGTTCGATCGCCCAGGGCCGCCACGAACCGCACGCGACGCCGAGATTGACCCCACGCTCGACAACCTGCCCCCCGGAGCGCATCAACACCACGTGAAAAAGGTCGTCCGGAGCGCAACTGCCCGTCCGCGCGGGGTCGAACACAAGCTCGATCAGGTCTCCCCCTCGCGGAACCAGGTCGTCATACCGGACGACGTTGCCGCGCCGCGCCCCCCCCTCCCAACGATCATCCTTGCAGCGCACGGCGAAGAAAAGCGACTCCGGATCGCATGCGACGTAACAGACGGTGGCGTGCGCCGGGAGGTTCTCCGCTGCTGCCGCGTCCGTGTCATCCAGGGCGCTGATCAGCCGGAATCCGGCGGCGACGTGCGTCCCCGCCACCGGCCAGTCCGAAAGATCTCCGTCGATCGTGATCGGAGGTTCGACCGGGTGCGCGGTCAGCGCCGCGACGCGCTGCCGCCGCTCGATCGCGGGTGCGTGTGCCTGCGTCAACTGCACCGGGACGTCGAATGCGCCGTCGGTGAACACAGGGGGCGCGCCGCTCCACGCGCTCAACGTCAGCCACTGCGACTGCCCCGGTGGAATCGGCCCGAACACACGGAACGCCTCCGCCGCCTCCCAGCCCTGAGGCAGACCGGCGAGGCGCAGCTCACCCTCGATCGGAAGCCGGCGATGATTGCCCACCCGCAACAGCGACGTCAGCGTCCACCTTCCGATCGCCTCTCCCGGCGCGCCGCCGAAATCCACGCGAACCCCGCCGGGACTCAGGTCCACCACCCGCGCGGCCTCCATCATTCTCCGCCAGCGGATGTCCGCCGCCAGATCGTCCTTCGGTCCGCCGCTGAGCTTGCGTGTCAATTCCTCCGACAGGATCCTTCGCGCCGACTCCCACATCGCGCGGTCCCGCGACCACCCTGGCGAGCGACCGTCCGCGAAATGCGCGTCGTAGGCGTCCGAACCCGCGTAACGCACGAGCGACGCAATCATCGTGTCGGCTACGTGTGCCAAGTCGTGCTGCCTGAGCAGACGCAGATAGGCGCCGTCCTGCACGCCGCGGCGCAGCATCTTCAACCGCACCGACGCAACCGGTTCAGTGAGTCCGAAAGCGGATCCCGGGTAAAGCAGCGCGTCCGGTGCGTCCTCGATCACCCGCTGCGGCGTCGCCTCGCCCGGCGGCGCCGACCACGGATTCAACACCCCGAGACGCACCGCGCTGGCATCCAGCCGCCGCGCCTGCCACGCGACGCCTCGCACATCCGCTTGCGACCCGGCGATCGAGAGCGTCCCTGAATACGGCGGACGATCCAGCGTCACCCACGTCCGACGCCCCGGCTTCCGCTGCTCGCGCATCGCGCCGGGGTCGTAGAACTGCGCCGGCGGCGCCCAGATATCCACGAGGGCCGCCACATCCGACGCGGCTCCGACTCCCGTCAACCCCCCGGTCGGCGTCGTCGCGCCGACCGCGCGAAGATCCTGCGGAAACCCGGGCGATGCAATCCGAATGCGGTCGTCAGCGCGACGGGACACGCGCGCGAGACGGGGTTCCAGACCCGCCGATCCGCCGCGCCGCGCGTCGTCCGTAAACAAGTAGCTGCGGGTCAGCCAGCCGCGCTCCGCGAAATGCTCCGCGCATTCACGCAGATAAGCGGCGGCGATGTCCTCAAACCCCCGCGACCAGCCCCCGGAGACTTCCGGTCGCGCCGGAAACGTCTCCGAAAACGGCAGGGGCCACCACGCCGCCGCGCGTCGGTCCGCGTAGGCGTATCCGTCAACATAAGGCCAGATCAGTTCGTCATACCCGTCCCAGTCCACCACCGCCCGCCCGCGCGCGTCCAGTTGAAGCCCCGGCTCCAGCCCCGTCACCACCGCGTCCACCCCGTGCTCGTGCAGCATCCGCATCGTCGCGTCCAGCACTCGCACCGCCTCGCTTCGCGCCGGATCCGCCTGCCACGTCGGCGACGGAACATAAGGCCGCCCCTCCCGCGTCACGTGGTGCCGCATCAGCGCCGCGTAGTCCACCTCGCCGATCAGCGGAACCTCCTCCTCCGCGGGCAGCACAAAAGGCCGGACCGCCACATCGATCTCGACCGTCCGGCTCGCGTCAACGTCCGACCGCAGCGTCAGACGTCCCGCATAACGCCCGGCTGGCGCGTCCGCGGGGATCGTCACCTCCACCCACAACACCATCTCACGGCCGAACGTCACCTCATCGGTCAGACCGCCGCGCGGCGCGTCCAGCGGTACGAGCACATCCAGCGGGTAGGCGACGCGCTCGCTCGGGCGGACAAACTTCACATGCCACCCAGGCCAGTCCGGAACGCGTACCCGGTGAACCCGGAACACGTGGATCGCTGAAGGAGGAATGACGCCGACCGCGCTGGTCAGCGCCTCCACGTCGACGTGGGTCGGTCGCGTTGATCCGGGAGCGACCGCCAGCATGAAAGAGACGACTTCCCGGCCCGCGCCGACCAGAGTAACGCGCCCTCGATCTGCTGCGATGATCGAAGCGTCCGCCACCGCCGTCGGACCCCGCCCGGTGTCCCCCGGCTGCACAACCTCAACGCGGATCGGCTCCGGGCTTGGACGGCAGGCGGGCGGAACCAACGCCAGAAACAGGGCGACGAGGCAGGCCGCTTCCCGGGCGTGCTTCATGACGGAACGCATCATTCCCCCGACTGCCGGTCTTCAACGTCCTGAGCGGCCGCCGTTCCGCCGCGGTCAGGGTTGCGGCGCGGAAGGCGTGGCAGACGAACCCGTCGGCGCCGGTTCAGAAGGGGTCGTACTTGCTGGGCTTCCTGCCGGCGCGCCTTCCGCAGCCGGGTCGCCCGCGTCGGAAGAGGCGGGTTCGGGCTTCGGCTCGGGGGGGGCAAACGTCACCGGCGTGAACACCTCGTCCAGCGTCGCCAGCCGCGAGATCGCCTGATTCTTCATCGGTGTCCCGTTAAGCCTCGCATCGTTGGCGACTTCGTCCAGAAGCTTCCGGGCGACGTCCTTCTGCGAGGCGTCTCCGTCGAACGCGAACCGGTTTTCCGCCACCGTCGCAAGCCCGCACAGCGCCACGCCCCGCGCAACGTCGAACCTCCCCCACCGGCTGCGCAACTCGTCAAAAATCTCCTCCGCCTCGTCGTTGAAGGCCTCCGCCTTCTCCGGCTCAGGCGTCTGAAGCGCAAGACGCAGCGCCGTGTGACCGGCCTTGCTCAGCGCCGTGATCGACAGGCTGGTGTCCCGCGACTCACGCCCGATGCGACGCAGCTCCGCCAGCGCGTCGGCCCAGCCGTCCTCCGGCGTGGACGCCAGAATCTCGGTGTAACGCACCCAGTCCCGCCCGATCGATTCCGACTTATTCTGCCTGTAAAACCAGACCGCCACGAAGACCACCAGGATACCCCCGCCCACCAGCAGGAGGCGCTGCCCGCGCGTCTGCATGTACGTCCGGAAGTCGCCGATCACCCGGGCGAGTTCGTTTTCCTTCAATTCGTGTCGTCGTTCGGCCTTCATGGAAGTCGTTTCAAGTCCGCCTGCTCGGTCAGCCCCGGCGCGATGCACACGTCCACCACGACCGTCCCGAGCGAAGAATCTTCAAGATCGTCGATCACCAGCGTACAAAACTCGTCCTGCTTCTGAAACTGCATCGTATACCGCCCGCGCAACGTGAAATCTCTCAGCGGCGTCCAACGCGCCAGCGGCATCTGATCCCGATAAAACGTCCGCACCGTAATCTTGGGCGCCGCGCCCACGTACCGATGCCGCAGGAACAGCCTCCGTCCGCCCTGCCGATAATCCTCGCTCGCCGCCTCAATGATCCGGAAACCCGTCGGAACCGGAATGTCCGACTCGAACGGGCGCACGTTCGCCACCAGTTGCGCCCACCGCGTCGTCGGCCCCTGCGGCGCGTCGCAACCCGCAACAACACCCGACGCCAGCGCCACTCCCAGGACGACAAGGATCTCCCGACCCGCAGCCCGGCGCAAGGCCTCGAATTCCCGGATCCAACTTCGCCGTTTCACTTCGGACTTCCTGTCCCGGATTCCCTGATCCGAAGCGGGGGAGACTAAGGGCGGATTGAAAACCCGTCAAACCGCTCAACGCCGGGCAAAACCCACCCGCGCCGACCAGGACGCGTCCCTTACCCATCCGAGCCGTCACCGCCCGGGGGCGGTTCTCCCCGCGGTTGCCGAGTTGCGCCCGAACGCCCGATTTCGCGTGGACTTAGCAAACCTCGGTCCCAGGTGCGATCTACATCAGGCTCAACATCGAGACAAAACCGCCGAACACGAACCCCGCCAGCCCCGCAACCGGCATGAAGCAGTACGCCAGCCCGCGCCGCATCGGTGACACCAGCGGGCTTGCGTTGTGAATCAGGATGCAGACGTACACGAGCCACGCGATCGTGTTCAACGCAAGCCCGATCGCGACCGCTTCCTGCAACAGGGGAAGGAAAGCGCCGCCTTGGCGGTGGTCCGCCAACCACCACGAGCGGATCAATAACCCGCTTCCGGCGAGGCCTCCGCTGAACGTTGCGAACACGCTGCCGTACCGCACGACGCCTGACCAGAAGTGATGCGGCGACTTCGCGCAGGTCGGGCGGGCAATCACCGACAGCCCCGCCGCCGCGAGCACATCGCACAGCAGGAACCCCAGCATCGGACCCGGTATGAAAAAGATCACCCGCAGCAGGTCCGTAGTCAGACCCTCGCTCTGCACAACCATCGCGACAAGCCCGGTGACGACGGGCAGCACGGCCGCCGCGTAGCACAGAGCGGAGAACGTGAAACTCCGGTCGCTGTTGTGCCAGCCGGGAAACCCGCACGCCAGCGATTGAGGACGCTCCAGGACGAGGCGCACCGTCGCCAGGAACGTCATCGCCGAGGGCGAGGCCTCCCACGGCGTGGCCGGGTGCATCACCAGGCCGCGGCTTCGATGGATCTCCTCGAGCGTGTGCGCCCCGCCGCACTCCGGACACCGCAGCCCCGGCAGTCCGCGAAGATCATACAGACACTGCGGGCACAGCACCGGTTCTTCCCGCGATCCGCCGGTTCCGGCGGCGGACGCCACGAACGACACGTCTGGCGCGCACGACCTCAAATTCGGCGGCGTCATGTCCCGGTGTCACGCGTGTCGATATCCAGGGGACCATGCATGTGCTCCGTTGCGGAAGGCTGCGCGAGCACCTTGGCGAAACAGAACGCGACCAGCCCGACAACGAAACCGATCGACGCAATCATGAAGATCCAACCTCCGGTCGTCATCGTGATGCCTCCTGGGTGCCGACAGCGTCCACGCGCTCCGCCTGCCACTTTCTGCCTCCGATGTGGATCAGAATCAGCAGAAAAACCGTAACGACGATAATCATGCAGAAGGACAGGAAGATCACCTGATCCTCCTGCACCTTCCTGAAGTAACCCGGCAGATCCTTATAACACCACGAACCCAGCATGAAGAACAGATACGCCGGCGTTACGTATTTAATGACAAATCCGAAGAACGACGGCAACTTCAACTGCGCCCCGTCCGACGCAAACGCAATCCCGCGCTCAACGCCGAACACCCAACCGAACAAGATCGTCTGCACTGCAGCCAACACGACGATGATGATCGTCCCGACCGTATCGTCGAGGAAAACCAACGCCTTCAAGTCTTTGCTGAAGAAGATCACAAACAGGGATCCCAGCCCCGTCAAAAGCCCCAACAGCGTGACCGAGGCCCGGCGGCCGATCCCGAGGGACTCCTCAAGAAACGCGATGGCCGGTTGGAGCATCGACAGCGAACTTGTGATCGCCGCCAGGAACAGCATGAAAAACCAAAGGAATCCAAAAAACCGACCCGCCGGCATGTATTCGAACACGACCGGCAGCGTATGAAACCCTAGGCTGAACGTTCCGGTCTGCGAAGCGCCAGCCACTCCCAAGAAGACAAACGCCGCAGGAATTGTGATCAGACCGCCGAGGCACACCTCGAAAAACTCATTCGTGGCCGACGCAGTCAACCCGGACAACACGACGTCGTCCTTGCGTCGCAAGTAGCTGGCGTAATTCACGATGACGCCGAAACCCACTGAAAGACTGAAGAAGATTTGCCCGGCGGCCGCCATCCATACCTTGGGTTCGAGTAACGCGCTCAGCCAGGAGGCCTCTCCATCGACCGGTTTCGGATTCCACATGAACCCCAGTCCGTTGATGACGTTCAGATTCGGCGCGCTCGGATCGGGCGTCCCCAAGGTCAAGACGCGCGCAAGAACCACGAACGCGCAAAGCGCCATCGCCGGAACGGCATACGTGCAGAACTTTTCGATCCCTTTCGACAAACCCCGGAAAATAAAATAAAAGTTCACCGCGAAGACGATCATCCACACAACGACGCTGATGTGAATCCGGCCATCCAACATCAGACCGTCTTGGTTGGCGCCTACAAAATTGTTGAAATACTCAACGCTTTGCGCGGCGTATTGTGATTTGTCATCCCCGAGATCGATCCACCCCGTCAGGAAGCTGATCGCATATCCAAGACACCACGACTCCACCAGCACATAGTACATGTAGATGATGATAGGAATAATCAGCCCCAGCACGCCCAGATAGCGCCAGGCCGCTCGTCGCCCCAGCACGCCGAAGATGGCCGGACATGAATTGAATCCCTTCATCCCGCCGTATTTACCCATCGTCCACTCGGCCCAGCAGATCGGGATCCCCAGAAAAAGCAGGGCGCAAAAGTAAGGAATCATGAACGCCCCGCCGCCGTTGGCGGCGGCGTTTCCGGGAAACCGCAGAAAGTTCCCCAGGCCCACCGCCGAGCCGGCCACGGCCAAGATCATTCCGATCCGCGTTCCCCACTGCTCCTTGGGCTTCGACATCCGTCCGTTCTCCTTTTCTCGGCGCGCCAGGTCGCGGCGCGGTGCGGACTTTCGGTTGTTCTGAACGTCACCCGGTCCGCGGCGCAGGGAGGCGACCCGTCCGGTCCGGCGGGAGGTTTCTACCGGATCGACCCCTCCGGCTCAAATGAAATCCACGCACGATCTGAAGAAGACCACGCCGGGCGACCCGGGAGGTCCGGCGGCTTCCGGGGCGATGTGACGCGATGCCGCTGACCGGTCAACCGGGTCGAGACGAGGGTGCGACAGCCAGGCGTTCAACCCGCCAGGCCTGCGGATCCAGGACCGGACCTGTCAGGGACGAGGCGGCGCCGGGTGCATCGGCGACACAGCGGGAACGACCGGACCCGTCGCCGGACCGCTGATCCGGCTCTCCGCCCACTCCAGAAGCTCCGGTCCGACCAGCCCCTCCCGGAAAACGTACAACATGAGCTGCCCGCGGCTGTGAATGTCCAGCTTCTGCATCGCTGACGTAATGTGGTTGTCCACCGTCTTGCGCTCGATGCCCATCGCCCGGGCGACTTCCTTGTAGCTCAGCCCGCTGCCCACCAGACGCACCGCCTCGACCTGCCGCTGCGTCAACTGTGACAGCTTCGACCCCGCGCGCTGCCCCGAAGTCGACCGGGACTCGCCCTCCGCCAGCCGCGCCCGCACCGCGGGTGAGAACGACGACCGGCCCGCCGTCACCTCCTCGATCACCTGAACCAGCGAGGACAAACCGTCGATCCGCGCGGCGTACCCCGCGCCGGATTGCGCCAGGACTTTCTCGAGGTAGCTGTCGATCGGGTGCAGGCTGGTGTGAACGTAACGCATCGCCGGACGCTGCTCCGCGACGCGGGACCGCGCCGCCTCGCCCCCCAGCGGAGGCAGCGCCGCGCTGAGCACCGTCAGATTCGCGTCTGAACTGAGCGCCAGATCCAGAAGCCGACGCGCGTCCGAAGCCACGCCGACGACGCCCCAGCCGGAGTGTTGGGACAGGCACGCCGCGAGCGACTCCGCGAGCAGAACATCATGATCGGCTACGATCACCCGAGCGGGTTGAGTCACCTCGTGCGAACTCCCCTCTCGCGCCGACAGATCGGATTCAGGCCCCCTCGCCCACCTCCCGCTGCCGGCCGCGCCCTTTCGACGACGCTGCTTCACGCCGCCGCCGAACCTTCACCTGTGGACCAGATGACGACTCTATCAGGTGCGCCGCTACGCTCAAGAGCGCTTTGCGACAAAGTCCATGTTTCACCCGACGCGACTGGGAGGCGCCCCGACGACGTTCCGACGACCGGGGTTGACAAGCGCCCGCCGGCGGCATGATCTCGCCGCGGGGCGCGGTCCGTCCGACATGCAGCGCACCGGACCGGCTCGCCCGTCAGGATCGAGCGCCCGCGCTGAGCAGCACCTCGCGGATGCGCTCCGCCGCCCGACCATCCCACAATATCGGCATCCGGGGCGCCGCCCCCGCCGCGCCGTCCACCGCCGCCAGCGCGTCAAGGATGCCTTGCTTCGTCGGGGCGACCAGCCGGTTCGTGCCCTCGGTCAGCGTGATCGGCCGCTCCGTGTTGTGCCGCAGCGTCAGGCACGGCACCCCGAGGATCGTCGTCTCCTCCTGAACTCCGCCCGAGTCCGTCAGCACCGCGTGCGCGTCCGACATCAGCTTGAGAAAATCGAGGTACCCCTGCGGTTCGATCAGGCGGATGCGCGACTGCCGCCCGATCCGCTCCTCGAACCCGAACGCCGCAAGGTTCTTCCGTGTCCGCGGGTGGATCGGAAAGACGACGTCCCGGACGCCTGCGACCTCCAGCAGGGCGTCCAGGATCGGCCCCAGCGCCGCACTGTCGTCCACGTTGCTCGGGCGGTGTAGCGTCACGAGGTCGTATCCGCGGCGGCGCAACCCGAGGTCTTGAAGGATCGTCGAGGCCGCGGCCCGCTCCCGGTTCGCCAGCAGCGTGTCGATCATCACGTTGCCCACCAGGTGAACCCGCTCCTCGGGCACGCCCTCCCGCCGCAGGTTCTCGACCCCGGACGGTTCCGTCACGAAAAGCAAGTCGCTGATCGCATCCGTCAGGACGCGGTTGATCTCCTCCGGCATCGAGCGGTCGAAGCTGCGCAGCCCGGCCTCGACGTGCGCCACCCGGATCCCCAGCTTTGCCGCCACCAGCGCGCACGCGATCGTGCTGTTCACGTCGCCGACGACGATCACCCAGTCCGGCCGGTGCTCCAGGCAGAGCGGCTCGAAGCGCTTCATCACCTCGGCGGTCTGCACCGCGTGCGACCCGGACCCGACCTCGAGATCCACATCCGGCGCAGGGATGCCCAGATCCCTGAAAAACAGCCGGCTCATCCGCTCGTCATAATGCTGCCCAGTGTGAACGAGGATCGGCTGCATGCGCCCCGACTCGCGGAACACGCGCATGAGCGGCGCGATCTTCATGAAGTTGGGCCGAGCGCCGCAGACGCAGATCACCTTGAGCATCACACCAACCCTTCCGCCATGTCGTTCTCGCTCGACCGATCCTCCCGACGGTCTGATCGGACTTCGCCACGGTTTCCCCAAGACAGGGCGGATCCTCACGCGATTATCTGAACCTGATGCAGGAGAGGGATCGCCGCAGCGGACCTCATCCGGAACCCGGATTATCAGGCCGGGGTCGGGAGGGACGCCAGCGCAGACCCTTCCCGACCCCGCGCGCGTGCGGATACGATATGCGAGCAACGCCCCATCAAGTCGCCGATCGGCGCACGAAACACCCGACGGGCATACCCGAATTCAAGAGCAACAGATATGAGGCAGACCTGGGTGCGCCTACACCGCAGCCAGCTCCAACTGGGGCGTGACGTCGAGAACGTCCCAGCCCCGGTCGAACAGCTTCCACCTGCAATCCTGGATCGACCAGAATTCGTCGATGTGGTCGACGACCACCTGCGGGTCAAAGGGCGCGCAGGAGTACAGGCAGAACGACAACCGGTTGGGGTTCTCCGACTTCGGCTCCCAGTAATGAAAAGCCGCGTGGGAGGTCGAAATGACCACGACGCCGGTGACGCCTTCGTTGCCCGGATCGTCGCAGTACACGGCGCGAGCGGGGACCAACGTCTCCATGTGAATCTTCGGCACGAGAGCGTCGAGCCAGCGACGGCAGTCCTCGGCCGAGGCGGGAACGTTGCTCACCACCCCATTAAAGATCAGGTGCTGATGAAAGTTGGGCATTCATGTGGCCTCCTAACGGATCTTTCGATCCTTGACTCCCTTGATCCCGTACCACGCCCGCTTTTTCAAGCGGACGCGGAAGTATAACATCCACTTCCGCTTTGTCTCGCAAAAATTTCTGAATCTCGAAAAAAATTTTTCGGGAGGCTGGCACGGCGGAAAGCGGGCGCCGGGGGCGAAACGCCCGGTGTGGTCTGAACCCGCGGCGCGACTGCGGGTTTCTCGGGCAAAACAGGCGATCGTGAGCTACGTCCTCAAAGATAAAGTCGTCTGGATTACCGGTGCGTCCAGCGGCATCGGCTGGGCCTGCGTCGAAGCCTTCGTCGCCGCTGGGGCCCGCGTCGCCGCTTCGGCGCGACGGACCGACCGGTTGAGCGAACTTGCCGGACAGCTCGGGCGCGATCGGGTGACGCCCGTTCCGCTGGACGTGACCGACGTGGACGGACGCCGCGCGGCGCATGACGAGATCCGCGCCGCCCTCGGCGCCGTGGACGTCCTGATCAACAACGCCGGGTGGGCCGGATTCGGCCGCGTCGTCGCACAACCGTCGGCCGATCTTCGCCGGATGATCGAGCTGAATGTCGTCGCCCCGGTCGAGCTTGCCCGAATTGTGCTCCCCGACATGCTCTCCCGCCGCCAGGGGCAGGTCATCAACATCGCTTCCGTCGTGGGGTATCAGCCGATCCCGCGGATGACCGTCTACAGCGCCACCAAGGCGTTCCTGCTGAGCTTCTCGACGGGGCTTCGGATGGAGCTTTCCGGCAGCGGCGTGGACGTCATCAGCATCGCCCCGGGGTCCACGCGGACGCCTTTTTTCGAGAACGCCTCGAACGTCAACGTCCGCCCTGTCCGCCTCGCCCGCACCCAGTACTCCCCGCAGCGGGTCGCGCGCGCTGTCGTGCGAGCGTCGCGCGCTCGTCGTCGAGAGGTGATTCTGTCTGCCGAGGGGATCACCATCGCCGGCATCCGCCGCCTGTCGCACCGCCTGGCGGACGCCATCATGCTCCGCTTCGCCCGGTTCGCGATGCCCGAAGCCGAAGACAAGGGATCGTGACCGACCTTAACTGACGCAGCGGCTTGTTCGCAATCCGGTTTCCGGGTACGAAGCTCCCGCAGGCCGCATCGTTGCGCCGCGACTCCTTTGAGCATGTCCGAATCCAGAAACAAGGTGCTGGCGCGAATCCGCGAAGCCGTGGCCAACGTGCCGCCGGAGCGTCGGGCGCCGCGCCCCGTGGTTCCTCCGGGCGTGCTGCGCCAGGTCGAACCGTCCGGAGACCTCGTACGCGCCTTCTGCGAGCAGGCGAAGGCGATGGGGCTGGCGCCGTCCGTCGTCGCCGACTCCGATGTCGGTCGCCACGTCGCGGACCTGCTTCGCGCGGAGAAGGCGTCGAAGATCACGCTTGAACCGGACCTGCCGTGGGAGAACGTGATACGCAAGGCGTGTCCGGACGCGGTCCTGCTCGATCCGGCACGCGGTGACGAGGCCTTCTACGGAGCGGACGTCGGGATCACCGGCGCGTTGTACGCCGTGGCGGAGACCGGCAGCGTCGTCGTGGACAACGCGAAGCGGCGTTACCGGTCGCTGACGCTGATCCCGCCGCTGCACATCGTTCTCGTCCGGACGTCCCGGATCGTCGCGGACCTCGTGGACCTCTTCGGGGCGTCGGACGGGTGCGCGCCCGACGGCGAAGGCGGTTCGCGCCAGACCGGGGACGCGCCTTGTGCGCCGGATCTGCCGTCGAACCTCACCCTCATCACTGGACCGAGCAAAACCGCCGACATCGAAGGTGTGCTCGTCACCGGCATTCACGGTCCGTGCAAGGTGTACGTCGTCGTCGTCATTTGACGCCGCGGCATCCGAGGCGGCGGCGTTGCGATCTACCTTGGCTCGACCTGAATCGGATCACTCCGCAAATGTCCGGTGACGACGCGCGGCGGGAACGGGCGGCGGGCGGCGTCCGGGAGGGATTTCCAGGGGTCGGTGTCGCGGTCGGCCTGCTCGATCTGCCACGCCCGCGACGCCACGTTCACGTAGGCGGCGACCAGCGCGGGGCTTCCGGAGGGCGCGGGCAGCGCGTCGGCGGTTTCTCGCACGCGGGCGACCGCGATCCGACTCAGTTCGACGCGCGAACCCGGTTCAACGTTCAGAAAACGGTCGCCGGTGAACTCGGCGAGCCTACCGCCGTCGCTCGCGGTCAGAATGCGGTCTTCGTCGCCGACGCGGCAGGTCCAGCGAAGCTGCGCGAAAGGCGGCGTCGTTCCGAAATGCGCGTTGACCGCGACGGGCCGATCGTAAAGACAAATCAGGTACGCAACGTATTCCTCGCCTTGGCGCTCGACAACGACGTTCGCCGTCCGCCCCGTCGAGCTTACCCCCGGCGGCGCGCCCGGTTCGATCGTCAACTTCAGAGGTTCGCTCACCACCGCTCCGACGCCGTCCTTCTCGAACCCGAGAAAAGGCTCCTCCTGCGGCCACTGCGGCAGGTATCGGAACCGCACCGTCGCCGCGCCCGGCGCCAGCAGCGGAAACCGTGCCCACCCGCGGTTGAACGCGGTCAGACGGATGATCGCGGAGTGGCCGGGGGAAAGAATCTCGACCGGACCGGACTCGGCGCGCTCGCGGATCAGGCGGGCGATTGCGGGAGACTCAGCGACGTCGTCCACCCGAAGATCGAGCACGTTGCCCGCGGCGTCCGTCACTTCCAGATACTCCCCGGCGTCGATCATTCCGCGCACCTGCGCGAGGTCCGCGTCCGTGTCGCCCGCGCTGCCGGCGCCGGCGTCGAAGGGCAGGCGCGCATCGAACGACGACGGGTTCGTGAACGCGATCGTCAGGTCGATCGGTTCATTCCAGGCGAAGCGTGTCTTCGAAACCGACAGCGTCACGCGCACGCCGCCGAAATACTGTCGCTCCAGCAGGCGCACGAGGTGCTGGGCCCGGGCGGCGATCTCGAACGACTCGTGGCGCTGCGCGGCGCGCAGCGGTTCGAGGGCGGCAGGTCCGATCCGGCAAAGCTGACGCGTGGCGTCAAGACGGGCCTGGTAGTCCGGCGCTCCGAGCTGCTCGATCAGTTTCGGCACTTCCGCTCCGGGCGCCGCCGCCACCGAGGACGCGGGTGCTTCTTCCTGAGCCTGAACCGCCGCCGCGACCACGGCGACGCCGACAACGTACATCATCGTTCTCATGACGCCTTTTCCGGGCTGACACGAACCGGCTTGCGGAAACCTGCCCCGCCCCGCCGCACATCCCGTCTCCACCTGATTATCGGCCAGTTCCGGGGCGAAGTCGCCCGCCGCACTCTCGCGCTTGGTCTTCCGGGCGGCATCCCCGTTATGCTACGGCGAAGACCGAAGCCGGGCTCGGGCCGGCCGGAATCCGCACGCCGTCCGTGGATCGGGTGGCGACGGGCGCGTTTCAGGCGGACCGACGATAACAGGAGACGTGTGTGAGCAACGAAGGTCACAATCCCTTTCATCACGCCCAGGCCCTGGTGGACCACGCCTGTGAGGCGCTGGGGATCCAGGACGCAATGCGGGAGCTGCTGCGCTGGCCGATGCGCGAATACGAGGCGCGCATCCCCGTCATGATGGACGACGGCAGGGTGCAGGTGTTTCAGGCCTACCGCGTGCAATACAACAACGCCCGAGGTCCGACCAAGGGGGGGCTGCGCTGGCACGTCAACGAAACGATCGACACCGTCCGCGCCCTCGCCTGCTGGATGACGTGGAAGACGGCCGTCGTGGATCTGCCCCTCGGGGGCGGCAAGGGCGGCATCACGTGCAACCCGCGCGCCCTGTCGCCGGGCGAAGCACAGCGGATGTCGCGGGCCTACATTCAGGCGTTCGCGCCCGAGTTCGCCGCCGACCGTGACGTCCCTGCTCCCGACGTACATACCACCCCGCAGCACATGGCGTGGATGATGGACGAGTACGAGAGAATCCGCGCCCGCGGCGAACCCGGCGTCATCACCGGGAAACCGCTCCCCCTCGGCGGGTCGCGCGGACGATCCGACGCCACCTCCTGGGGAGGCATGTACGTCATCCGCGAGGCTGACCGCGCGCTGGGACTGCGCCTTCAGCAGGGGCGCTATGTCATTCAGGGCTTCGGCAACGTCGGCGGCGGACTGGCGTCCATCCTGCACAAGGCTGGATGCAAGGTCATCGCGGTCGGCGCGGAGGACGGAGCAATCCTGAACGAGAACGGACTGGACATCCCGCGCGTCCTCGATCATTACCAGCATAATGCCCAGCACGTCACCGGTTACGCCGACGCCCAGCGCATCAGCAATGACGATCTGCTGATGTTGCCCTGCGATGTGCTGATTCCCGCCGCCATCGAGCACGTCATCACTCGGAACAATGCGGACAAGATTCAGGCGCGGATGATCTGCGAATTAGCAAACGGACCGACGACCCCCGACGCCGACCGCATTCTCGCCGGTCGAGGGATTCCGGTCGTTCCGGATATTCTGGCGAACGCCGGTGGAGTGACCGTCTCCTACTTCGAGCAGGTCCAGAACGCCTACAACTACTACTGGTCGCTGGATCAAGTGCATCAGGCGCTCGACCGGAGGATGACGGAGTCCTTCGCCGCCGTCCTGGGGCTCTCGAGGGAGCGGAGCGTGACGCTTCGTGA
>BOJX01000053.1 GCA_016860685.1 Planctomycetota bacterium
TCCCTTCCCTTCCCTTCCCTTCCCTTCCCTTCCCAGAGGAGCATGTTCAATGTCTACTCCGAAGGTTCGTTGCTCAGGGAAGTTCATACTCGCGGCTGCATTTCTGGGGGCTTTGACGTGCTTGAAAACGACGCGCGCGTTTGCAGATGGACCCCCGGGATCAACGACGCCGCATCCGTGCCCTCCCGGAATGACGTGCAACACAGCCGAAAATGAGTCGCAGTGTGGGGATTGTTGTGATGATGAAGCTGCATGTCTCGGGTGTTGCACTCGTCTGGCGCTTCCGCCAAACCGAGACGAGGTGTGCAGAAACCTGTGCCACAACATGAATTGACCGGGCGTGGCGGCAGGGTTGTTTTCAGCGAAAATACCGGGGGGACGTCACGGTCCGGGCGGCGGAGGTTCTCACGTCAATCCGTCGAGGAGACAGCATGAACGGATCCTGCGTGGTTGCGTTGATCATTGGGTTCTTGCAGGGTGGGGATCCGGTGCCGCCGCCTGCGTCCTCCGCGGGGCAGCGATATTCGATTGCCGCGCAAGAGTGGATCAACCCGCTTCACCTGCGTTACCCCGAGGATCGGACCTGGGTCATTCTGTTTTTCACCACGCGTCCGCCGAAGGGTACGGACCTGGCCCGCGTTCGCCGGGAGCTGGAGCAACTTGTGGCCAGACTCAATCGTCTGGCTTCGGAGCGCAAGGATCTGCTCGTATTGGGACTGACTGAACAGCCGCGAGATGAGCTGAAAGGCTTCCTCGATGAACTCAAGCCGCGGTTTCCAATCGGATTAAGGTCGCTTTCGCATCGGTCGTTCTCCCTGAAGTCGTTGCCGGCGGTGGTCGCCCTGTCGGACGCGCAGCCAAGAGAGCTTCCAATTCAGGAGGATTGGGGATCGTTGATCCCCGCACGCGCGGCCCCTTCAAAGGCGATTATCGACGAATGGTCCATCGAGGAACTCAAGACCGCGGTGACGAAAGACCCGTCCGCGCTCGCGCTCGCCTTCAGGGAGACGGGAGAGTTTCCGGAGGCGCTGGAGGTCTTGCGGTTGCGCATGGATCCTGCGGAGTTTCTGGCCTTATGCGACTCGTTGGAGCCTCTGGGTGATGTCGTCTGGGTGGGACGTATCCGCTATCAGAAGCACCTGGCGGATCCCAAGGTGCTTGAGAAACTGCCGTATGACACTCCCGCATCCGAGGCGGCTGGAGACTGGCGACGCTCGCGCGACGATCCCCGATGGGCGCCGATGCGATCGTTCTTTGAAGAGTTCGAAGCCCGACCGAGCGTGACCGTCGAATCCGTGGTGGAAGCGCACCAGGCCCATCTGACCGACGATCCCAACGACCTGCTGATCCGCTTCTGGCTTGCGCAGTCCGTGAGGGACCGTAAGGATGTCGCGCTGCTTCCCGCGCTGCGCGCCATCTACGACGCGGAGCCGGATGCGGTGGTGCGCAGCCAGATTCTGCTGGGGATGTGCCAGTTGGCGCCTACGGGAGACGCGGAGACGCTTGGTTTCCTGGAGGAGCGATCCAGGACCGAAACGCATTTTCGCACAAGCGCCACGCTGGACTTGGCCGCGCGCGCCGTCCGGCAGGGTCTGGATCACCCGTAAGCGGCGAGGGTTGTGTGCGGCGCGCGCTAACCGTCGGACGGTCACGCCGTCGGCTGCGCAACCCCCGTACCGCATTCCGGGCACATGCCGCTGACGTTGCCGGTGAGGTCGTATACGCAGGTGCGGCAGAGCCTCCCCGTGCCGGAGAAGATCGGGTTCGTGCGGAAGCGATCCTCGACGACCATCGTTCGCACCCAGCCTTCGCCGAAGCGCCCGCGCTCGCGCAGCGTCGCGGCGATCGTGATGTGACCAAGATAGAACGGCATGAGCAGGACGAGATTCCGCTTCAGCGACGCGCCGAACGAGATCGGCGTCAGATCCCGGCAATACACGACGCGCAGTCCGAACGCAGCCTTGCCCGGCGACTGGCCGCGAAACCCGTCCTTGCACAGCAGGCTCAGCAGGAAGAAAACGATGATCAGCAGATTCAGCAGACCCGGCGCCGGGTCGTGCGGTGACGTTCATCAGCGGGAGCGGCCAGCAGGGCGTCGCGGCGACGAGGCACGGCGACAGCAGCAGCTCCGTCAGGTCGGACGTCATCAAGGCTCCCGGTGTCCACGCCCTGAGTATCAGGCCCACCGCCGTCCAGAAGATGCCCAGCGCGATCATGTCGATCAGGAACGCCATCCAGCGCCGCTCGATGAACCGCTCTGAGCAAGAGGCGCACACGTAGCCGGTGTAGAATTTGACCCACTTGGGATGCTTGCGCACTTGCTCGCACAACAGACCCGGCGGCGCGGGAGGCACAACGTCGGCGTCGATCGGCGGCGAGCCGGGGTTCATGACCGTCTCCTGCGGATCATCGGGCGTCAGGCTGTAACCGACTTTGCACAGGTTTTCAACGGCCCCGGCGGCGGGGGCGAGGCGCCGTGATGGCGAGGAGGGATCGCGCTCCCTCATTACGCGTGGCGACTCCCTTCTTGCGCCCCGATATCGCAAGGGGCGTGAGTGAATCCGAACGCTTCCTTCGACCGTATTGGTTCATGCCGGGCCTCGGCGGGAGGGATTCTTGCGCGAGGCGCGGCAGGATGGGCGATCGCGCCCGCGAGGGGCGGGCGTGATGGACGGGTTGTTCGGACCACGGCGGTCCGAGCGGGGAACTCGCATCCCGGCGGGGGCGGGTCGGTTCAGCAGCGGCGTCCGAAGTGTAGACGATTCAGGTGCTTTTCGGAGGGTTTTTCAATGAGACGTGCGGGTTTCCCTGGGCTTTCGGTTCTGGCGGCGATGACGGCGGCGGCGAGCGCGGCGGCGCCGAATGTTCAGATGATTGCGCTTACGTCGGACCAGCGGTTGATCGCGTTCGAGACGCGCTCGACGCGCGACGCGTTCGGCGTCGGGACGATCAGCGGTCTGGACACGGACACGCGGATCGTGGGCATCGACTTCCGTCCGGCGAGCGGCGAGCTTTACGGGCTGGGCGACGCGGGCGGCGTCTACGTTCTCAACACGTCCAACGCGGCGGCGACGCTGAAGTCGCGCCTGACCGTCGCGCTGGAGGGGACGGCCTTCGGCGTGGACTTCAACCCGACGGTGGACCGCTTCCGCATCGTCAGCAACACCGGCCAGAATCTCCGCGTCAACGTGGACACCGGCGCCGCCATCGTAGACCTGCCGCTCGTGTACACGACGACGGCGATGGGCGTCGCCGGGGCCGCGTACACCAACAACGACGCCGACCCCAACACCGGTACGACGCTCTTCGACATCGACGCCGACCTCGACCAGATCGTCATCCAGGCGCCGCCGAACAACGGCAACCTCAACGCCGTCGGCAAGCTGCGACAGGATACGTCCGCGGACGTGGGCTTCGACATTTACACGCAGATCCGCAACGGCGAGACGACGGGCAACTTCGGCTTCGCCGCGCTCACCGTGGACGGCCGGTCGCGCCTGTATGAGATCAACCTGCTCACCGGCGCCGCCCGCAAGGCCGGTTCGTTCAACCGTGAGTTCCAGGGGATCGACCTCGCGGCGGCGACGAACCCGTAAGGCGCGGTCGTTAAACCGGGCCGCGCCCGCCTGTCCTTGACGTTGCGAAGCGCGGTCAAGGGTGAGGAAGCGTTCCTGATTCGCCCCTTCTCCGGAGGGTTCTGAAAGCGCAATCGAACGCGGCGACAGACGCGGCGATAACGAGCGCACAGGGAATGCCGAGACCTCCTGTTGGAAACGCGCCGGGTCGGCCGGGCCTCGATGTGAGGCGCGGCCGGCCCGCGCGGCGTTGTGACGCCTTCGTTCTGAAACGAGAGGTTCGGGAGTTGTCGTCCGCTTGGCGGTGTTCGGGGCCTCACAAGCTTCGTGCCGGGGATCCTTACCCGCTACTCCCCCGCGAAGACCCGCTTGATCACGTCCTCGATGGGCGGATCCTCGATCGTCAGGTCGAGCACGGGCAGGTCCGCCAGAAGGCGCGTGGTCGCGGCGGCGGCGTCGGCCTTGGGGACGCGGAGCGTGACCTTCCGCCCCTCGCGTGCGAGGACGCTTCCGACGCGCTCGAAGTCGTACCCGTCGACATCCTGGTTCAGATCGACGGCGATCACCTTGAACGGCGCGAGGCGCGCGGAGAGCTGCGCGAGCTGCCCGTCGAAGAGGAGCCTGCCCTTGTCGATGACGATGATCCGCTTGCACAGCGCAGTGACGTCGGCCATGTAATGCGAGGTGAGGATGATCGTCGCCCCGGTGCGGCGGTTGTAGTCGGCGATGAACTTCCGGATGCGGGCCTGCATCGTGATGTCCAGCCCCAGCGTCGGCTCGTCGAGGAAGAGCACCGCCGGCCGGTGCAGGAGCGACGCACACAGCTCGCACTTCATCCGCTCGCCCAGCGACAGCGTCCGCACCGGTTTCTTCAGCACGTCGCCGAGTTCGAGCAGCTCGACAAGCTCATCCTGCGCCGCCTGCCCCTCGGCGCGGTCCACCTGGTACACCGCGAGGTGGACGAGGAAGGAATCCGCCGCGGGCAGATCCCACGCGAGCTGGCTGCGCTGGCCCATCACCATGCTGATCCGGCGCAGGAAGTCATCCTCGCGCTTCCAGGGGGTGAACCCGAGCACCGCGGCGTTTCCGGCGGTGGGGTGCAGAAGTCCGGCGAGCATCTTCAGCGTCGTCGTCTTGCCCGCGCCGTTGGGACCGAGGAAGCCGACGATCTCGCCGGCGTCGATCGAAACGTCGATCCCGTCCACGGCGCGGACCTCGCGGTGCTTCCGGCGCCAGACGCTGCGCAGCGCGGCGCCCAGCCCGGGGTTGCGCTCGGGAACCTTGAAGGTCTTCGATAACCCTGCCAGTTCAATCTGCGGCATGAGGCCGGCGTCCTGATTGCGAAATACGCCCGGAATCCCGGAGGATTCAATCCGCCCGTCTGCTCGTGCAAAGCGGCGCTTCGCACTCCCGGATCGTGGAACGAGCTTCCGATTCAGGACGCCTGATTGTCGGTTGTCGGCTTTTGACCGTCAATCCGCGGTTCGAGCCGCAGCCTCTGCGCCGGACGCGCGCCCTCGCCGCCGCTCACTCCTCCCGCGCCAGCGACGGTCCGCCCAGGAGGGTCAGCGGCGTCGCGGACTCGTTCATCTTGCCCGCGAGCTTGTCGTGCAGCTCGACCTTCAGCACATACTCGCCCGCGGGGATCGTCGGCGGAAGCGTCAGGCGGTGGGCGATGAAGAAGTCGCTTCGGCGGCGCGTGCAGCGGTCCTCGATGTTCGCCGGCGGCTGCTCCCAGACCGATCGTCCGTCCGGCGTCAGCAGTTCGACGCGGCTTTCGAACCGGCTGACGAAGGCGCCGTCCTCCGGCTGCGAGGCGAAGTTCCGGACTTCGCAGTAGACGATCGTGTGATTCGCCCGCCCGGCGAGGAACTGATCCGCCGGCATCGCTTCGTAGACTCCGAAGGTCAGGACGCGTCTGCACAATGCGGTCGTCGGGATCGAAAGATCGGCGAGCGGCGAGAGAATCTCCTGAAGATGCTGCGCCGCGGCCAGCGCCGCGTTCGCACCGGTCGTCGGATCGAGCATCGCGCCGCGCGCCGCGCGGATCGCATCCGCCGTAACGGTCAACAACTCCCGCTGGTTCGGCGCCAGCTCCGCGGAGAGGTCCGCCGCCTGCGCCGCATCGCCCAGCGCCAGACCGATCAGGCTTCCCTGCCACGCCCGATCCACCGGACTTAGCCCGCACCCCTCGCTGCTCAGTTGCTCAAGATATTCCGAAATCGACAAACGCGCGGCCGGCGGCGTCGCGTCCACCGGCTGGTTTGACACTTCCGCAGGCGGGAGTGACGTTCTGGTGTGACTCGCCGTCGGTTCGTCCGGCCGCGCGACGCGCACAACCTTGATGACCGGAAGCGCCGGCGCCGACTCGGCCGAGACCGCGGAGCCGCCGGACAAACCCGCCCCGACGTCGATCACGGCGCCGGGTGCATCCGCATCGGCATCCGCATCGATCGAGACGGCTGTGTTAGCGCCGTCCGTGTTGGTCGAGCTTTTGTTCGCACCGTCGATCGGTTGGGCGTCCGCGGTCCGGGCGACCGGAGTTTGCTGCCTCACGGGTGGGACTTCCGACGCCGTCGAACCGGCTCCGGACGACGGCTGCGCGCGGCGAAGCTCCTCGAGAAACTCGTCAATGTCCGTCTGAACCACGGCGGTCTCATCGGGCGCAGGCGCTGCCGGCGCGTCCGTGTCCTGCCAGGATTCCTGCGGGTCGAACGCGGCGGCGCCCTTCGGCGCCGCCTGACCTCGGTTAAGGCATCCGGTCATGCCTGCCAGGAGCGCCACGGCTGCCGCGATCGCCAAGACCGCGGTCCCGCTGGTTTGGAACGCACGAAGAGCCGCGGTCCGCGAGCGAACATCGCGGGTCGTTCGTTCCCTCGGGTCCGCGTGATTTCGTCCGCCGCTGGATGCGCGATGCGCACCCGGTCCTTTTCCGGCGTCCATGCCGATCACCTCCGTCAGGCGGAATCCTCCCGCCCCTTTTTTCGCCTTACCAACCCCGCCGGCGCCGCGTCGTCACGACATCGCGCGCGACGCCGGCGTGCGCCGTCCGCCCGCGCTGTGCGTCACGATCCACTTCTCGATCGCCAGCGCCGCGCTTCCCCCCGTCTTGATCGCCAGCTCCGCCGCGTGAAGGTCCGAAAGCTGCTTCTCAATCTGGCGCGCCGTCACCCGCGACAACCGGCGCTCGACCACGTGCGCATCGCCGCGCAACAAGCCCGATGCGATCCGGAACACCGACTGCCCCTCGTCCAGCGCCCGACGCGCCTGAAGCAACCGCCGCACCCCCCACGCCAGCCCGCCGATCGACCGGTCCTTCGCAGCCGGATCCGTCGCCAGCACCTGTCGCCAGTGTGCGATCGCCGACGCCGCGTCCCCGTCCGCCATCGCGTCCAGCAGCGCGAATACGTTCTCCTCGCGCCAGGTCGAAAGCAGCGCCTCCACGTCCGTCTCGCGGATTTCCCGGCGGTCGCCCGCATACGTCGCCAGTTTCGCCAGCTCCATGTCCAGCAGGCCCATCTCGTCGCCCGCCAACTCCCGGATCAGCGCCGCCGTCCGCTCCGAAAGCGCCTTGCCGTATTCCTGCTGCGCGTGGCGGATAAGCCAGCCGGTCAGCGCCCGCCCGCGGAAGGTCTCGATCTCCTCGATCGCGCCGCCCGCCGCCAGCGCCTTGTATACCCGCGTCCGCTTGTCCAGCGACGCGCACGCCAGCACGATCACCCCCGTCGGCGACGGATCCTCAAGGTATCGCTCGATCGCCTCCCGATGCCGCGAAACAAAGGTCTCGCCATCCTCGACCACGACGACGCGCCGCCCCCCGAACATCGACACCGTCCGCGCCTCGTCGAGCACATCCGCCAGCGCCGCCTGCTTGCCCTCGAACTCAGAGACCTGAAGGTCGCCGCCGGACGCTCGCTCCAGCGCCGCCAGAATCCCCCGCAAGGCCCGTCGGCGCAAAAACCCGTCCTCCGAGACCACGGCGCGAACCGGCGCCTCCGCCGGCGCCGCACGTTCCGCTTGTGCCCTGCGTGCCGTCAACGTTTGTCCTCTTAATCCGCTCCCGCCGCGGCGCCGCTGAAACGCCGGCGCAGAACATCAAGATTGTCCAACCGCTTCTGCACCGCCGCCGCCACGTCCGTCGCCCGCGGATCCACCGTCGCCGCCCGGTGGTAGCACTCCCGCGCCCCAACGTCGTCCCCGCGCTTCAGCAGGACGTCGCCCAGGTCCATCCACGTCCGCGCGTCTTTCGGGTCGCGATCGACGATGTGCTTGAGATGTTCGCCGGCACGCTCCAGATCGTGCCGCTGCACCAGCACCCGCGCAAGCCCCGAACGCGATTCCCGATGTTCTGCGTCAAGACCCAGCGCCAATTCGAACGCATCCCCGGCCCGATCCCACTCCCGAAGATCGTAAAGAACGCTTCCCAGCTCGGCAATCGCCTCGACATTCGCCGGGTCCAGCCGCGCCGCCTCCGTCGCCCGCGCCAACGCAAGCCGCAGCGATCGCCGCTGCCGGGCTTCGCGCGCCTCCGCCAGAAGCCGTGCCGCTCTCGCCGCCTCGGTCGCGCTCGGTCCGACGGACGCCTTCGATCCCGCCCGCGGCGCGACCGGCGCCGTCACGTCCACCGGATCGCCCAACGCTTCCCCTGTGTGTCCGCCCCGGTCGTACGCTCGAAGCCGCAGTCGGATCAAACCCGTCAAGTCCGCCGGAATCAGCCAGTCATACTGACCCGAGTTGCTCAGCCGCTCGCCGCTGATCGGCCGCCACGTCGATTCTCCGTCGCTCTGGTACGAAAGCTCGATGCCGCGCGGCAGCAGATGCGCATCTAACACCGACCAGCGCACCGCCAGAACGCGCTGGCCGTCCCGGACCTCAACCCTCGCGGGGTGCAACTGCGCCGCCGGCGGAGTCGAATCCACGAACACCCGCAGATGAGGTTCAGAATTCGCCGACGGCGGCTGAGAGGAAGCCCCGGTCGTGTTCCCCGCGATCAGAAACAACTCGTAAGAGCCCTCCGACGGCGCAACGAACCTGACCGGGCTCTGCCGATCCGCATCCACGCCGTAACGCTGCCACGACGCCCCGGACTCCCGTCGATACCACAGCTCGACCGTCGTAAGTGGCAGTGCGGCTTCCTCGACCTCGTACTCGACATCAAACTGCGCCGAGTGAACGATCTCATGCGAAGGAGCCTTCCCCCCCTGAACCCACGCCGTCGTTAACCCGATCAGCAACGCAATCGCCCATCCCTCGCTCATCTTCCGAAGCCCCCGGCGGCGAACCTCGATGCGCTTAACTGAACCTCTACCCGAAGAAACATGCCGGACCACCGCCCGCTGCGCATCGTTCAGCGCCAACCCAGTACTTATCGGAAGGTCGATCATTGCGGGTTCACCCGCATAAGTTTCCTGAATTAACACATTGTCGAGCGATTCAGGTAGCTTGGGAGGTGCGCTTGGGTCAAAGTCCCGCGTGCCACCCCTGTCCACGATGCCCAGCCGGCACTTTCCTGTCGGGCCATTCATCGTTACACTCGCCCCGGAAGGCACGTTTCGCCGATATTGCCTTTGTCTGCGGACATGCTGGGAAGGAGATTATCTGACCATGCCGATGCCGGAATTCGAGAAGCTCAAGCAACTCGTTGAGGAAGCGGAAGAGGATGTCGCCAAGGCCGCCGGCGGCAACAAGGCGGCCGGAACCCGCGTCCGAAAAAAGATGCAGGACATCAAGAACGCCGCTCAGGATGTGCGAAAGAAGATCCTTGAAGAGCGCTCCTCCGAAGGATCCGCTGCAAACTGATTGTGTTGCTTGGGCGTAGGATGTTTGACCGAGCCGCGCCCGCCTGCCCTTGACGTTGCGAAGGGAGGCCTAGCAGCCCGTTGAAAAAGGGCGGCGCGTCCCTCCGGGGCGCGAATTTCATCGGGGAAGACCGGTGTCACAAAGGCCGACCCCGGGTTTTGCAACAGGTTGCTAGGTAAGGAAGCGTTTCGCTTTCGTCAGGACCGCCGGTCCCGCGACGCGGCATCTTGATCACGACAGGGTTGTCGTCACGCGTTTCCATCTCGCAGCGCACGCTGCCAAGCCGGGCGCTGCGGGACCGACCGCAGGGTTACTCCTCCAGCCACGGCTCATTTCGCTGGTCTGCGTTGAAAAAGCGGTTGTTCGCCGTTGCGGTGGTTCCGAAGAGCACCCGGCCCTCCGGATCCACTTCATATCCCAGTTCTTTCAGGCTCTGGGCGTCGACATGACCGTCCACCCACAGCGTCGCCGCCTTGCCCAGGTGGCGTTCGTGAACCGCAGTGCGGTCGTGCGGGAACCCAGCCATCTCGCCGTTGGTGGTGTCCACCAGAGGAGGATCCAGATTGAAGCCTTCGTTCCCGAACATCTCGACGATCCGCCCGTTATTTTCATACTGAACGCGCTCGCGCCGGCCGAACGTCGCCGCCGTACCCATCGAATCCGCCACCGCCACGCATGACCCGGGGGATTTGATCCGCACCAACGTCACCGGCCAGTTCTTGAAATCCTTGTCGTCGTCGGCGTCCGTGCGCAGGCGGGAGTTCCCGAGGAACTGGTAATTGTAGCCGAAGCACGCGTTCCGCTCGTCCGTCCAGTCGGGAACCTCCGGACACACGTACACTTCGTTGCTGTAATTCTGCTGATCGCCCGGCTCGCCGAAGCGGTCACGCTGCGTGCGATCCGGCATCGGATGATCGAATGCCGGAATCCCCACCTGCGTCCCCATCATCGCCAGAAACGTCGGTCGATACTTCTTGCCTCCCTCGATCTCCACGCTCCAGTGAAAATCATTCACCCGCGGCAGACGCCCCGGAACCAGAAAATCCCCGTTCTCGTTGCCGTAAAGTACAAGCCCCTGTCCGAGCGTACGCAGACGCGTTGTGCAGACCGTCCGCTTTGACTGCGCCCGCGCCCGGGACAACGCGGGAAGAAGGATCGATATCAGCAACGCGATGATCGCGATTACGACCAGCAGTTCGATCAGCGTAAACGCTTTCCGCCGCGATTCCTGACGCCTCATCCCGTTTTCCTCCTTCGACCTGTGTCCGGGCCGCCCCCCCTGCCACGCGGCTCCTTTGTGCCCATCTTACCGAGGATCATGCCGGATATCTAAGAATATCTTCCGAAACCGCGTCGGTTAACGCCGCGGTGAAAAAACTCATCGGTCCGCCCACGCCCACCCCGCCGCCCCGATCATCCCGGCGTCATACCCCAACACCGCCCGCCGGATCACCGGAAAATCATCGGCCAGCCTCCAGCGGTGGCGCAGAAACGCTTCCCGGACGCCGTCCAGAAGAATATCCCCCGCTTCGGCGAGCCCCCCTCCCAGCACGATCGTCGCAGGGTTGACGACGTGTTGCAGATTGACGCATGCAATTGCGAGGTACTCACACGCGTCACGCCACAGCCGGGCACACAGCGCGTCCCCCTCCCGCGCCGCTTCCGCGATCGACCGGCTGGTGATCTCGTCAATTTGACGCCCCGAGCCGTCGCCAAGCCGCGACGCCGCCCCCGCCGCCACCGCGTCTCTCACCCGCTTCGTCAGGCCTGCGGCCGACGCATATTGCTCCAGGCATCCTCGCTGTCCGCAGGGGCACGACCGCCCGTCGCGCTCGACGATGAGATGTCCGACTTCCGCCGCGTTCTCAAAATGTCCGTGAAGAATCCGCCCGTCGAGGATGATCCCGCACCCCACCCCCGTCCCCAGCGTCAGCGCGATCATGTCGCCCCCACGCCCTCCCGCGCCCGCCCAGTACTCCCCGAACGCCGCCAGGTTTCCGTCGTTGTCGAACACCACCGGAAGCCCGAGGCGACGCGAAACCAGGTCGCGGATCGGGACGTCGATCCAGCCCTCGAGATTCGCGCAGCGGTAAATCACCCCCTTGCTTGGGCTGAGCGGCCCCGGCGTTCCGATGCCGGCGCCGACCACGCCCGACCGCGCCACGCGCCCCTCGCGCAGCAGTTCATCAAACAACTGCGCAATTGTCTCGACCGCTGCGTCGGGCCCGATCGGCGTTGGCGCGACCGCGGACGCGACGACCTTCCCGTCCCGGTCCACCAGGCCTGCCTTGATGCTGCTGCCCCCGACGTCTACCCCGAGGCAGACCTCCGGTCCGAATTGTCCTGTCGATGACATCAGGTTCATGTGCGCGAAAGAGCCGTCGTGATCGCGCGCCAGCTCCGCCGGCGGCGCGCCAAGGCGGCATCTTACTCGCTCAGCGGCGGCAGGCTCACCGTCGTCACCGACAGGATCGGCGGACGCCGGGACTCCAGATCGCGGCGCAAGGCGTCCGGCAGCCCCGCATCCAGCTTCAGGAGCATCAGCGCGGTCTTCCCCCGTCGGGACAGCGCCATGTCCGCGATGTTCACCCCGGCCTCGCCCAGAAGCTGTCCCACCAGGCCGATTACGCCGGGTCGATCGTCATTGAAGATCAGGACAAGATGTCGATCCGGAACAATCTCCATCCGATATCCGTCGATCGCCAGGATTCTCGCCCCGATCTCCGCGTACACCGTCCCTTCGATCGTGTGCGGTTGCGCCGGCGTCTCGATCGTCAGCGTCACGCTCTCTCCGCGACCGTCGCGCGGTTCATGCACCCCGTGTTCAAGGCGGATGCCGCGCTGCCGCGCCTGCTCCGCGGCGTTGACTACGTTTACGCGGACGTCCAGATGCGGATTCAGCAGGCCCACCACGGCCTGCCGCGCCAGCGTTTCTCCCAGCTTCGCGAAGCCCTCCCCGAAAACGTCCACCCGCACCGCGCGCAGCCCCTGCTCGCACCACGCCGACAGCACCCGGCCCATCCGATCCATCAGATCCACGACCGCGCGCTCCCGCGACGAAAGATGCGCCGGCAGGGAGCGCACGTTCACCGCCGACCGGATCTCGCCGCGCAGCAGGTACGCCAGCAGAACCTCGACCGCCTCGACCGACACCGCCGTCTGCGCCTCCACCGTCGAAGCGGCGAGGTGCGGCGTAAGCACCACGTTCGGCGCCGCAAGCAGCGGACTGCCCACCGGAGGCTCGTTCTCGTAAACGTCGATCGCCGCCCCTGCAAGCTGCCCGGACTTCAGCGCTTCCGCCAGCGCGGTTTCGTCAATCAGCGCCCCGCGCGCGCAATTCACCAGCCGCGACCCGCGCTTCATCCGCCGGAACGCCTCCGCCCCCAGCAGCGCCCGGTTGTCGTCCGACAGGCTCGCATGAAGCGTCACGCAGTCGCATTGCGGCAGCAGTTCATCCAGCGAACGCACCAGCCGGACCGCTCCCTCCAGCGCCGTGTCCCCGGCCACAAACGGGTCGAACGCGACGACCCGCATGTCCAGCCCCAGCGCCCGCTTCGCCACCGCACGACCGATCCGCCCGAACCCGACCACGCCGAGCGTCTTCCCCGCCACCTGGTCCCCCGTGAACTGGCTCCGCTTCCACAGTCCGCCGCGCACGTGCGCATGTGCATCCGGAATCCGCCGGAACAGCGCCAGCAGCATTGCGAGGGTGTGCTCAGCCGTCGAGACTGTGTTCGCATCCGGCGTGTTCAGGACGACAATCCCCGCCCGCGTCGCCGATTCCACGTCGATGTTGTCCACGCCGACGCCCGCTCGCGCGATCGCCGACAGTCTTCCGGGACGTTTGAGGACGTCCGCGGTGACTTCCACCGCCGACCGCACCAGCATGCCGTCATACTCGCCGACGATCCGCGCCAAATCCGGCGGGGACAAACCTTCCCGAACGTCGAAAGAGACCCCAGGCCGGGCCTTCTTCAGCAGCTCAAGTCCCGGCTCCGCGATCTTGTCCGCGACGAGAATGCGAATGTCGCTCATACTTCGGTTCACATCCTTGCGCTGGTTTTGACGCGCGGCTTCGCGTCACTCCCCCGTGAAGTTCGGCTTGCGCTTCTCGATGAACGCCTTCATGCCTTCGCGCTGGTCCTGTGTCGCAAAAAGCAGGTAGAACAGTTTCCGCTCATACTCGAGCCCTTCCGACAGCGCCGTCTCATGTGCCTTCAGGACGGACTCCTTCGCAAACCGCACCGCCAGCGGCGCCTTCTGCGCGATCGTCCGCGCGACCTTCATCGCCTCACTGAAAAAGTGCTCCTTCGGTACGACCCGGCTGACCAGCCCCGCCGCCAGCGCCTCCGCCGCGGAAAGCGTCCTTCCCGTCAGGATCACATCCATCGCCGTCGCCTTGCCCGTCGCGCGCGTCAGACGCTGCGTCCCGCCCGCGCCGGGCATCACGCCGAGGTTGATCTCCGGCTGCCCGAACTGCGCCGTCTCCGAGGCGATGATGATGTCGCAGTGCATCATCAGTTCGCACCCGCCGCCCAGGCAATGCCCGGACACCGCCGCGACGATCGGCTTGCTGATCCGGCGGATGCGCTCCCACCGGGCGAACTGGTTCCGTTTCACCTGCTCGACAACGTTCGAGTCCGCCATGTCGTTGATGTCCGCGCCCGCCGCAAACGCCCGCTCGCCGCCTGCCAGGACGATCACCCGGAGGTTGTCATCCGTGTCGAACGCCTCCAGCGCCGCCACGAGCTGCTTCATCAGCTCCAGGTTCAGCGCGTTAAGCTGCTTCGGACGGTTCAGCGTGATCACGCCCACCCGATCCTGCGTCTCGATCAGGATTTCTTCGGCCATTGCCCTCGTCCTCTGCAACAAACAACCTCGAAACCCTTCATTTCACAAACCGCGCGTCCGCCCAGTCCACGTGATCGCCGGTGTTCGGTCCGTTCGGCTCGACAATCAGGATGAGTTCCCGTGCCGCGGACACGTCGACATCCACCTCGAACGGGGCGGTCACCGCGCTGAGCGGGTCGCTTTGCTGAACCAACTCGCCGTCCACCAGCACCTTCACGCGCGCCACGCCGCCGAAGTGCCCGTTGACCCCTGCCAGCGACCGGAAACGCGTGTAACCCGGCGGAACGTCGTACACGACCCGCGCAGACGCATGTGTCCCCAGCCCGCGGAAGTAATACCGCCCGCCGACAAAGAGCGGCCCGCCGTCCACCTCCGCATCCGCCTGCACCGAGGCATACTGCTGACGCGCAGACCTCGCAGGAAGTTCCGACAGATAAACGACCCCGCCCTCCCGAGGCCACGCCGCCACCGATCCGAGGTAAACCAGAACGCACGCCACGTTAAGAACCGCCACCCAGGTGAGGAACGTCAAGCGGCAGAACCACGTCACCAGCACCCGTCGCGCCGGCGGACCGCCCGCTGTGTCGGTCAGCGCCGCAAGCGCCGCCGCGCCGCTGGCTCCCGTTAACGCGGCGCCTCCACGCACCCCCGCCGGACCGACGGCGATCATCAGCATTCCTGCCGTGAAAAGCAGCAACACCCCGACCGAGACTTCGGACGTAATCTGCGTCACCGGCAGCGGACCGGTCAGGTTCAGCAGCAGCAGCACGCTCAACCCCCAGAACCACCGCTCCCGCCACGCGCCGACCACCGCCCACGGAACCAGCACCGCGATCACCGGGTACGCATACCGCTCATGCATCTCCGTCGGAAACAGGAAAAACGTCAGCCCCAGCAACCCCGCCGCCAGCGCCCGGTCCTCCGGCAGATGCCGCCGGGCGTAGATCGCAAGCACCGTCGCCACAAAAAGCACAAAAAGGATCGACCCGATCCGACGCCATGTCAGTTGCAAGTACCACTTCGCATCCTGCGCGACGCTGGTCTGCCCCGAAGCCGCCGCCTTGATCAGGATGCGCGGCGGGTTCCGGTCGCCGATCAAGTGATGATTCCCCACGTGCCAGAGGTTGTAAGCGTTGATCGAAAGCCGCGGGTACTGCCCCAGCACGCGCAGGTATCCGCGCTCCAGCGCCTCCTTCGCGACCGACAGGCGCCCCTCGGGCTTGTCCGATCCCGCCGCTGCAAACGGCGCCATCACGGCACACGCTGACAGGACAAATCCGGCCCCCAGCGCGCAGACGCCGCGCAGCCCCCGCCACCGGTACGCATCGAAAATGAACAGCGGAAGGAACGTAATGCTCTGAAACTTCTGAAGCATCGCCAGCCCGATCGCCAACCCCGACCGCAACGGGCGATCCCGGTTCAACGACGCCAGCCCCGCCAGCACGAAGAAGGTGTGAATGCTGTCCACCTGCCCCCAGTACGCCGACACGTACAACGACACGGGGTTCAGGAAATACAGCGCCGCTCCGCCAAGGCCCGCGCGCCGGCCCCACCGCCGCGCGCACATCCCGTAAAGCACCAGCGCGATCAGAACATCCGCCGCGCACGCCGGCGCCCGCAGAAAAACGCGGATCACCCGCGACGACTCCGGCAGAACCAGATCCACCCCGGCCTGCTCCAGCAGCCACGCCTGCGCCCGCAACGTCAGGATGTGCAGCGGCGGATAATTCGCACCGTCGACCTGGTCGTAAAACCCGCTCAGACCGTGCTGACCCGCGCCGCGCAACCACGCCTCGAACAACTCCGTGTCATCCGTCAGCCCGGGACGCAGGCTTAACCCCGCCCGCGCCGCCAGCCCGACCAGCAGCAGCAGGACGAACCAGCCGATCATCGCACCGCGCGACATCTCCCCGGAGAATCCGATCCCGGGGCTGACCGGCATGCGCGCGCCGGAGCCCGGTGTCGGCGCAAGACCCGCCGTCCGCAATCCGGAAAACGTCGTCAGTGGCGCTGCGGCGCCGAGGGTAGGAGAAGGAGATCCCGATGAAGGTGTGTGTGCGTCCATCACTGCGCGCCGCTCCGACCGCTCGTCCGCCCGGCCTGCGCATCCTATCGCGCCCCCGGCGGGCGTCACGCGCGGCACCGCGGCGCCGCGCCGCCGTCAGACGGCGCGGTCCAGGCGCCGGTACTGAATCGCCTCCATCACGTTTTCGGCGTGAATGTCGTCGCGGCCTTCCAGGTCGGCGATCGTCCGCGCCACGCGCAACACCTTGTCGTGCGCCCTGGCGGACAACCCCAGTTCGCTCAAAGCCTGTCTCAGGACGGACTCGCCCGACTCGTCCAGTCGGCAATGCTTCCGCAGCAGCTTGCCGTTCATGCGGGCGTTGGTCATCGTCGGCTGATCAGAGAACCGCTGACGCTGACGCTGACGCGCCTGCGTCACCCGCTCGCGCATGACTTCCGACGGCGTCCCGTCCCGCGCCCCGCGCAGCTCCGAAAGCGGAACCGCGGGAACCTCGACGTGAATGTCGATCCGGTCCACCAGCGGACCGCTGATCCGCCCCAGGTACCGCTCGATCAAGAGCGGGTTGCAGTTGCACCGCCGCCGCGGGTCGCCGAAGTATCCGCACGGACACGGGTTCATCGCCGCCACCAGCATCAGCGACGCTGGATACTTCACGGTGTGCTGCGCCCGGGCGATCGTGACCTCCCCGTCCTCCAGCGGCTGCCGCAGCGCCTCCAGCGCCGCCCGCGAAAACTCCGGAAACTCGTCGAGGAACAACACGCCGTGATGCGCCAGCGACACCTCGCCCGCCTTCGGCACCGCTCCGCCCCCCACCAGCGCGGGCATCGACGCCGAGTGATGCGGCGCGCGCACCGGGCGCGTCGCCAGCAGCGCCGACGTCTGCTTCAACTCCCCCGCCACCGAGTGTATCCGCGTCGTCTCCAGCGATTCCTCAAGTGTCAACGCGGGAAGGATCGTCGGCAGACGCTTCGCCAGCATCGTCTTGCCGGAACCCGGCGGACCGATCAGCAGCAGGTTGTGCCCCCCCGCCGCCGCCACCGTCAGTGCCCGCTTCACGTGCTCCTGCCCGCGCACATCCCCGAAGTCGCAGTCATACGCCGACGCCGACGCGAAAATGTCGCTTAAGTTGACCTTCGCCGCGTCCAACGGAAGCCGCCCGGCCAGGAAGCCGATCGCCTCCGTCAGCGTGCTGACCGGAATCACCTCCACCTGCTCCACCACCGCCGCCTCACGCGCGTTCTCCGCAGGGACGATCAACCCCCGACGCCGCTCCTCCCGCGCGAGGATCGCCGCCGACAGCGCTCCGTGGATCGGGCGCACGCGCCCATCCAGCGCCAACTCCCCGAGGATCAGGTAATGCTCATTGAGGTCGGACTGAATCTGCCGGTCGCCCAGCAGAATGCCCAGCGCGATCGGCAGGTCAAAAAGCGGTCCTTCCTTCCGAAGATCCGCCGGGGCGAGATTCACCAGCGTCTTGAACCGGGGGAACGAAAATCCGCTGTTGTGCAGGGCGCTGCGGACCCGCTCGATGCTTTCTTTCACCGCCGCATCTGGCAGGCCCACCAGCGACGCACCGGAGAATCCGCCCCGGGCGACGTCCACCTCCACCTCGACGGGCAGGGCTTCAATCCCGTGAAACGCCACGCTGTGCATCCGGGCGATCATGCGGCGGGATCATAAGCGATCCTCGCAAGGGGGAACAACGACCGACCGAACCCGCGAATTCCCGCCGCCGACCCCGACCCGTGACGCACGCTCATTCCACCGCCAGCACGCCGTCCCCGATCCCGAACGTCGTCTCACCGGACTCAGGATCGACGGTGTTGTTCGTCGCCGATAACGTGATGACCAGCGCGTCGTCGCAAGTCAGATGCGTCCCGACGAGCACTCGCCGCGTGTTGTCCGTGCCCACGTTGTCGCCGTCGAAGCCCTCCGTCCCCGTGCCCGCCCCCGTCAGCACGATCGTGTGAAACCCTTCCTCGGTCGTGCTGTCCGCGCTCTCCAGATGAAACGCGGCGACCGTGTAAGAATCCGCGCACATCAGCTCCCCGGTGCTGGTTCCCGCGGGCGGAAGCCGGACTTCGACGGATGTTCCGTCCGAGCTTCCGACTTCCGGCGTGAGCCGGACCTGAACAAAGCTCTCCGTCTCATTGCGGATCACCACGACAAGGCGCACGAATCCGTCGTCCCCGACGTCATCGTCCCCGAGATCCGGGTCCGGAATGCTCTCCCCGCTCGCGTAAACCTTCACCGTCCCCGACCCGACGGCTCCGCCATCCCCCGAAGACGCGCCGCCATCGCTGATCAAGGTCGCCACGATCGTGTCGCCACAGCCGTAATGCTCGCTGAACGCAAGAAAACGCTCCCCCTCCGCGCCGACGCTACCCCCGTCGAAACCCAGCGTCCCGCTCCCCGCGCCGAGCAACGTGACCGGCACGACCGCCGACGGGCTCGGAACCGTCGCGGATACGACGTACGTCGGACCGCACGCCGCCATCCCGCTGCTGAACTGCCTCGCCGGAACCCGGATCACCGTCTCCTCACCGGCCTCCTCTCCGTCGTCGTCCACCGGGACGATCACGAAATCCACGGACGAATCCGTCGCGTTCTGAAACCGGAACCCGACCGCCTGATCCGCTGAACCCGAGCCGTCATCAACGTTGTCATTCGACCCGTCGGCGTCGCCCACATCCGGTTCAGGCAGCTCGATCCCCGCGGGAACGCGTTCAATCTCGCCGGAAAGATCCTCGCCGACCCGGACGATCAGTGTATCCGAGCATGTGAAGTGGATTCCGGGAACCAGCAGACGCTCCCCTTCCAGTCCGAGGCTCCCCTCGTCAAAACCGTCCGTCCCGGACCCGGCGCCGGCAAGCGTCACAGAGGTTCCGCCGACGTTGCCGACCTCAGCAAGGACGCTCAAATCCTCGCCGCACGTCACGGCGCCCAGCGAAGACGAGTGCGGTGGAACCCGGATGACCGATGTCTTCGTGGCAAGCCGGCCGGGATTCACCCGGGCCGTGACGTCGTCGCCCTCTCCCTGTGCTGACGTGTCGTCGCTGCCGGAACCTCCCGAACTTTCCGTCACCTCCAGCGTGACGAAGATGTCCTCATCCGAAGCGTTCTCGATCCGAACCGCCACTTCCGACGGCAGATCGTCCTCGTCCAGGTAGCCCAGCCCGCAGCCGATCAGGCCAGTTCCCACAACCGTCAGGAGCAGCGTCGCCGGCAGCGCATTCAACACGTTCTTCATGTCATCAAATCCACAGCGCGGCGCAGCGGCGTCTTTGCCGCGGTTGCCGAGCGCAAACCTCGCGGATATCCGTGGATATCGGCAGGCCGGCGGAGACGATGAACTGCCCCGAGAGGACGGGAGGACAGGCCTTGCTGACCCTGCAATCCGCCGTCGGACCCCGCCGTCGCCGCGACCGCCCGACTTTGGAAGATGGCTTTTGCTGTGAAATGTTCGTGTTTTCCGACTACAACTCCTTGATTAACAACGTTTTGCGATTCCGAATTGACCACCTTGTCCGATAATCGCTCAAGAGATCAAGGGGTGTCGCCCGATACAAGATGACAGTGACGTGGCATCGTGGAATGCCACTTGTGGGGCACTCGGCGGACTGGGGCAATCACCCACCTACGTTCCGGATCGGCTGAGGTTGCTCGGCATCGGCGAAGCAGGAGGCAGCGCCGCCGTATTCGTTTACCACGAGCCTCGCGGGGACCGCGACGTGGACAGCATCAGACCTCGCGTCATAACCGTCGCCAACCAGAAGGGCGGCTGCGGAAAGACCACCGTGGCGATCAATGTCGCCGCGACCCTCGCGGATCAGGGGCGTCGAGTGCTCCTCGTGGATCTTGATCCTCAGGCGCATTGCGCCGTCGGTCTTGCCGTTCCCGAGAATCAGCTTGACTTCTCGATCGGCGATGTGCTGCTCACCCAGTCCGAACCCGAGCCGATTCCTCTTTCCCAGATCACCTGGCAGATCGCGCCGTATCTCGAACTCGCCCCTGCCAAGGCCGACCTCGCCGACTTCGAAGCCCGTGCGCACAGTCTCGATCAGGCGGACGAACTCCTGACCTCGGCGCTGGCCCGCTACGCTTCCGGGTTTGACGACTGCGTCGTGGACTGCCCGCCGCACTGGGGACCGCTCATGCGCAACGGCTTGCGGGCCGCCAACCTCGTCATCATCCCCGTCGACACCGGCTACTTCTCGCTGCACGGGTTGACTCGGCAGTTGGATTCGATCAAACAGTTCACCGTCCGGCACAAGCAGCCGCTGACGGTCCGGATTCTCGCCAACCAGTATGACGTGCGGACCCGGCAGGCGCGCGACATCCTCAGCGAACTTCGCCAGCGCTTCGGCTCCGCCGTCTTCGAGACCGTCCTCAACTTCAACATCAAGCTGAAGGAAGGCGCCGGACTGGGGCAGCCGATCTGCGAGTTCGCCCCTAACAGCTCCGGCGCGAAGGATTTTCAAAGCCTGGCGCGCGAAATTCTCGTCGAGGACGCCGAACCATCGCCGATGGCCCGCATCCTGCTTCAGGCCAACCGCCTTGCGGAAGAAACCGATCGCCTGCTTTCGACGACGCACGCCCTGCTGAGCCTGCGCCCGCCGCAGCGACTGGGCCTTGACCTGCCGATCAACGGACGGAGCGTGCTGCGCGTCGAGGAGGACGCGGCGTCGTCTGATGCGGACGGTGTGATTCCCGCGTTTAACGCCGCGCCGCACATGTCGCCGGCCCCGGACGCCGTCTCCGCCCGCCGCGCGATGCTCAACGGCGCGGGCGCAGCGCTCGCCGATCGTGCTCCCGCCGCGGACGGACGGTCCCCGATCGACCTGCCCGCCGCCGCCGATTCAACTCCGCCGCGCGTGGATCTGGACGCCTTCCCGGCGTTCCCCGCGGAGGAAAAGACGGACCACGCCCGCATCAGCGAGCGGATCGAGCGGATTTACGGCGTCGTTCAGGAAGGCGAGACGGTCCTCTTCCGCTATCGCGTTCCCGGTGCGACGCGGCTTGAGATCGCCGGAGACTTCAACGACTGGACGCCGCAGCTCGCCGGCGTCGCCCCCGGACGCGAGGGCGAATTCGAGATGCGCCTCGTCATCCCCCGCGGACGCCACCGCTACCGCCTCCGCATCGACGGTCGCTGGTCCCACGACGAACACAACCCCAGAACCGAACCGGTCGACTCCGGCGAACTCGCGTCGGTCGTCGAGGTCACTTGAAACGGCAGATCTGCCTCATCCGCATCCTCGCCGCACAGAGTCCGGCCAGCTTGACGAAAACACTACGTACTGCACCTCTGCCTGTCGTTTGAACATGTCCAGTCCGCCCAGCGCCGCGGTGCCGGCGGCGGCGGCTTCGCGGATCAGGCGGGTTTCCGGCGGCGTGTACACGAGGTCGAAGACCAGGGTTCGTCCGGACAGCGCGTCGGGAGGCATCGGCGTATCCTGCTCGTTGGGCGTCATGCCGACGCACGTGGCGTTGATCAGCAGGGGTCCGTCACCGCGAAGGCGCTGCTCCCAGTCGAATGCTTCGCCGCCGAAGTCGGCCGCCAGCGCCGCCGCCCGTCGCACGTCCCGCGCGTAGATCCGCACGCGGCATCCGTGGTCCGCCAGCGCCGCGACCACCGCCCGCGCCGCCCCGCCGCACCCGAGCACGTCCGCGCTGACGCCGCGGAAGTCTTCCGGCGACCAGTTCAGTCGCGCCGCAATCGAGTCCAGCGCCGCCGCCGCGTCGGTGTTGTAAGCGACGACCCGTCCGTCGCGCCAGATCAGCGTGTTCGCCGCGCCGATCCGCCGGGTCAAGGCGTCGCCGGCTTCATCCGCCAGCGCCAGCGCCGCCTCCTTGTGCGGAATCGTGACGCTGAACCCGCCCACGTCCAGCCACGGTCGCCTCCGCAGACCCTCGATGAATCTGCGGAGCGCGTCCCCGCCGCGCACACGCAGCGGCAGGTAGACCGCGTTGACGCCGTCCGCCTCAAATCGCGCGTTGAAGAACGCCGGGCTTTGCGAATGCGCCACGGGATCGCCGATGACGCCGTAAAGGCGGGTGCTCGCGTCGATCCGTCTCCAGCGGTACAAGCCGCACAGGTCCGCGACGCTCACCTGTCCCGGCGCGGTGGCGCTTCCGGCGTCGAGCGCCGCGTACGTCGCAAACGCGCCGAACTTCCTCCCCAGTACGCGCGAGAGGACGCCTGCCTCGCTCATGCAGATCGCCGTCACGCGGAGGCCGCCGAACGCGCCCGTCGCCGCGTCCCGCAGCAGATCGAACGCCGCGAAGTTGTCGACGATGTCCGACGGCGTCCACGCGACCTTCGCTACCGCGGCATGTCCGCCCGCCGCGATCCGCTCGACGCGCGATCGCGCATCCGTCATCGGACGCTGAAACTCGTGAGCCGACAGGATCAGCCGGTCCCTCGGCGCCTCCGGAGTCTTTCCATCCGCACCGGAATGTCCGTCCTGTCCTGCGACGCCTCCCGCCGCCAGCCGCACCTTCTGCCGGATGTTCGCCGAGCGCTCCCAGTCCGCCAGCTCGAAATCGACCCACGCCCCCGTGCCCCGCGCCGTCTCAATGAGCCTCGACACGCGCTGCATCGTGTCGCCCGTGAACTGTCCCCCCTCGTCGGCGCTGCGGCACGTGACGATCCACGTCCTTTCCGGATGCTGCGCCATCAGGCGGCGAAGACCGTCGATATCGCCCTCGTATCCGTCGATTCGAAGCTCGACGCCGTCCGCTCCGTCTTGCACGGCGCGTCGCACCGCCTCCGCCGTCGCTTCGACGTTCTGCACGGGGATGGACGCGATAAGGCGGGTCATGTCACGGTTCCGATTTCGCTCGTAAGCGCGGTCATCCGGCGTTAAGAGTTCGGCGTCGCCCCGACCCGGTTGATCACCGCGCGGAACTTCCCCGCCCGGGTGCGTTCGATCCGATCCACCGATATGACGTCGATCCGCGCGTCGCCCACGCGGTCGGCCAGGTTCCGCCGGATCGTCTCCGCAGTCGCTGCATCATACCCCGGCGCCGGCACGACGCGGACGACGAAGCGGTCCGCCTCCTCCTGAATGATCTGCGCCTCGCGCACATGTTCGACGCCCTTGAACACCGGGTCCAGCCGACCGATCGCCCTGCCGTCGCGCGTCCGCAGTTCTTCGTCCACCCGCCCTTCCAGGCGCGACAGGACGGGCAGCGCGCTTCCGCAGTCGCAGCGGCTTTCGTCGATCGCTCCGCGGTCACCGAGGCGATACCGGAGGAACACCTGTCCGAAGCTGATCAGGCTGGTGCAGACCAGTTCGCCCGTCTGCCCCGCCGGGCACGGGCGGGCGTCTTCGTCGAGAACTTCGACCAACCCGTAATCGGGGCTGAGGTGCATCGACCCCTGCTCGCACTGCGCGGCGAAGACGCAAAGCTCGCCCGCGCCGTACTGATCGAACACCTTGCAGCCGAAGGCCCGCTCGATCGCCTCGCGCTGATGCTCGAAGAGCGTCTCAGAGCTGGTGATCGTGCAGCGCATCGGGATCGGCGGTTCGCCGCGCTCCAGCAGATGCCGCGCGACGGTGTACACGCTGGAAGGGTATCCGAGGATCGCGTGATACGGGCGGCGGCGCATCTCGTTGAGGTAATGCGGGAGAAACCGCTCCGACAGGTGGTAGCTGGAAAGATAAAGCTGCTTCCACGCGTAGTTGTAAACCCAGAACGGCGGGCGCTCCCGCGCAACCGGCGCGACGAGTTGTCCGCCGATCATGACGTAGGGGAGACGGCCGAACTGCATTCCCGCAGGCCGACGGCAGCGCGCCTCGAAAAAGGCGTAGGACGTCGCCTCGGCCTCGGGCG
>BOJX01000054.1 GCA_016860685.1 Planctomycetota bacterium
GTGCTCGTCCCGTGGGCGTTGATGTAATCAATTTCGTCCGCGTTCATGCCCGCGTCGCGCAGACACGCCCGCATCGCCGCCGCCGCCCCGTCGCCCGTCTCCAGCGGCTGCGTAATGTGACCGGCGTCGGAACTCGCCCCGTACCCGGCGACCTCCGCAAGAATGTGCGCACCTCGCTTCCGTGCGAACTCCAGCTCCTCGAAAACCAGGACGCCCGCCCCCTCCGCCAGCACGAAACCGTCGCGATCCCGGTCAAACGGGCGGCTCGCCCGATGCGGCTCGTCGTTCCGACAGCTCAACGCCTTCATTGCCGCAAACGCCGAAAGCCCCAGCGGCGTCAGTGCCGCCTCCGTCCCTCCGGTCACCACCGCGTCCGCGATCCCCGCTCGGATCGTCGCCACGGCGTCGCCCATCGCGTTCGCCGCCGAGGCGCACGCCGTCGCCACCACCTGGCTGATCCCCTTGATCCCGAACTCCATCGAGATGTTCCCCGCCGCCGCGTTGACCATCAGACGCGGGATCGTGAACGCCGAGACTTTGTCCGGGCCTTTCTCCAGCAGTCGGTAGTGCTGATCCTCGATCTCTTTGAGACCCCCGATGCCCGACCCGAGAATCACTCCGATCCGATGAGGATCCAGCGACCCGAGGTTCAGTCCGGCCTGGTGGATCGCCTCGTGCGCAGCCTGAAGCGCCATCTGCGAGAAGCGGTCCAGACGTTTCGCCGACTTGCGGTCGATGAAGTCGCCGAGCTTAAAGTCGGTGCACTCGCCTCCAAAGCGCACCTCGAACATCTCCGTCGGAAACAGCGTCACCGAGCGGACGCCGCTGCGCCCCTCGATCAACCCGTCCCAGAACCGGTCCACGCCCATCCCCAGCGGCGTGACCGCTCCCATCCCGGTTATGACGACTCGTCGTCGGTTCATGAAACGTGTATTGCCCCGAAACCGCCGCACGCGCCTGGGCCGCGCTCCCATCACGACGCGGCAACGCCCGGACGCAGTTCCGGCGCCAATGAGGTCCGCGACTCTTACTTCTTCGCCTGAATCATCTTCTCAACGTAGACCACCGCGTCGCCCACCGTCTTGATCTTCTCCGCTTCCTCGTCCGGGATGGACGTGTCAAACTCGTCCTCCAGCTCCATCACCAGCTCGACGGTGTCCAGCGAGTCGGCGTTCAGATCGTCGACGAACGACGTCTCCGCCGTGATCTCCCCCTTGTCCACCCCCATCTGGTCGCTGACGATCTGGATGACCTTCTGCAAGATCTCTTCACGGCTCACTGACGAGTCCTCCTGATTCCGTTGATTCCGCGTCCTCGGGACCGGCGCTGAGGCTTGACCCCGGCCGCGCCCGCGACTTCATTTCACTTGAAGGGTTTGGATACTACCGACCGCCGCACACACCCGCAACGCCGATCCGCCCGACCGCCTCCCCGTCGCGCAGACCAACTCCCCTGACGCAATCGACCGGGGTTCGGTGCGGATTTCACATCCGCAGACCGCCGTCCACCACCAGCACCTGCCCCGTGATGTACCCCGCGCCCGGACCCGCCAGAAACGCCACCGTCTCCGCCACTTCCTCCACCGTCCCGAACCGCCCCAGCGGGATCACCTTCTTCACTTCCTCGCGAAGCTTCTCCGGAAGCACGTCCGTCATGTCCGTCGTAATGAACCCCGGCGCCACCGCGTTGCACGTGATCTTCCGCTTCCCCAGCTCCTTCGCGATCGACTTCGTCATCCCGATCAGCCCGGCCTTGCTCGCCGCGTAATTCACCTGACCGGCGTTCCCCATCACCCCCGCGATGCTCGAAATGTTGATGATCCGCCCGTAACGCGCCTGAAGCATCGCCCGGCTGACCGCCCGCGTCAGCCAGAACACCGACCGCAGATTCGCTGTTAGCACGTCGTCGAACTGGTCGTCCTCCATGTTGAGGAACAACCCGTCTCGCGTGATCCCGGCGTTGTTCACCAGAATGTCCGTCCGCCCGTGCGCCTCCAGCACCCCGTCCACAAACGGCGCGATCGCCTCCCGCTGCGTCACGTCCAGAGGCCTCGCATCAATCCGGCCCGGAAGCTCGCGCCGCCGCGCCTCCTCCACCAGATCCTGAAGCGCCGCTTCCGTCCGTGCCGCCGCCACCACCGTCGCCCCGCGCTGCGCCAGCGACAGGCACACGCCCCGGCCGATCCCCCGACTCGCGCCGGTAACGATCGCAACTTGTCCGTTCATGTCGCGCTCCCTTTGATCGACCCTCGCAAGCTGACGATCAACGCGAACACCTCAGTTCGCCGCCGCCGCCGCGATCCCCGCCGCCGTGCTCACGTTGACGCACTCCACCCCGCGGTTGATCTTCCGCATCAGCCCCGTCAGCACCCGCCCCGGTCCGAACTCGATGAACCGCTCCGCCCCGTCCGCGATCATCCGCTCAACGTCACGCTGCCAGAGCACCGGCGACGTCAACTGCGCCGCAAGTCCCCTCCGAATGTCCGCCGGGTCCGCATGATACGCCGCATCCACGTTGCGGATCACCGGAATCCGCGGCGCCTCGATCCGCGACGCCTCCAGCATCCGTCCCAGCCCCTCCGCCGCCGGCTGCATCAGCGGCGAGTGAAACGCGCCGGCGACCGCAAGCCGCACCGCCTTCCACCCCCGCGCCTCCGCCAACCCCACCGCCCGCGACACCGCCGTCGCCGTCCCGCTGATCACCACCTGTCCCGGGCAGTTCAAGTTCGCCGGAGCAAGAACCGCGCCCTCACGAGCCTCCGCGCAAAGCGCCTCCGCCTCCGCCGCTTCCGCTCCGATCAGCGACGCCATCGCCCCCGCCGACATCCGCGCCGCCTCCTGCATCAGCTCGCCCCGCCGCCGCACCAACACAAGACCGGTCTGAAAGTCGAACGACCCCGCCGCGTACAACGCCGTGTACTCACCGAGGCTCAAACCCCCCGCGAACGCGAACGACTCGCGCTTCCCTCCACGCTCGAGGAACGCCTCGTACGTCGCCACGCTCGTGACGAAGATCGCCGGTTGCTGGATGTCCGTCTGCTCCAGCTTCTCCGCCGGACCGTGAAAACAGAGGTCCGCGAGATCGAACCCCAGGATACGGTTCGCTTCCTCGAAGAGGCGCTTCGCGACCGGGCTGACTTCATAAAGATCCAGCCCCATCCCCGCGCTCTGCGCGCCTTGTCCGGGAAAGATGATCGCCGTCTTCACGACATTCTCGCTTTGCTGCGACCGTCGGAACCGCAGGTGACGCCGGCCGAACCCCGAGCGGCGGTCCCCTCGAATCCGCTCGCGCCACGCCTCACACGCGCCACACCGCCACCGCCCACGTCAACCCCGCACCCAGACCCAGCATCATGATCCGGTCGCCGCTGCGCACCCGCCCGTCCCGCCGCGCCTCATCCAACGCCACTGGAACCGACGCCGCGGAGGTGTTCCCGTAACGATCAATGTTGATCGCGATCTTCTCCGGCGGAAGCGCCAGCTTCTCACGAACCGACTCGATGATCCGAAGGTTCGACTGATGCGGTATGACCAGCCGCAGATCGTCCGGCGTCAGGCCCGTCGCCTCCATCGCGCCGTCGATCAACTCCATCATCTTCACCACCGCGAACTTGTACACCTCGCGCCCCTTCATGCGGATCGCATGAAGCCGCTCCGCCACCGTCGCGTTGCTGGCCGGCAATTGCGATCCGCCCGCCGGCGCCCAGATGTCCTGAAGCTTCGTCCCGTCCGCCCCCATCGACGCATAAAGCAATCCTCGCTCCCGGTCCGCGCTCGGCGTAATCACCGCCGCCCCCGCCGCGTCCCCGAAGAGCACGCACGTCGTCCGGTCCTCGTAATCCGTGAACCGCGTCAGCGTCTCCGCCCCGATCAGCAGAATGTGGCGGTACATCCCCGCCTGCACCAGGTTCGCCGCGACGATCGTCCCGTACATGAACCCGCTGCACGCCGCCCCCAGGTCGAACGCCGGGATGCCCGAAAGCCCCAGCCGCGCCTGAACGTTGCACGCCGTCGCCGGGATCGGCTGGTCCGGCGTGGCCGTGCAAAGAATAATCAGATCAATCTGCCGTCGGTCGAGGCCCGCGTCCTCGATCGCCCGCTCCGCCGCACGGCTCGCCAGCGCCGAAGTCGCCTCCCCCTCCGCCACGCGACGGCGCTCGTGAATCCCCGTGCGCGTCACGATCCACTCATCGCTCGTGTCGAGGTAGCGCGTGAAAAAATCGTTGGTCAGAACGTGTTCGGGAAGGTCTCGACCCGTCCCCTTCAGAATCGCCGGAAGGATGGCGCTCATGCCTCAGCCTCGCAACGCCGCGCCCGACAGACGCTCGATGACGCGCTCCTTGAACCCCAGAGCGACGAACCGCTTCGCCGCCTTGATCGCGTTGGCGATCGCCCGGCGCTCGCTGCGACCGTGGCACACCACGCTGACCCCGTCGATCCCCAGCAGCGGCGCCCCCCCGTATTCGCTGTAATCATGACGCTTCCAGACCCGCTCCAGCGTCGCCTGCATCCGTTCCCGCGCCCTGTCCGGTTCCTCGCGCACCTCGTGGGCCAGCGTCCGGAACAGCCCTTCCGCCAGACCCTCCACCAGCTTGAGAATCACGTTGCCGACGAACCCGTCGCACACCGCCACGTCGCACCGGTCGTTGAAAAGATCACGCCCCTCGACGTTCCCGATGAACCGGATGCCCGCGTCGGCCTCCAGCAACTCATGCGTCTGACGCACCAGACGCGTGCCCTTCTCGCTTTCCTCCCCGACCGACAGCACCCCGACCCGAGGGTCCGCGATCCCGAGGATCATCCGGGCGTACTCCGACGCCATCACGCCGTATTCGTAAAGGTGCCGCGGCTTTGCTTGAATGTTCGCCCCGACGTCGCAGATGACAAAGGGCCCGTGAAACGCAGGGATCGTCACCGCGATGCCTGGGCGGTCCACGCAGGATAGCGGACGCATCTTCAACTGACACGCCGCGGCGAACGCCCCGGTATTCCCCGCGCTGATGGCGGCGTCCGCCTCGCCCTGCGCCGCCAGCCGGACGACCGCCGCCAGCGACGAGTCCTTTCGAGCACGCAGCGCCTCCACCGGCGGATCGTCCATCCCGATCACGTCCGCCGCAGGCACGACCTCGGCCCGCTCGCGCACATCCGCAGCGTCTGCTAGAAACGGCTCGATCGCCTCGCGCCGCCCCGCCAGCAACAGGCGAAGATCCCTGTCCTCGCGCAGCGCCGTGACCGCGCCTTCAAGGATCGCCCGCGGCGCGTGGTCCCCACCCATCGCGTCCACCGCGATCCGCGCCGCCATCACGTCCCCTCGTCACCCGTGGACAGCATCACTTTCGCGCTGACGTAACCGCAGCTCCCGCACGAAACATGCGGCAGCTTCGCCTTCCCGCACTTCGGACAATCCACGAGGTTCGGCACGCTCATCGCATGATGCGACCGCCGACGCCGTTTCGCCGCCTTCGAGACTTTCTTTACTGGAAGCATCGCCCGTCCGTCCCCGATCTCGCCCTGTTTTCGCCCCCCGGACGCCGCGAAACCCCCGCAGCCGACCCGGAATCCGGAACTAGGCACCGTAAAACCTCCCGTCAATCCTGTCAAATGCTCCGCAATTCCTCTTTCCCAGGGCGACCGCGTTCCTGCCGGTGAGGCGTTGCAGCAGGTCGTCGGGGTTCCGGGCGGCGTGGAGGCGCGGGCCTTGGATGCCGCGCTTGTTCGTGGTTATCCCGTCGCAGCAGGTTCAGGCCGATGCGGCGGTTGCGGCTGAAGGGCGCCGCAGCGCGCCCTTCGCGGACGCGGCTTTGTGATCCTCGGCGAAGCTCACCTCGAGCACGTCGCCCCGGCGGGTTTCAATAACATCGCGCCGCCGGGTTTCGATGGCCGGGGATTCCCCGCGGCGTTCGCCGGGCGAGGGGCATCCAGGCCGTCGAGCGTGCGGAGGTCATAACGTCGTTCCCGACGGATGCCTTGGAGCAGCACACCGCGCGTCGCCGCGACAACTCCCGCAAAGCGCACTTCAGGGCCGGCGCTCCCGCTCCGATCCCACCTGGCGAGGTGCAGCGCGATCCAAAACCGTGCAAGCCCCCTTCCGCGGTTGCCTCCAGCGCCGCGCTACAGCAGCGTGAAGTAATTCGAGCACGCTGCGTCGAAGGCCTCGGAGGTCATGACCGGCTGTTCTTTGCGGTACTTCGCCCGGTTGATGATCTGCTGAAGCAGGTCGCGCGGGTGGCAGCAGCGCAGCGGGCGGCTGCACTTGCGGTAGTGCGTCTCGAGGAGGTGCGACAGCGCGGTCTCGTTGAACGCGATGCCGAACTTCTCCGCCATGACGCGCATCAGAGCGGTGTACTCGGCTTCGGTGGGGTCCGGGACGTTGATCTTGTAGGGAATGCGGCGCAGGAAGGCGTCGTCGACGAGCTGCTTGGGTTCGAGGTTCGTCGAGAAGATGATGAGCTGGTCGAAGGGAACCTGAATCTTCTTGCCGTTGGCGAGCGCCAGGAAGTCGTAGCGCTTCTCAAGCGGGACGATCCAGCGGTTCAGGAGCTCCGTCGGGTTCATGCGCTGGCGCCCGAAATCGTCGATGACCAGCGTTCCGCAGTTGCTCTTGAGCTGGATTGGCGGCTCACTGATCTTGGTCACCGGGTTGATCCGCATGTCCAGGCTGTCCATCGTCAGTTCGCCGCCGACGATGATCGTCGGACGACGCACGCGGATCCACCGTGCGTCCACGGCCGCGCTTTTCACGATCGAGGGTTTGTCATCGCCGGCTGGTTCATGCACCTGCGGGTCAAAGAGCTGGACGATCTCCCCCTCGACGAACAACGTCCGCGGAATCCAGATCGACGTTCCGAAGCACTTCGTGATCCGCTCGGCGATGCTGGTCTTGCCGTTGCCGGGATATCCGTAAAGGAACATACCGCGTCCGGAGTTGATCGCCGGTCCGAGGCGGTCGAGGATGTCGGGGGAAAGCAGAAGGTCGGAAAACGCCTCGCGAAGGTTCTCCTCGGTCGGATGTTCCGACAGGATCGTCTGCGCTTTGACCGCGTCGATGTAATCCTTGAGGGGGACCGGCGCCGTTCCGACGTAGGTGCATTCTTCAAGGTGTTTTTTCGCCCGCTCGCGTCCCGCCTCGGTCAGCGTGTACTCGAAGTCCCCCATCGAGGCGCTGCCCTTGTACACGACGAGCTGGCGGTTCTTCAGGTCCGCCAGCAGCGTCACGAGATCCTTGCCGGGCAGCGCCAGCTCCCGGGCGATCCCGCGACCTGTGTTGCTCCCGACCGCCAGCAGATGCTTGTACACGATCGACTCAATCAGCACGTCCGGCACGCCGCATTCCTTGAACGACTGCGGCTCCTTCGGCGTGAACGACGTTCCGGAACCGGAAGTCTCGCGCGGCGGCGGTGCGGCCTCGGACCCGGCCGCGACGGGCGGCGCTTTCGGCGCGACGGCGACAGGCGGTTCGGGCAGTTGCAGCGCGGTCATCTTCTTCTCCCTAGGCATCCCGCACCGGCGCCGGCGTGCGTCCGCCGGATGGCGCGAGGAGTCGGTCGTATCCTCGCCTCAACTATTCAATTCAGTCTGTCGCCAGGGGCGGGCAGGTCCGAGACGGCGGGGTTGAATATCAGCCGTCGCGCGGAATCAGGCACACACGGCGCGGATGCTGGGGAATTGTCCCGGGTCAGGAACTACCGGGGCGGTTGCGAATGCGGAGTTCCTCGATCGCGACGAACCCGTAATGCGGACCTCGATTCATGCCGGGGCAGGTCTTCGCCGCGTCGTCCCACGTACGCCGCGACTTCAGCAATTCGTCCCAGAAAGGCCACGTTCGGCACTGGATCGGACGGACCGGATAAACTGAACAATACGCCTTGCCGTCGCGTCGTTCGAGAAAGATGCAATCTCCGCCCGGTTTCTCCGTCAGGCTGTAGCGCCCGCCAACGCCGCGAACTTCCGAGCGATCGAGCGTGCCGTCCTCCCGGCCCAGGTGCGCGGCGATAGCGCGAATGTCCTCCTTGGTGACCCAGACATACCCCGGAGGTCCGCTGCAGCAGTTGCCGCACTGGGTGCAGGAGAACTGCAACCCGTCCGCATACCACTTTTCCTTGCCTCGCCCGAACATCTCGCGTCCCCGCATCCGGGCCGCTACATCACCCCGCGCCGAACCGCGCTGGGTTGCGCCCACCTCCGCAAGGCATCCTACCCACCCGGCGACGCATCGACATATCGGCCCTCACGTAACCCCTCCGGACATCATCGTTCGCGGCGTCTGATCCGTCCGGCATCGCTCTGATGTGCATGATCAGACCTGTCGTACCCCTCTCAGGTGGAACCTCCCGGGTCGCGGCGGGGGTCCGTGCTGAGTTAATCACATGATGTCGCCCGGTTATCCGGTTTTTTCCGTCCACTTGAATTTTTTGGACTCTGGCATATCATCCTCCAGTGTAGACTGAAGAATTGTTCGGTGGGGACGACCCGAGACAGGGGTAGCGGCGCGCTTCGGCGGAACAGTGCGTCTTTGCACGGAGGATGGGTGGAAACATGGCGGTACGACATCACATCAAGGTTCTCGTGGCGGACTCCGACGCGCAACACACCAAGCACCTCCAGCAGCTTCTGGAAGATGCCGGCTATCTCGCGCGTGTCGAAGGCGATCTCGCAGAGGCCTTTAAACTAGCGCAGAAGGAATCCTGTCAGATCGCACTGGTGGATCTTTCCGCCAGTCCGTCCGAGGCGCTGGAGCTGGTGGAGAAGATCAAGGGCATCGATCGTCGGAACAGCGTCCTGGTCATGCGCGGCGGATCGGACTTCGAATCCGCCGTCGAGGCGATGCGCCGCGGCGCCTGCGAATACTTGCGAAAACCTGTCGGATCGTCTGATCTGAGCGCCGCGTTGGACCGGACCTGCCGTCGGATGGGCCTGATTCACACCAACGAGGAAGAGTTGAACCGCCTCATCGGTGAGCGTATCCGCCGCGAACGCCTCGCCCAGAACCTCACCTTGCGTCAGCTCTCGGACCGCACCAATCTGACCACGTCGCAGCTTTCGCAGGTCGAGCTGGGCAAGAACGCGGCCTCGGTCTGGGCGCTGGCCCGGATCAGCAACGCTCTCGGTCGTCAGTTGTCTGCGATGCTTGAGGGACTTTGAATCCCGCGCCCGGAACGAGCGGCGGCACGCGGCGTCCGGGCAGAAACCCGGCAGGATCCCCCCGTCGCCCTGTGGACGGGACGTCAGATCGGTCGTCCGCGGGGCACTCTCGCCGATCCCCGTCCGATCGCATGTCGCCGCCGCTCGCCCTTGAAAACCGCGGCGGACCGGGGTAAGAAAAGCATCAGAATTGGGCTGTAGTTCAATTGGTAGAACGCCTGACTCTGGATCAGGAAGTTCAAGGTTCGAGTCCTTGCAGCCCAGTTGGCTCTTCTGCAAGGATCGCTTGTTTCCTCGGCGTTTCAGCGGGGAGGCACGGTTTGCCGCACACTGCAATCAACCGCCGGTCAGGGGGAGGCTCCGCCGCAGGGAGGCGGGTGGGTGTTGCCGGGCCGCGCGAACGTTCGGGGGCGGCTGAGGCTGACGGGAAACAAGACGATGGATTTCTTCGAGTATCGCGGCGGAGAGTTGCATTGCGAGGGGATGACGGCGGCGGAGCTGGCGCAGCGGTTCGGCACGCCGCTTTACGTCTACTCAAAGCGGACGCTCGTCGATCATTACCGGCGCCTGGCGGAGGCGTGGGCGGCGCTGGACCCCTGGCTGTGCTTTTCCGTCAAGAGCTGCTCGAACCTTCACATCCTGCGCCTGATGCGGGAGTGCGGCGCGGCGTTCGACGTGGTCAGCGGCGGGGAGATGCGCCGGGCGATCGAAGCCGGCGCGGACCCGCGGCGGATCGTCTTCGCCGGCGTCGGCAAGACCGATGACGAAATCCGCGAGGCCCTTTCCGCCGGCATCGGATATTTCAACGTCGAAAGCGAGGCCGAGATGGACAACCTCGCCACGATCGCGGCCTCGATGAACCGCCGCGCCCCCGCCGCCCTGCGCGTCAACCCGGACGTCGATCCGAAGACGCACGTGTACACGACGACGGGGAAGCGCGAGACGAAGTTCGGCGTGGACCTGGAGCGGGCGAAGCGCGTGTTTCATGAGTTCGCGCGCCGTCCGGGCCTGGACCTGTCCGCGATTCACCTCCACATCGGCTCGCCGGTGAACACCGTCGAGCCTTACGTGCAGTCGATCACGAAGGGGCTGAACCTCGTGGACGCCCTGCGCCGCGACGGGTTCGACGTCCGCGCGATCAACATCGGTGGCGGATACGGAGCGCACTACGAGGACGATCAGGCGCCGACAGCCGCCCAGTACGCCGCGCACGTCGCCCCGCTGCTGAAGGGCGCGGGACTGACGGTCATGCTCGAACCGGGGCGGACGATCACCGCCAACGCCGGCGTCCTGCTGACGCGCACGCTTTACACGAAGCACTCCGGCGACCGGCAGTTCCTCATCGTGGACGCCTCGATGACGGAGCTGATCCGCCCTGCGCTTTACGGATCGTTTCACTTCGTCTGGCCGGCCCGGCCCGCCGGCGGACAGACCCCGCCGCGGCGCAGCGCGCAGCTTAAGCCCGAAGGTGCGGTTCTCGTGGACATCGTCGGACCGGTCTGCGAGAGCAGCGACTTTCTCGCCAAGGAACGCTGGCTGCCACCCGTGACGCGCGGCGACCTGGTCTGCGTCTTCACGGCGGGCGCTTACGGATTCGTCATGTCCAGCCAGTACAACAGCCGTCCGCGCCCGGCGGAAGTGCTGGTGGACGGCGACGACGCGCGGATCATCCGTCGCCGCGAGACCTACGACGACCTGGTCGCGGCGGAGCGCGGATGACGGCGAGCGCTGCCGGTCGGGTCGCCGCCGAGCGATGATGTCGGGGAGAAAACATGACGACCTCGTGGATGCGCACTGCGCCTTACGCGATCCTGTTCGTCATCATCCGGCTGGGGATCATCCTTCTGCCGTTGCCGACGCTGCTGATGACCGCCGGCGGGTTGGCGCTCGTTTGCGGGATCGTGTTGCTCATCTTGGCACCCTCGTACGCCGTGCTTGCGTTCCTCGCGGGTGCGGCACTGCTGGTCATCGGCAGCCTCATGCAGCGACGGATCGATCGGCGCGAGGTAGAGCAGATCGAAGCGGACGCAAAAAACTACACCCGGCGCAACCAAGTCTGGGTCGACCGGCGGGATCGGTGACCGTCTGACCGCCCGGACGGGGCGAGGCGGTCAGGCGGAACCGCCGAAAGTTCCGCCCGAGTCGCGCGGCTCAGAGAAGACGAAGAGGGGTCGGTCCGCGGGGGTGTGAGCGACGACGACCGAAAGACCAACATTATGAAGAACACGAACAAGACGAAGCAACCCCGCGTGAGAGACGCGGCGTCTGAAGCACCGCCGCGCCCGCGTGCCTCCGGGAAAAGCGGGAAGAAAAAGGCCGCGAAAGACGCAAAACCGGATCGTCCGCCGAAACGTTCGCCTGCGCCGAAAAGCGCCGCACGTGGAACATCCGCGCGTCCGGCGCCGTCGAAAAACCGCGCGACGGCGCCGGCAGTGAGACGCGCGGGCGCGCATGCGCCGCAGTCGGACCCTCCCAGGCCTCACTCGCGCACGACGATCCACGCGGACATCCTCGCTTACAACGCGGCTCAGGCGGACGGTGACCGGCGCATCTGCGACGCCCTCGCCCACACCATCCATCGAACGCTGACCCCGCGAGGCAGAGGCGGCGTGGAGCACAAGATCTGGCACCGCCACCCGGTGTGGTTCATCGACGGCAACCCGATCGTCGGCTACCACAAACTCAAGGACGGCGTCCGCCTCCTGTTCTGGAGCGGCCGTTCGTTCGACGAACCGGGTCTGGCGCCCGAGGGCGGCTTCCAGACCGCCGGCGTCCGCTACACCGCCGTGAATCAGATCTCCACAAAGGATCTCAAACGGTGGCTGGCGAAGTCGGTCGAGATCCAGTGGGACTACAAGAACCTCGTGAAGCGCCGGGGAAGGCTGGAGCGGTTGAAGTAGTTCGCGGCGGGCGGCGCCCATCTCGCACAGGAAGATGAACATTCTCACCCACGTTCACGCGCCCCCAAGCCGTCCCTTGCGTCAACGCCGCCGGACGAAAGCGCTGCGCATCACATCCATGATCTCCGCCGGAACGCGACCCGTCACGGCGTCGTGGATTGTGGCGGGGGCTCGACTTTGTCCGCGGTTTCGGATGGCGCCGGTCGGGTCAGAAGTCGGGCGATGCCGGGGAAGTCGGCGGGAAACCGCGTTGCCCGAAACACAGCTTCGGCGCTGCCCGGACCGCGCCCAGGTCCGCCGCCCGGTCGGCTCCCCGGCCCACCTTCCGGCATGCCGCCCGGTCCGCGTTCCTGCCCGCTACCCGGCGCATTTCCCGGTCCGCCGGGCGGAGGCGCCCCTGTGCCCGGCGGTGCGCCGCGCGTGGGAACTTCCGCGGGATTCGCCGGTTGGTCGACGGGCTTTGCGGGAGCGGCACCAGACGGGCCGGCGTCTTTCCGCCCCGCGTCCTTCCCCTCCGCGCCTTGGTTGCCCGCATCCTTCCCGCCCGCATTATCCTTGCCGTCCGCGTCGTCACCGCTTGTGTTTCTCACGTTCGTTGCGGCAGCGCCTGAAGGTGCGGAATCCCGCGCGCTATCCGCCTCAGGTCGATCGTCTGCGCCGGGACGGCGCGGCGGACCGCCCGGACCGGCAGCGCTGAGAAACGGATTGAGGTACTCCCAGACCACGTCGCCCTCGCGCGTGACCTCAAACATGCGCCCCTGCTCGCCGGAACAAATCAGGGTGTGACCGTTGGGCAGGCGCTGGGTGCTCGAGATGTGCCCGGAGAAAAAGGATCGACGGTTCCTGGCGGCGTAGGTCCAGACGAGTTCCTTCGGCCCGAACGCCTCGCCCTGCGGACAAACGTACTTTCCGTCGGCACTCACCGGGGTCGCGAGTTCATCCACGGACGAGTATTCCCCGTCCGGGCGTCCGCGCCCGTTATTGAAGATCAGCAGATGTCCGGCGCCGGGCAAGCCTTCGTCGATCCACTGCACGTCATGCTGCCCGAAGAGGCGCTGATCCGACGCTTTTCCGCGGCGGTAGGTCTGCGGATTGCCCCAGCGGTAGAGCAGGTCGCCGCCGCGCCCCGCGCGTCCGCCGGTGTGTCCGGCGGCTTCCACCGTCGTCGTACTGTGATCGATGATCCACAGTTCGTTGAACCCGAGCACTGAAAGAACGATCTGATCGAGCTTCGGGTGATAGTCGATCGCGTTGGTGTGATGCCAGTCCGCCCCGCCGTCCGGTCCGCCTCGACCGCCCGGAGGCCCCGGCCGATCATCGCCGCCACGATTCGCCTCCGCCTCGTCCGGGTCGTCGCCGCCGACGTATCCCAGCCCGCGAAGGCGCTGCATCTCGGGGCGGGTCAGGCGGGTTGAGCCGCGATCGAAGTTCACGTCAATGAGTTCCGGATGATCCTCGACTTTTCCGTAGTTCGCCCGGGTCGGGTCGAAGTCCTGCACAAGATGGTCCCAACTGTGCCACGCCCAGACGACGCGCCCGCCGTCGGGGCCTTGCGGCTCGATCTCGACGACATGATCCGGCCAGAGGGCGCCGCGTTCGCCGATCGTCTCCGGATTGCGACCGGCGGCGATCGCCTCCTCGCGGGTCTTGCGCTCCCAGGCGAGTACGAGGACGTTGCCGTTGGGCAGCGGTTCGATGTCATGATGATGACACTTGTTCTCGTCGGCGTAGGCGAAGTCCCAGACCAGCCTTCCCACCCGGTCGAAGCGCTGAATGCGCCCCCCGATGCCGCCGCCGTGGAAATTCGGATGCGGATCGCGGGCGGCGCGAAGCAGGCTCCCGTCCGGCAGCAGGTACGCGGAGTTGCCGGGGTTGAACCGGCTTTCCCAGGAATGCACGACTTCGCCGCGCATGTCGATCAGGTAGGTGGTTGTCTGGCGCAAGGGCGCAAAAAGCGTGTATCCCTGAAACGCCGAAGGTTCGTTACGCGTCAGGCCGCGAGACGACCCGTCCGATCCCGGAAGACGATCCGGCGGCGGCTGGGCCTGCACCGCCCCCATCGCCGACGCCCACACGACGCCTGTCCGCAAGAGCACGCCGAAACGCATCCTTCTGGTCCTTTCAAACGCGCATGACGAAAGTCCAAACCACGCCGGATCCGCGGTGATTCCCCACTCTGGATTTCAAGACGCGAGTTCATGATCGGTGCCCCGGCCGCGTTCACTTCGGTCGTGCCGGCGGGATCGGCGGATTCGCGCGGTCCGCCGGGTGCGGACGCGCTTCCTCAAGAAGCGCGTCCAGCGCGCTGCGGATGCCGCGGAGCGGCTCGGAGCGCACGACAGGCTTCAGCAGCGTCCCGGTGACCTGAATCTCGACCAGCTCCCGGGACGCCCCCTCGACCAGTTCCGACAGGACCGGAACCCGCGCCCACTGGTGCGGACTGACGGCGATCAGCCGCAGGTCGAGGCGCTGATCCGGCATGCGGCACGTGCCGTATCCGGACAGCGCGACGCCCGGATCGCGCAGATACAGGTCGTGAAACTCGATCTCGTCGCCGCGCAGCGAGAACGTCGTGCGCGCCTGCTGCACGGGCTCTTCCTCCGTTGCCGCAAGATTGATCATCCGCAGCACGGCGCCGATCGGCGGCAGGCGGTACAACCGCGCGTCACGCGCCGTCAGTCGCCCCTCGCCTGTCCGGGTCAGCGTGCTGCCCACCCGACCCGACAGCGACATCTGCCCGTCGATCAGCCCCTCGGCATCCTCGGCATCGAACGCCTCCGTGCGCGGTCGCGCCGGGTCCGCCAGATATTGCCGAAGCTCCAGCCCCGCCACCTGAATCCCGAGGTCATAATCCGTCACCCGACCGGACGACAAAACCTCGACCTCCCCGGTGATCAGCCCGCCGTAACAAGCGCCTTTCACGTCCTCAAACGTCAGACGCGTCCACGGATGCGGTGAGCTGACGAGGCTCCACGTGCTCGAAGCCTCGGTCACTTGTTTGCCTAGCACGAACACTTCGTCCAGCAGAGCAAGACCCTCGAACGAGGCGTACCCGCGCGGGTCGTTCAGTTGACCGCTGAAGGTCACCGTGCCCGTCGCGCCGCGGATCGAACCTGCACCGGGAGCGCAGACGTCGTGAAGCCGCGCCGACCCGCGCACCCGCCACGCGGCGGCACCGTCCTCCGGAGTCATCCGCCACTCCTGCAACGACACATCCAGCGATCCCGTCGCCGCGACCTGCGTCAGCGCCGACCGAATTCCTTCCGGCGCCCAGCGGAACACCGGTTCCTCGAGGCGAAGTCCGGTCGCTTTCGCCGATCCCGAGTATGCCGCCGCTCCGGACGCACTCCCGCGCGACGCCGTCACCTCGACCTGCGCATCAAGCAGCGCCCCCGTCAGTTCCAACGACGCCAGCGCCCCGTCCTCCACGTGGATCTCGCCTCGGACATCGTCGATCGGCGCGGGCCAGTCCCGTCGTTGCACGCTGTTTCCGCACAGCGTCAGCGTGTGCCGCATGACGGGCGGAGCATCGGCGGCGCCCGCGCGGGGGCGGATGCGCGTCGCAATCGCGACCGGACCGGTCACGTCCCACGCCTCAAGCGCCTGACGCGCGGTCGAAGGCAGCGACTGCCGCAGGGCGTCGGTCAATTCAATCCGGTCGCACGTCAGGGACAGATCGGTCGACGTTCCTTCTTCTTCCAGGCGATAAACCCCGTCCGCGCGGATCACCGCCGACCCGTGCGTCCCGGTCACGCGCGACAACTCGATCCGGTCGTTCCCGAAATACACGCGTCCGGAGAGGTTCTCGACGCATACCGGAAGCGCGCTCGGCGTCACCTGCAGCGACCGGGGGTTGATGTCCACGTCATAGCGGACTTCCCCTCGCGGTCCGAGCGTCAGGGCGCACGAGGCGTCGATCGTTCCTTTCGGCGACATCCGGTCCACGACGCCGCGCATCCCCGCCGGAAGTGCTCGCAACAGATCCTCCTCCACCGGAACGCCCCGGGCTTCGATGTGCAGATCCAAAGCGGCGGGCGCGCGGTCGATGTACTCCACCCGCCCGTCAATGCCCAGAGCGCCCGATCCGTGGCGCCCGTTAAGGCACGAGGCGTGGAAATGATCGTCCAGGATCGTGAGCGTTCCGGTCACATGGTCCACCCGGTAGGGGAACCGGGCGTAGGTCGCCGACACGCCTTTCAGGTTCGCGACGATGAGGTTGGACCAGGTGTTCGGCCGATCATGTCCTTCCCCCGGCCGCTCGATGAACACGTGAACATCCGCCGACCCCTCGGGTTCAAAAAGATCCCACGTCCGTCTGAACGACTCCGGCAACGCGGCGTGCAGGTCCGCATCGAGTGCGACGCCCGTCCCCTCGATCGACACGCGCGTCAGCGCCGGTCCCGTCAAGGCCTCGACGTAGGCGTTGACCACCACGTCGGTCGAGCCGTGATGCCCACGCAGCTCCCGGATGAAAAGCCCGAGCGGGTTGTACTCGATCGTTCCCGTCAGTCCCTCGCCCGGATAAGGGAAGCGGTAGTATGAAGCGCGACCGTCCAGCACCTCGACCCGCGCCAGCGGGCACGACCAGGATCCGCCCGCGCCCGCCTCCTTCACGGCAACCACCCGCGCATCCACGCGCCCCGTCGGAGAGTAACGCTCGTAGAACTTCACCATCGAAGGCAGCGACCGGATAAATCTTGCCTGCGCCGGCGACGCCTCGGCGTCGTCCGCCGGAAGCTCGAGTCCCCGCACGTCTGCAACGATCCGCATTCCGGCTTTTGCAAATCCTTGAAGGCTCGCCTCCTGCAACGCAGCTTCAAAGTGAAACGAACATTCCGCGCCGTGAAAAACCGCGCGGCTCGTTCCGGTCAGGGCGTCCCGCGTGATCCGAGCCGATCCTTCCACCGCCTCGAAGACTGTGTAACGCTCCGTCGGCGGCGTCGCGCGGTCGGCCTCGTTGATCGGAATTGAAATCCGCGGCAACCGCCACTGAAGAACGGCCCGCATTTCTGCGGGTTCGCCCGGGCGTTCGCGCCGAGTTACGTCTGAGAGTCGGATCACGCCGTCCGCGCTGAGACGCGCGACCCAGTCTTCGATTCTGTCAGTCGCTTCCTCCGGCGCTGACCAGGCATCCAACACCGCCGCCACGTCCGGGATGGACAACCACGGCGTCGCACCCTGAAGCGACCAGCCCTCGTCCTCGTTTAATCCGATCCGAACGGCGCCGCTCGCCTCGGCGTCGCTGAGACACCTCCAGCGCACCTCATAAGCCGACCCGCCCGCGTCCACAGCGCCCGCATCGACCGTGAATTCGAGGGATCGCTCTCCTGTCGCCTCGCCGCCGTCCCGTTTTGGCAGGAGGAGTCTTGCGCCGTCCACCCGGATTTCAGGAAGCCGGACGTCGCGGCGTTTTCTGGAAGGACGGGCAAGGATGTGCTCCAACCACCCCCGCATCGGTTCAAGCGACGCGCGGTCCAGGCGCAGGCCCGCGCCCTGCACGTGAATGCGATCCACTTCAACGCGCCTTTCAAGAAGCGCGCCGGTGTTCAACTCAAACTCGACGCGCGAGATTCGGACGCAAGGCGCACGCTCCTGCAATTCAGCGTCGCCGACGATCTTGGGGCTGGGTGCGCCGGCGGCCGCCGCGTCCGCGGGTCCGAGCACGCCCAGATCCTCCAGCACCAGCGTCGCGGGCCACCGAAACGTCGCCCCTCCCAGCCGGGCCTTCAGCCCCGCCTCCTCCCGCAGCACCGTCAACGCCTCGCGCATCAACCGCGCCGGGCTCGTCAGAAACAGGTAAGTGCAGACCAGCACGGCCAGCGCCGCGCACAGGCCCGCCGAACCCCACTTCAGAATCCGTCGGCGAAGCCCCGACCGGCGACGCGTCGATCGTCGCGGTTCAACGCCCAGTTGTTCCGACCGCGTCACGCGAATTCGATCTCCTTCGCCGAGGGTTCCGTCCCGATCCGGCTCACAATGCGGCAGATCGCGAACGCCGCGAGTATTTCGAGCATCGGCATTGCCGGAAGCCGGTACCGGATGCTTCCGACGAGCACCGCGTGCATCAAAGTAACGGCAACAGCCGGCGTCAGGAGTAACACGACAATCGCCCGGCCGGATTGTTCCGAACACGCCGATGTCGAACCCGGGAGACTCCCGACCTCGGATCTCCCGCGCATCAGAAGCCACGCTCCGACGGCCGCGAGCGCGTAAATCCCCGAAGTCCACACCGCGGAGACAACCAGCGTCGCGCCTCCGCGACCCTCCTCAAGATTCGGAACGAGGTTCCACGTCCGGCGCAGCTTCTCCCACGCCAGGCGCATCACGCGCAGCGGATCTTCGAGCATGCACCGAACCGCGGCCTCCCTGAAGTGGCGATCCCACGCCACCTCGTCGCCTCGGAGCACGAACGCCTCAACCTCCGCCGACCGCTTCACGTCACCCAGATCGCTCGAACCGTCCGCCTGCGGACCTACGCCGTCGTAAAGCGTGATCCCTCCGCGCGTCGTCAGCAGAACCCAACGATCAAGCCGTGAATGATTGTACATCGCCCACGGCGCCAGACCCACGGCGATCACCGCTGACGCCAGCACACCGCGAGTCAACGACCGTCGATCCCGGCGACACACAACCGCCCGCGAGATCAGCAAGCCGAGCGCGAACGCCAGTCCCGCTTCGCGAACGTAGATCATCGCCGCCGCCGCTGCGCCGACCAGCACTTCGCGCCATCCGATCGACGCGCCAGGCCGCACAGTCAACGCCAGCCTCCACGTCAGCAGCATCATCGCAATGAAGAGCGTTTCCGTCAGGATCAGCGAGGAAAAGTGAACCAGATAGGGATCGGCGGCGACCAGAAGTCCCGCGCTAACCCCGACGCGAGATCCCAGCAAAAGAGTTCCCAGCGAGGCGGCAAGGACAGCCGTGAGACCCCCGACGATCCACTGCGCCGCCCGAACTCGAGCAGGATCGACCTGCCTGCCGCCGATCAGCGCAACAAACGAGGGGTAAAGTGGCATCCGTCCCGCGCGGAACCCCAGTTCATCCCGGAACTCCCCGCTTGCGCGCCAGGTTCGCGCCATCATCAGGTACTGCGCCTCGTCAGGAAGCAAAACAGCTGGCGCATCCGAGGCGCCACGCACGTACTGAAAGCCCCACCACCCGCCTCGCAACCCGACTGCGAGAAGGAATATCAAGGTTAAAGTGCGAATTGACACGCAAGGATTCACTCTTAGGACGCACGTTACCTCAGCATCCCGCGCCTATGCCAACGTACACGCAGGAACTGTTGTTCGGAAAGCGATGATTAATCCGAAAAGCGGCGCAATTGTGTGAAACCGTCGTGAGGAACATATGCGCAGCTTGATGCGTATGATCTGGTGGGCACGAAGGTTGAGGCGAGTCAAGCAGGGGATTCCTCCTCCGCCGCCTTTACAAGCTTAGACGTAGAAGCTGGAATGCGTTGCCCTAACCCTTTCAGGGCGTGATGGTTGTGAAATCCGCTCGGGTTGACGAGAGCGGCATATTCGTTAGAATTGGAAATATGACCAGAGTTTTCTCCTCCCCCGCATCCAACGGACGCGCACGAGCTTCTTCGGGGTCGAGCGGGTCGATCAAGACGTACCGGAATGCTTTGGCATACTTGGACACGCTGACCAACCAAGAATTGTCGAGCCGAAGCGCGTATAATCAGCAAAACTTTAATCTTGCACGGATGCAGCGTCTGCTCGCCGCGCTTGGCAACCCTCACCGCGAGTTCCCGTCGGCCCACGTTGCAGGCACCAAGGGAAAGGGCAGCACCTGTGCAATGCTGGGGGCGATGTTGAAGGGGTGCGGTTTCACGGTTGGGTCGTATTCCTCGCCGCATATCCTCGACGTGAGGGAGCGGATTCAGATCGGCGACGAGTTGATCAGTCAGTCCGACTTTACGCGCATGATCGCCGCGGTTTCCAAGGCGGCGGCAAAGCCGAAAGTCGGCGACCCCACCTACTTTGAAGTCCTCACCGCGGCTGCGCTCCTTTATTTCAAGGAGGCGAGCGTCGACATCGCGGTGATTGAGGTGGGGCTGGGCGGGCGTCTCGACTCGACGAACGTCATCAAGCCTGAAGTCGTCGGCATCACCAGCATCAGTTACGATCATCAGCAGTTGCTCGGCACGACGCTGGCGCAGATTGCGGAGGAGAAGGCGGGAACGTTCAAGCCGAAGGTTCCGGTCGTCAGCGCCCCGCAGCGTCCCGAGGTGAAGGAGACGCTGCGCCGGGTCGCGGCGGAGGTCGGCGCGCCTTTGCGCTTCACGGGAGATGAAATCGAGTTCAGCTACCGGTTTGAGGCGACCCGAGGCATCGGGCGGCATACACGCCTTTGCCTGACCACGCCGGTCAGTCGGTTCGAGCACCTTCACGTCCCGCTCCTGGGGGAGCATCAGGCGATCAACTGCGGACTCGCCCTGGGCATGCTCGACACCCTGAAGCAGCGTGGGTTCAAGATCGACGACCAGCAGGCGATGGACGGGCTTGCGTCCGTGCGGATCCCGGGTCGGATGGAGATCATCCGCGAACACCCGCGTGTCCTGGTGGACGTGGCGCACAATGCGGCGAGCGTGGACGCGCTGATGCGGGCAATCGGACAGAATGTCCTCTCGGATTCGATGGTGGTCATTTTCGGTTGTCGGCGGGACAAGGACATTCCCGGGATGATCCGCGCAATCCAGTTGGGTGCGGACAAGATCATCTTCACGCGCACGCAGTCGCCGCGCAGCGCGGATCCGGCGGATCTCGCCGCCGAGTACACGGAGCAGTCCGGGCGCAATGCGCAGGTGACACAGAGTCTCGACGACGCGATGCACATTGCCCTCAGCGCCGCCGGGCGCGAGGATCTGATCTGCATCGCCGGATCGTTCGTGCTGGTCGCCGAGGCGAAGCGAAAGTACACTCAGAAACCGGAAGCGGTCGAATCCTCGACCTGATCGCCACCGCGGCGCCGAGGGGAACGGAAGAGTGGAAGCGTCGTCAACATCCGGAGGCGTCCTTCAGGGCGCTCCGCGCACGGGAATCTGGAAAGACGGCGCCGTGCAACTGTCCTGTCCGGAGACCTTTCCCGAGGGCACCCGGTTCAGCGTGGTTCCGCTGCTGCCGATCCCGGAGCGCCCGACGGGGCACTTCGTCATCATTGCCGGATACGGGTTATCCGGGCGGTACATCGGTGAACTGCTCAAGCAGTCGGGGATCGACTTCTGCATCATCGACAAGAATCCGTCCACCGTCCGGACGCAGCAGCGCCTCGGGCATGCTGCGGTGGAAGGCGACGTCGCCGCCGAGGTCACGCTCCGTGCCGCGGGCATCGATCGGGCCACGATCCTCGCCTTGTCGATCCCGGACGAAGAAGCCGTCGCCCGCGCTGCTGAAACCGCCCGCCGCCTCAAGCCGGACATCTACATTCTAGCGCGGTGTTCCTTTGCGTCCCGCGGGCTCAAGGCCGTCCAACGCGGCGCCGACGACATCATCACCGCCGAGGAGGAGGTCGCCCTCCGGTTTCACGAGCGCCTCACGTTGCTGCTGACGCAGACGCCGTCTCCGGCCGCCGCCTCCTCCTGACCCGGCGGTCAAGAATCCCCCGGCTTCGGGCCTTCCGTCGAGCGATCCGTGCGGATAAGTTCTGCGCGGCGCCGTCGTTCAGCGCCGGGAGTTCGGGATATGCCCTCCTTGCGATATCTTGACGCGGACGGGAAAGAGCGCTCGCTCGAACTGCGGGAGGAGCCCGTCACGATCGGTCGTTCTCCCGCCTGCGCCGTCATCTTTGATCATGAACTCGTTTCGCGCGAGCACGCCCGCATCCAGCGCCATGACGCCGGGCAGTTTCTCATCCGCGATCTGGGGAGCCGCAACAAGACCTTCGTCAACGGACAGACCGTCGCTGAGGTCGTGCTCATGTCCGGCGACGTAATCCGGATCGGCGAATTCGTGATCGAGTTCCTCGACGACCGCATCCGCGCCACCGGCGGCGAACTGGACTTCCTCACGCCGGACCGGATTGAGCCGGCGCACTGTGAGTGGGTCAAGGCGAAGGCGCCCGTGGCGCTCACGTCCGTCCAGATCGAGCAGGTTGCGCGTCTCGGCGCGGCGACTCGGATCGCCGCCCGACCGGAGGACGTCGCCGACGCCGCCTTGGCGCAGCTCCTGCTGGACGTGGCGGCGGAGCGGGGGTTCGTCGCGCTGCGGGGCGAGGGCAAGCGTGAGTTGAAGCTCGTTTGTCAGCGCGGCCTTCGGCGCGCCCCCGGTGGTTCGATGATCCCGGTCAGTCAGGCGTTCGTTTACGCGGTCGTCCTTCAGCAGGTGGCCGGGCGGTATCCGGCGAGCAACGCGAACCTGACGACGGGGGCCGGGTACGCCTCGACGGCGATGGCCGCCCCGCTCACGCACAGTGGGGACATCGTCGGGGTCGTGTACGTGGATCGCCCGTCGGACCGGAAGCGGGCGTTCCCCGTGACCGCGCTGGCTTATCTGGAAGCGGCGGGCGCGCACATCGGCTCGCTGATGGCGCACGCGACGCAACGCCTCTCCAGCAATGCGTTGCGAGAGGAGGCCGCCCACGTAGCGGTGCTCCG
>BOJX01000055.1 GCA_016860685.1 Planctomycetota bacterium
GCCGTCGACATCGAAGCCGGGCGCCTGCTGACGCACAAGGCCGCGGCGATGTCCGACGCCGGAGAGGAGAGCAACACCGACGCCTCGATCGCCAAGCTGTTTACGAGCGAGATGGCGACGAAGGCGTGCCTCGCATCGATCCAGATTCACGGCGGATACGGGTATACGAAGGAAGTCCCCGTCGAACGCCTGATGCGCGACGCGAAACTCTGCGAGATCGGCGAGGGCAGCAGCCAGATTCAGCGCGTCATTATTGCGAAGACGCTGCTGGGAGCATGAGTAAGAGAATATCTGGAGATGACGCAGAGGAACACGGATCGAGAGCGCGGCGGGCTTTTCCGGTGGATTTCCTGCTCGACCAGGAATTCCGGAGGCGGTTTCCGTCACGCAAAGCCGGCGATTTTTTTTCCGCGTTCATCTGCATCATCCGCGGATTTGTTTCCTCGGATGGCCGATGTGGGCGAAACCCGGACATGACATGATCCAGTACGAATTCAACGACGACCTGATGATGCTTCAGGAGCAAGTGCGGACGTTCGCGTTCCGCGAAATCGCACCCGGAGCGGCGAAGCGCGACAAGACCTGCGAAATCGGGGACGACCTCCGCGGACAGATCGCCGAGATGGGCCTGCTGGGCATCGCCATCCCCGAGCAATACGGCGGCGCCGGGATGGGATGCCTGGCGTCCACGATGGTGGTGGAGGAGGTTTCCAAGGCCGACGCGGGCGTGGGCGTCTTCCTGTCTGCGCATAACTCGCTGTGCGTGGATCCGATCCTGAGCTTCGGGACGGAGGCGCAGAAGAAGAAATACCTTCCGAAGCTCGCCAGCGGCGAATTCGTCGGCTGCCTGTCACTGACTGAACCCGGCAGCGGGTCGGACGCCGGCGCGGCGCGGTGTGCCGCCGTGCTCAAAGCGGACGGGTGGCATCTGAACGGCAACAAGATCTTCGTCACCAACGGGAAGGAGGCGGGCGTGATGGTGCTCATCGCGGTCACCGACCCGGACGAGCCGAAGCGCCGCCTTTCCGCCTTCATCGTCGAGACGAACACCCCCGGCGTGCGCATCGGCAAGCTTGAGAAGAAGCTCGGCATCCGATGCTCCTCGACGGCGGAGTTCGTCTTCGAGGACGCGGTCGTCCCGAAGGAGGCGCTGCTGGGCGAGCAGGGCCGGGGGATGCGCGTGGCGCTGACGACGTTGGACGGCGGACGCATCGGCATCGCGGCGCAGGCGCTGGGCATCTCGCAGGCCTGCCTCTACGAGGCGACGCGCTACGCGAAGACCCGCGAGCAGTTCAATCAGCCGATCGGCAGGTTCCAGGCAATCCAGAACAAGCTGGCGGACATGAAGATGCGGATCGAAGCCGCTCGCGCGCTGACGTACAAGGCGGCCTGGCTGAAGGACAACGGCCGCGATTACGGACACACCGCGGCGATGGCGAAGCTCTTTGCGTCCGAGACGAGCAACCTCTGCGCCAACCACGCAGTGCAGGTCTTCGGCGGCTACGGCTACACCGAGGATTACCCCGTCGAGCGCTTCCTGCGCGACGCGCGTATTACGGAGTTGTATGAGGGGACGAGCGAGATTCACCGCGTGGTGATCGCCCGCGGGCTGGACGCGACCCGCTGATCGAAGCTGCGCAGGCAAGCTCCCGCCGCTGCGACGCGCGGGGACGTGCGGCGCGTTGACCGACTCGGGTGGGCGGGGTACGGTGGCTGCGGATCAAGTTCGGGAGGCATCCCGCTGTGGCGACAGGGCGTGCCGGCCTCGCAAATCCGCGGGGGCAAGCCCGTCCGATTCCGGAATGCACACCGCCTTCATGACGAAAACACATCCCGGTCACTGCTGCGTATTCGGCCTGATGTGGGGCGACGAGGGCAAGGGCAAGATCGTAGACCTGCTCGCGGGGGCTTACGACTGCGTCGTCCGGTACAACGGCGGAGCGAACGCCGGTCACACGGTCTGGATCGGTCAGGAAAAGTTCGCGCTGCATCTGCTTCCGGCGGGTATTCTTCGCACGGGCGTCGTCGCGGTCATCGGACCGGGCGTCGTCGTGGATCCGCCGACGCTTCGATCGGAGATCGCGGCTTTGGAGGCGCGCGGGATCGCCGTCGCGGAACACCTGCGTCTGAGCAACCGGGCGCATCTGGTCATGCCCTATCACAAGGCGGAGGACCGCCTCAGCGAAGCCCGGATGGGCGATGAACGCAAGATCGGCACGACCACGCGCGGCATCGGTCCGTGCTACGCGGACAAGGCGAGGCGATCCACGGGCGTGCGGTTCAACGACGTGTTGCATGAACCGGGTCTGGAGGACCGCGTCCTGCGCATCCTCGAAGACCGCAGAAGCGCCTTGGCCGCCCTGGGCGGGACGGACGACCCGGGGCTGGACCGGGCGGAGGTTCTGGCGTCCCTGCGGATCGCCCGAGACGAGCTGTCGCAATATGTCTGCGACACGACGCGCTACCTGGGGGACGCGGTGCGTGCGGGGCGGCGGATGTTGTTCGAGGGCGCCAACGGGATGCTCCTGGACCTGGATCACGGGACGTACCCCTTCGTGACATCCAGCAGCACGGGTCCGGGCGGCATCGCCGGGGGCGCGGGCGTTCCGCCGACGTTGCTTCGGCGAACCATCGGGGTGACCAAGGCGTACAGCACCCGGGTGGGCGGCGGACCTTTCGTCGCCGAGCTTGGGGACGAACTCGGTGACCGCATCCGAAAACAGGGGAACGAGTACGGAACGACGACCGGGCGGCCGAGGCGCTGCGGCTGGTTCGACGCGGTCGCCTGCGGGTATTCGGCGAGACTCGGGGGGGCGACGGACCTGGCGATCATGCACATGGACACCCTGGCGGGGTTCGAGCGCGTCGGGATGTGCGTCGCGTATGACTGCCGCGGACGGAAGGTCGAAGACCCGCCGGCCGGCGTTGCGGAGTTGTCCGAGTGCCGCCCGGTGATCGAGTATCTGCCCGGATGGGGCGAGGAGGTGCGGACCGCCGCATCGCGCGAGGCGCTGCCGATCAACGCGCAGCGGTACATCGAAGCGATCGAGCGTCGGACCGGCGTTGCGGCGACAATCATCAGCGTCGGACCGGAGCGGTCGCAGACGCTGCTGTCGGAACCGTGGCGTTCGTGCGTCGCTGAGGGGGGACCGACGGCGTGAGACCGACGGACCGGTGCCGTGAAGGATTCGTCGCAGCGAGCCGCAGGCTTCAACCCGCGCGAACGCTCGTCTCGCGGCACGCCGTGGTATGAAAGATGACGATTGTGATGAGGCGGTGGGATGAACGCGGGCATGATGGAATCAACCGTGCATGAGCGCGCTGAAGCGGCACAGCCTGGCGCAGCGCCCGGCGTCTGTGCGGACCGCATGCCGCGCCACGTGGCGATTATCATGGACGGGAACGGTCGCTGGGCCGCCGCGCGGGGAATGCCTCGTATTCGCGGGCATGAGCAAGGCGCACGCACCGTCCGGACGATCGTAACCCACGCCGCCCGCCTCGGCCTTCGCGTGCTGACGCTCTACAGCTTCAGCAGCGAGAACTGGAAACGCCCGCGCGAGGAGGTCGAGTTTCTGATGGGCCTCTACGCCGAGTACCTCGTCGCGGAGCGCCCTACGATCCTCGACAACAACGTCCGGTTCGTCCACCTGGGCCGACGCGCGGGGCTGCCCGCGCGCGTGCTGGACGAGATGGACCGGACGATCGAACTCAGCGCGGGCAACTCGGGTCTGACGCTGGCGCTGGCGCTCAATTACGGATCGCGCGACGAAATCGTGGACGCGGTGCGCTCGATCGCCGAGGACGCCCGGCGCGGCGACGTCGCGCCGGAGCGGATCGACGAAGCCCTGATCTCCTCGCGCCTTTACAGCACGGGGCTGCCCGACCCGGACCTGCTCATCCGCACCGCGTCTGAGCGCCGCCTCAGCAACTTCCTCCTGTGGCAGCTCAGCTACGCCGAGATCCACGTCTGCGACGCCTTTTGGCCCGACTTCGGCGTCGAACTCTTCAACGCCGCCCTCCGCGACTACGCCGGCCGCGTGCGCCGCTTCGGCGACGTGGGGCGGTAGAAACTTCCGCGTCGACCCAGCGATCGGGCGTTATGTGTGAAACGCGGCCCCGGATGATCCGCCGCAAAGCCCCATGAAAACGCCTTCACGGGAAAAAACGAAGAAGCAACCACGCCCTGAAAACAGTTTCTTCAAGGTCTTTCCGGTGTGACAGTGAAGGTGAGCAGGGATGGGGCGGGAGCGGATGCGGGGGCGGGGGCGGGGGGGGGTAGCCCGCTGCCAAGCGGCCGTTGAAAAAGGGTAGCGCCTCTCTCCGGGATGCAAATTTCATCGGGAAAAACCGCCATCACAAATTCCAATCCCGGTTTTTCAACAGGCTGCAAGGGTCATGACGGTCGCCGGGGGATGCAATCGCACGACCTGAGGCTCCCTCTGCCACCGGTGGGCGGGCTTTGGATTCGCATAAACGTACGATCATGCCGGGGAATTGGGGGTGTCTCGGTTTGAAAGCGCCCCTTCGTCACGCTCGACGCTGAGCTCCGCGCCGCGCTCAATATTGCGCTCGAAGGTGCGCTCGATGTTGCGCCCGTCACCACGCTCAATGTTGTTGCGCCCGACGCGGCGCTCGGCGGGGTGGCATGGCCTGGTGTACTCGCCTGGCCATGCTACAGGAGCAGAACGCCCGTTCCTCGCCGGATACGGGGCCGCTGCTGCGAACAACCCGTACCACCCGACGTGCCGCCAGACCCCAGAAGGCGGTCGCCCTGGTCAAAGGGAAGGGATTGCTTGATTGCGGCGGGCGTCGTCCCCTCGGGATCAAGCGGCTGAAGTCCGCAGACAAGATTGTCGCGCGGCGGCATCACAGACGTCGTCCTGAGACGAAACGGAGGCAATATCGCGCCCTGAAACTTCGAGAAACCCGGCTACCTCCCCCTCGAACGATCTCACGCGACTCGCCAGTTGATCTCCCTCCGCTCCAGAAAACCGGCTATCCTCGCAACACCTTGCTTCCGGCGGCCATTCCTACAGTGAAACTTAAATCATACCGTGACGCACTGTCTCTTTCTATCGCCATCCCTGACATCTTATGTCATGTTTCGTTATTTTTTATTAAGTATTGTATTATAATACGTTAATCGAATAGGTAGTGAACCCTATTTACGGTGGTCTATCTTCTTGCCTATGATTGAGATGAGATAATTTTAATCTCTTTTCAGATTCGAATCCTACTCCCGGCAGGAGAGGGTGTTGCGGAAAGATAGGCAGCGAGTCGGAATCTCCGCAGGGCGGCAGGGCGTATTCTCGCGGGCCTGCCTTGTCATCGGCTGGTTATTGGGGGCATTAGGGGATGCGGAGGGATTCGGAGATCCGCCGGCGTTGACTGAACGACTCAAGGGTCGCCCCAACGTGCTGCTGGTCACGGTTGATACCCTGCGCGCCGACCATCTCGGGTGCTACGGATATTTTCGAGACACCTCGCCGACGCTCGACGCCTTGGCGCGCGACTCGATCTTCTTCGAGCGATGCCTGGTTCCGGTGGCGCAGACGCTTCCCAGCCACCTGTCGCTGATGACGGGGGTCTATCCGCTTGAGCACGGTATCACCTCCAACCTGGAGAAGCCGGGCGGGCAGCGTTTCGCCTCGACGCCGGCGCTTCGGACGGCCGCCGAGTTTTTCAAGTCGCAGGGTTACACCACGGCCGCGTTCGTGAGCGCGACGCCGCTGAAGCGATCGTCGGGCATCGCGGCGGGGTTTGACGTATTCAGCGAACCTTCGCATGCGCGGCGGCTGGGAGCGGAAACGACGCAGGCCGTCGAGGAGTGGTTGGCGAGCCGGCCTGCGGAGCCTTTTTTCCTGTGGGTCCACTATTTCGACCCGCACGCGCCTTACGACCCGCCTTCGCCTTATGACGGGATGTTTCAGACCGAGCCGCGGCTGGAGGCGCTGTTGACCGCTCGGTCGGCGCCGTCGCGGGTTCAGAAGCAGCGCAATGACCGCCGCGTGGTCCCGGAGGATGAGGCCTGGGACACGCGGAAGGCGATCAACGGTTACGACGGTGAGATCCGCTATGTGGATGATCAGATCAAGGCGCTCATCGCAGCGCTGCGTGAACGATCGCAGTGGGACCGGACGCTGTTCGCGTTCACCTCGGACCACGGGGAAGGGCTTGGGCAGCACGGGATCGTCATGCACGACGCGGTGTGGTTCGAGCAGTTGCATGTGCCGCTGCTGATCCGCGTGCCGGGCATGTCCGGGCGTCGCGTGTCGCACGCGATTCGGACGATCGACGTGATCCCGACGCTGCTGGCTTTGGCGCCCGATCTCGAGGCGGACGAGTATCTGAAGCAATGTCGCGGACTCAACGTGCTGTCGCCCGGGTACAAACCGGTCGACTTGTTCGGCCAGGAGCCGGGCGGGCGCAGCGAAACCTACACGCTGGTCTCGGGGGACTGGAAGCTGATCCTTGGCGAGGGCGCGGGCGAGCTGCTGTTTCATCTGCCCACGGATCCGCACGAGTTGAAGAACGTCGCCAAGGACCAGCCGGACATCGTCCGCCGGATGCGCGATCAATTGCGCACGCTGCTGGCGGACCAGAAGGCGCGGGGTCGCCGCTATCAGCAGGGCCGAACGTCCGCACCGTCCGACGACGCCGACCGGGCGCAGCGTCGGGAGGAGCTTCGCGGGCTGGGCTACATGGACGCGGAGGAGCCGGACGAGGAGGGGGATCCGGAATGACGCGGCGGCGCTCAGGCGAAGGGATCGGAACTGCGCTGCGCCGTCGTCAGGCGGCGGCGACCTGGGGGCCGGTCCTGGGCGTGGTGGCGGGGGGGGTGCTCCTCGCGTCAGCGGCTCGCCCTGCGGTGCAGGAAAACCCGCGACCCCCGACGGCCGCGGACGCCGCACCGGCGGCGAAAGGGTTCAACCTGCTGCTGGTGAGCATTGACACCCTTCGAGCGGATCATCTGGGCTGCTACGGTTACTTCCGGGACACCTCTCCGACGCTGGACGCACTCGCCAAAGAAGCCGTGCTCTTCAGGGAGTGTCACTCGCCCCTTGCACGAACGACTCCGACGCACGCTTCGCTGCTGACCGCGCTGTATCCCATCGAGCACGGTTTGACCGACAACATCACCCACGAGCGCAATCAGCTTGTGCTCGCGGATCCTGTCCTCACGTATGCGGAGGTTGCGCGGCAAGCGAGGTACCGGACGGCGGCGTTCGTCAGCGCTGCGCCGGTGAAGCGGGACACGGGTCTGAACGCGGGCTTCGAGGTCTGGGACGAACCGGATGCGAGTCAGCGGTCCGCCGATGAAACGAACGACCCTTTTCTTCGGTGGCTGAGCGCGGCCGCTGAGGGTCCGCCCTTCTTCGTCTGGCTGCATTATTTCGATCCGCATACGCCCTATCGACCTCCGGCGGACTACGCGGACCGGTTTCAGACCGACGACAAGCTGCGTGCGTACCTGCGGGAGCGGCGTTTCGCGGTCGAGGCGAGCAAGCAGCATTCGGACGGACCGATTGAAGACGCCAAGTCCTGGAACACGGAGGAGGCGATCAACCGTTACGACGCGGAGATTCGTTTCGTGGATGACCAGCTTGGCCGGGTGTTCGCGATGCTGAAAGCCGCAGGCGCGTGGGACCGGACGGTCATCGTGGTGACGTCGGACCACGGCGAGGGCCTCGGGCAGCACGACTGGCCCAACCACGGCGGGTACTGGCAGGAGCAGTTGCATGTTCCCCTGATCGTCCGCGTGCCCGGGACGGAAGCGCGGCAGGTGCGGACGATCCTCTCGACGGTGGACATTCTCCCGACGGTGCTGGGCATGACGGACCGTCTGCCGAAAGGCGAACTGCCGTCTCAGGCCTCGGGGCGCAATGTGCTGGTGGGGCAGGGCGAATCTCCGTCGGCATACGCGCAGACGCCAGGCGACCGAGGCTCGACGATCCGGACGCTGACGACGCCGCGATGGCGCTACATCCACCGTCCGGGGCGCGGCGATCTGCTTTTCGATCGACTCGCCGACCCGCACGAACTGAACGATCTGTCGTCGAAGCATCCCGATGTGATCGGCGCGATGCGCGACGAACTGAGCAAGCAGGTGGAACGGCAATCCGGACGAAAGGCGCGCTACGGCGCGACCCGCGCCCCCGCCCGCAAGGAGCGGGTCAACGAGCTGCGCGAGCTGGGCTACATCGACGATGAGGATCCGGACGCGGTCGAGGAGGACGAGCCGTGAGGCGCACGGTCCGGCTCGGCGCTCGACGGTCCGGGGCGGATGCGCCCGCCGGCGTGATTCCGGCGGATTGAGTCCCCGGTCAAGGTCGTTCCGGCTGATGAAGGGCGGGCGGTATGCAGGGGTCCACAATGCAGGTTTCATCGGAACCGTCCGGCGCGGCGCCGGGCGAATTAAACAGGAATGACGAGGGTGTCGTTTCACGATCGATGCTCGGTTGGACGTTCACGCTTTGCGCGGCGGTCGCGGTTTTCTTCGTCGTGTTCATTCTGCTTCAGACGTGGCCGACGTCGCAGAACATGCGCACCGCGGACCATCGCTACGCCGCGATGACGCTGCTGAAGGGCGACGGCTTCCAGACGACGCGGAACAACGAGCCTTACGCGAAATCGCCGCCGATGTACCCCTTGCTGCTGGCGCCGTTGCGTCTTCTGGACGTCGAGTGGTGGACGGCGGTGTGCCTGATCAACGCCTTCGCCCTGGCCGCGGGCGTGTTCGCGGTTCACGGACTTAGCCGGCTTCTCGGTTTGCGGACAAGCCGCTACCTGGTCCTGGCGTATGCGGTGTTCGGACCCGCGTGGTATTTAGTGCGGGAGGCTCGTCCGGACGTCATCTTCCTTTCCTCGGGATTGATCGCGGTCTGGCTGGCCGCGGTCTACTGGCGATCGAGGTCGGCGTGGGTTCTGCTGGGGTTGGCCGGGGCATGCAGCGTGGCGGTCTTGAGCCGCTACATGGCCCTGTTCGCGCTGCTCCCCGTTGTCGGTCTGGTGGTGTTGTTTGCGGCGCACGGCTCCCTGCTGCGCAAGGCGTTGCACGTCGCCCTGTTTCTGGTGATTGCAGTCACGCCCATCGGGATGTGGCTGGAGCGGAATGAGGAACTGACCGGCTATTACAGCGGCATGGACCGGTTCCGGGAACGCCGACCCGCGGACGAGGCCTTGACGACCTTCGAGAGCAACCTGACGTTCCTCGGAAAGTCGCTGGCCATCGACACACTGGCGCCGCGCGATTTCGGTGAACTGAACGTGTTGGACGGGGACCAGCCCGTCGAGTACAGCCGCGTCTCTTACGGCGTCGCCGGCGGGCTGGCGGCGCTCGGCGTTCTGTATGTTTTCGTCCGACGACGGCGCGTAGCGGCGGCGGCGAAGGACTGGGCGGCGCGGTCTCCCTCGGCCCCGGCGACGCTGGTCATCGTTCTCGGGTACTTTTTCGCGTATCAGATCGCGATCCTCACGCTTTGGACGAAAGGCAATAACGATCCGATCGACTGCCGGTTCCTGGCGCCTTCGATGTTCTTCCTTCTTCCCACGGCGGCGGTCGGACTGGCCCTGCTGTGGCGGGCGTCCACGTCGGTGTTCGTTCGCGGAGGGATCGCCGCAGCGGTTCTGGCCTTCTGCGCCCTGCACGCGCTCAAGGTGTATTTCACGTGGGAGCGGATCACGATCGCGGAGTCCAGCCCGTGGGTCGAGGATCTGGACCAGTTCGTCAAGGCGATCGGGACGACGCGGCTCGAGTCCAGAATCATCGAGAACCGGACCCTGAAGGGTCGTGAGCCGCGCATCTCCGACAAGAAGCGCGAAAAGCTGGCGGACAAGGGAAAGATCCTCGACCCCTCGGACCGCAAGCTGGAGCGCGCCGAGGAACTGGCGGACAAACTTGGCGATGACCCGGTTGACGTGAGATCGGTCCCCGGCCCGACAGAGGAGGAGGCGGTCTCCAACACGGATGAAGCGATCGCGGACGCGGACGGGACGAAGGATCGCGGCAAGCACAAGGCTGAGGAACGCGCTGCGCGCATCGCCAGGCTCCAGGCTCAGCGTGCCGCGGACCGACAGGCGAAATCAGCCCAACGCACGCGGCGCGACGATGCCCCGGACCGCGACGAAGGCGCCCCGTCCGATGACGTCGGCTCTTCGGTCGAGGCGCTGACCGAAGCGCCTTCCGTTCCCGCCGACGAAACCGAGCCGACAGCGCCGGTATCCCCTCCGAATTCGACGCCTTCAATGCCCACCCGTGGCGTGATGGAGCCTGTCAACCCGGAAACCGTCCTGGAATACATTGCGTTCGGCACCGATCCAGCGTGGGAGCCGTTTGTCCCGAACAACCGGAGCGAAAGTTTCCAACTGGGGTATTACCTGGAGGAGGATCATTCTCGCATTGGAGCGAAGCTGATCGTGACGGTTTTGACGAAAGACCGCGACGCTTCGCCGCAGGCGACGATCAACCGGTGGTTGACGGCGTTCGAGCGCGACGAGTCAGCGCCTGCGCCGAAGGCGGAGGTCATCGACGCCGACCGCCGGCTGACCGTGACGCTGATCGAAACCGTCGGGACGTACTCCGCGCCGAACTGGCCGGAGGCCAAACCCGACTACATGCTCATCGGAGCCGTGATCGAGCATCCGGAGCAAACGTATCATTTCCGCGCGCTGGGTCGGCGCGACGTCGTTGAGCCGCAACGCGAGGCGATCCGCGCGTTTCTGGTGAGCGTCAAGGCCTTAAGCCCCGAAGGAGGGGCGCTCGCCAAAGATCCCGAGTGATCGTCCGGCGGGATTCGTGGGCCACGTTTCGCGTTCCGTGACTCGTGAACTCGGGGATCGGATATCCTTCGTCTCTTTACAGTCGCCTGTTTCCGCCCGCCTTCACCGCCTCGACGCTCTTGTTGAGTTTCGACCCTCGTGATAGGTTGCGCGGGAGCTCTCAGTTGAGGCGCGGGCGCGCGGCGGTTTTTTCATTTCGTAAGGGATCGCCTTGTCCTTGAGAGGATCATTCCGCGCCGCGATGGTCTTGCGCCCTGATTGAAGGAGGCCTCCATGATTCCCGCGCGATCCGTAGATCGAACCGGTGTTCGAAGCTGGTTTTTCGCAGGCGGCTTGTCTTTGCTGCTTATCGTTGTCGGATGCCGGCGGGAGTCGTCCGAGGGGTCACGCGCTTCGGGCACGGAATCCGCCTCCGCGCCTTCGGACAACGTCGTATCCATCGGGCGCACGTTTCCGATGCTGCCCGACGCGGCCGCCTCCAGGGAAGCGCTTACGAAGTCGCTCAGCGAGGCGGACGCCCAGGTTTTGGCGAGTCCTGATGACGCGGCGCCGCTGCTGAACCGGGCGCGGGTGAAGTCGCGCCTGGCGTGGTTCCTGTCGCCACGGATCCGAACCTCGCCCCGGCGCTCTCGAAACTGCGCGACATCCCGCTCACCCAGGGGCGCAAGGCGTTCCGGGCGTTCGCGCTGTTCTGAATTGGCGCCGTGCCGACGTTCGTCGGCGGGCGGGCGGGACTGGAGCCAAGGGGAGTCGAACCCCTGACCTTCTGCATGCCATGCAGACGCGCTCCCAACTGCGCTATGGCCCCGGTCAAACGTGGTTTCAAAGCCGACCCGCCTCCGCAAGACTTAAGCCGCGATCGTAGGGAAGCAGCCTGCTCGCATCCGGCTCGTCGGAGCTGAAACCGTCTCGATTCCTGCGCGATTATCGCCGCCCGCGTCGATCCTGCAACCCCTCGCCGGTCCGGCGCCGCGTCGCGCGTTCGGCACGGCGTCACGGGCGAAAAAAAAACGGAGGCTTCGCCTGATTTGTTGAAGATTCCGCGCGGCCCGAACCGAACAAAGCCCCGTAGGCCGTTTCTGCGCGACGGTCCGGTGGTGCTGCACGCCGAGGCGCGTCCTTTTTCGGACCGGTCGGGCGCGTCCCATAATGGGATTCCGAGGTGTAGTTTTCTTCGCTCGACGCCCGCGTTCAGCTAACATCATCGCTGACGCGAGAGGGCGAGCGGTACGGGGACATGACAGCGCCGCGGCGCTGCACCGGAGGTCGTCGGGGTCGGAGGACAACAAAATGCTGCTGCAAGCGACTCCCCCCAGGAGCACCAGACCCGCTACGTCCGCGCCCGTCAAGCGCTTTCTCGATTATCTTTTCATCGAGTGCGGGCTGGCGGGCAACACGGTCACGGCCTACCAGCGCGACCTCAACGAGTTCTGGAATCATCTCGTCGAGCTGGACGTCTACCTGCCCGACGTCACGATCCAGGATGTTCAGAAGCACCTGATCCGGCTTCAGGAGCGCGGGCTTGCCGTGTCGTCGATCTGCCGTCACCTGATGGCGATCAAGATGTTCCTGCGCTTCCTGCATGTGGAGCGCTTCATCCGCAACGACGTCGCCACGCTCATCGAGACGCCGCGCGGCTGGAACCGCATTCCGCACAGTCTGCACGTGGCGGAGGTCGAGGCGCTGCTGTCCGCGCCGGACCCGAGCGACGAGTATTATCTGCGCGATCGGGCGCTGCTGGAGCTGATGTACGCGACGGGGCTTCGCGTCAGCGAGCTGTCCGGGCTGACGCTGCGGAACCTGAACCTGAAGGTCGGGTACCTGCGCTGCGTGGGGAAGGGCGGGCGCGAGCGGATCGTGCCGATCGGGCGCTGCGCCATCGACGCGGTGACGACGTACCTGAACGACCTGCGTCCACAGCTTTCCCGCGAGCGGCGCAGCGAGCACGTTTTTCTGTCGCGCACGGGCCGCCGGCTGGACCGCACGAACATCTGGCGCCTGGTGCATAAGTACGGGCGCCTCGCGGGACTGTCCAAGGATACGCATCCGCATTTGCTGCGGCACAGCTTCGCCACCCACCTGCTCACCGGCGGGGCGGACCTTCGCGTCGTGCAGGAACTTCTCGGCCACGCGGACATCAAGACGACGCAGGTCTACACCCACGTCGACCCGGTGCACCTGCGCAACATTCACCAGAAGTGCCACCCCCGACCCTGAGTCGGCGGCGAACGTCCGTTCCCATGACGAGTAAGCGACTCGCGCCGGCAGTGGCGGGACCGTGTTGCGACTCCCTGGAGATCCGATTCCGCGCAGAGCCTCGCGGGCAGGACGTACGTCGATGGATTTCAACCGTGGAGCGGTTGCGTCCGGTAGACCAAGGTGAGCCGGGCCGCGAGCTGCCCCGGGGAACAGGCGCTCATTGACCCTCAACCCTGTAAGGGTTGCGTCCGGGCGCCGCTCCCGCAGGATCGCCGCGACCCTAACGGGGCTGAGACTTGCGGATGATCCTCCGGGGCTAACAGTCCGTTGAAAAAGGAGTGCGCCTCCCTCCGGTGAGGCGAATTTCATCGGGAAAAACCGGCATCACAAAGACCGATCCCGGGTTCTTCAACGGGCTGCCAAGACCGCCGGATGATCTTCCGGGGCACAACACCTCCCGTTGTTCCTCCTCGCAGGATCGCGCCATGCCAAGGTCATGCGATTTCAGCACCCCGCAACCGGAGCCAGGTGGAGACTCAGGCGTCAATATATCCTGGGCGGCGTCAGTCGCCAAACTTAATTCCTTGCGCGAGCGGAAGTTGCGTCGTATAGTTGATCGTGTTGGTCTGGCGGCGCATGTAGGCTTTCCAGGCATCGGAGCCGGATTCGCGTCCGCCGCCGGTTTCCTTTTCGCCGCCGAAGGCGCCGCCGATTTCCGCGCCGCTGGTGCCGATGTTCACGTTGGCGATGCCGCAGTCGCTGCCGACGGCGGAGAGGAACGTTTCGGCCTCGAGCAGGTCGCGGGTGAAGATGGCGCCGGAGAGTCCTTGAGGCACGCCGTTGTGCAGGCGGATCGCTTCGTCGAGGTCGTTAAAACCCGCTCCCTGACGGTCGCGGTTCTGATCCCGGCGGACGGAAGTCCGCGGCTTGCCGTAGGGGATCACGTAGAGGATCGGGGCGAAGGTTTCGTCCTGCACAATCGAGTACTCGTTACGGGCTTCGGCGATGCAGGGCGTGACGTAGCCGCCGCCGGGGTACTTTTGCGGATCGGCGAGGCGCTCGCCGCCGAAGAGGACGCGCCCGCCCTCCTCCTTCAGTTTCGCGATCGCCCTCATCATGTCCTCGACGGCTTTCTTGTTGATGAGCGGACCCATCAGCGTCCCCTTCTCCAGCGGGTTTCCGATCGGAACGGATTGGTACGCGGCCACCAGGCGGTCGGTGAGCTCCTGACGCACAGACTCATGCACGATCAGCCGTCGCGTGCTGGTGCATCGCTGACCGGCCGTGCCCACCGCGCCGAAAAGGATCGCTCGCGTCGCCAGCTCCAGATCGGCGCTGGGTGTCACGATGATGGCATTGTTTCCGCCGAGTTCGAGGATCGTCCGCCCGAAGCGTGAGGCGACGACTTCACCGATGCGCTTGCCCATCCGGCAGGAACCCGTGGCGCTGATCTGCGGAATGCGGCGGTCGGCGATCATCTGCTCCCCGACGGTCGATCCGGGACCGATGACCAGGCTGAAGACGGCCGGGTCCACGCCCGTCTCGCGGCAGACGCGCTCGGCGATCTTCGTGCAGGCGATGGCGCACAACGGCGTCTGCGACGAGGGCTTCCAGATCGTCGGGTCGCCGCATACGGCCGCCAGCGCCGTGTTCCACGCCCACACCGCCACCGGAAAGTTGAACGCCGAGATGACGCCGACGACGCCCAGCGGATGCCACTGCTCGTACATGCGGTGGCCCGGCCGCTCGGAGTGCATCGACAGACCGTAAAGCTGTCGTGAAAGTCCGCAGGCGAAGTCGCAGATGTCGATCATCTCCTGCACTTCGCCTTCGCCTTCGGCGGTGATTTTTCCCATCTCGAGGGTGACGAGCCGGCCGAGGTCGGCTTTGGCGTCTCGGAAAGCATTGCCGAGGCGGCGGACGGTCTCGCCTCGGACAGGCGCGGGGACGGTCCGCCAGGTCAGAAAGGCTTCCTGCGCCCGCGCCGCGATCCGGTCATACTCCGCAGGCGTCACCTGACGGACGCTTGCCAGCCGCGATCCGTCGATCGGGGAATATGAGTCCAACATCTCACCGCCGCCGACCCACTCCCCTGAGAACCCGCCCGGATTGACGCCCTCGATGCCCAGTTTCGCCAAAATGTCCCGCGTGCTCATGTGTCCCGCCTTCCCCGAGGCAAACCCGCCCCCCACCGCATCTTCAACCGTCGTGCGCTTGTCGGCAAGCGAAGATCCTCCGACCGCGGGTTGAATCAGGTCCGTCGGGAATGACCAGGAGCGACTGTCAGTTTTTATCTGGGAGGGGGATTTTCGCGGAGCTGGTTACTCAGCCGGTACAAGCCGAAACTACGAAGTCGGGCTGAGGGTGTTACAATCCCGGCATGTTGAGAATCAGCCGGAAGGAACGGACGCAGCCTGACGGGCGGCAGGAACCTCAAGGGCGCGTGCAGCAGATAAACCGGGTCGAACCGGCGGTTCGCAAGGAGCCGTCCGGGCATTTTGAGGCGCTGGCGTTGCCGCAGATCGACGCGGTGTACCGCTTGGCACGGCGGCTCGCCGGAAACGTCGCCGAGGCCGAGGATCTGGTGCAGGAGACCTACGTCCGGGCGTTCAAGGCGTTCAGCGCGTTTGAACTGCGGGAGTTCGGCATCAAGCCGTGGCTGCTGCGGATCCTGTACAACGTGTTCTGCACGACGCGCAGCCGCCGTCGGCGCGGGCCGACGCTGCTGGAGGACGTGGCTCTTGTACACGCGGGCGAGGAGTGGGAACTGGAGGAAACGTCGGGCGGGCTGGCGAACCTGGACTGGGACCGGTACGACGAGGAACTGAAAGCGGCGGTCGAGGGGCTTCAGCCGGATTACCGGACGGTTCTGCTGTTGTGGGCGGTGGAAGAGCTTAGCTACAAGGAGATCGCGCAGGTCGTGGGGTGTCCGATCGGGACGGTGATGAGCCGATTATTCAGGGCGAGGAAGATTCTGATGGACCGGCTGGCGGCGTATGCCGTGCGAAACAATGTGCCGCGAGCCCAGCTTAAGACATGACGTGCAGGGAGTTCAACAAGTTCATCGGGGCGTTCGCGGACGGTGAACTGGACACCGTGCGCAACCTGGAGGCGCTCGACCACCTCAAGATGTGCGAGGGATGCACGCGCCGCGTCGATCAGATGCAGGCGCTGCGCGGCGCGCTGGGGCGCCAGGGTCGCGCCGTGACGGCGCCCGAGGCGCTGACGGCGCGGGTCACCACGCTGATCCGGGAACCTGCGGCGAACCCCCGACCGGTGCGCTTGCGGACGCTGCTTTCCGCGCGGCCGGTGGGGATCGCGGCGGGCATGCTGCTGGCGGTGCTGGCGTGGACTTGGTGGACGGCGTCCGGGGATGACGACACGACCGAGGCCACGATCCTCCCCGGGCGGCAGGTCGCCGCGGTCCGGACGGTCCACGAATCCTGCGTCGCCGGCGGACGCATTCATCACGATCCTACGCTTCCGACGGATGCCGCTGGGGCTGGGCATGTTCTCGGCGAGAGACTGAACATGCGTGTGCTCGCCCCGGACCTGACCCGCTACGGGTTCCAGTTCGTCGGGGCCGGGGCCTGCGACCTGCGCGGCAGGACCGCGGCACACCTGGTCTACCAGGCCCAGGCGACCGGAGACTACCTCTCCATCTTTACCGTGGACCGGTCGGTAGAGTTGTCGCCGCGTGATTCATTCGTGGTCGGCGGGCGGACGTATCACGTCGAGCCTCGCGACCCCCAACTTCGCCTCTGCGTGGTTTCTTGGGACCGGGACGGGCAGACCTACGTCTGGTGCGCTAAGTGGTGCCCGAATTCGCTGATCCAGGTTGCGGACTGCGCCTGCGAAGACGAGCGGCCTTGTCGTAAAACAGATCCCGCCGCCCCTTGACGACGGATTGCCGACGGCGAAAGTTACCGGCTGGAGGGGAGTCGTCGGCGCAGGACTGGATCGTTCCGATAAAGGAGAATATAATTCCGATGCGGGGATGCTGGGCGATCTCCCGATGAAAGCGATCTTTCTTTCATCCGTGCGGGCGGCAGGATGCGTCGCCCGAGGGTATGCACGTAAGTGACCTCGAACTTGCCACGGGGGTATGCGATGAGAATCCGGTGTTTGACAGGGTTGGGGCTGCTGATTGCGTCCGGGTCGGTCTTCGGACAGACGTCCTCGTCCGCTCCGACGGCGAAGCCGGCGGCGCGCGGGGCGGACACGGCGCTGCTGGTGTCGGTGCTGAACCAGCGGGTCAGCGAGGTGGCGTGGGAGGAGGAGCCGTTTGAGAAGGTGATCGACTGGCTTCAGACGCAGGGTCCGATCAATGTCGTCCCGCACTGGAAGGCGATGGAGCTGGAAGGCATCACCCGCGACACCCTGGTGACGGTGAACCTGCGGGACACGACGGTGCGCGAAGTCGTGAATCAGGCGCTGGAGTGGGTCCGCGAGGGCACGGCCGTCGTCACGTTCCAGGGCACGGGCAACACGCTGCGCATCTCGACGCAGAACGACTTCAACCGCGAGGAGAATTTCCAGGTCAAGGTCTACGATGTGACTGACATCCTCGTCCGGATCCCCGACTTCCGCGGAGCGCCGGAGATCGACATCGAGGCCGCGTCGCAGGGCGGCGGCGGCCAAGGCGGTCAGACCGCGCAGTTGTTCGGCGGAGGCGGAGGCGGCGGCGGGGATGACGACGATCAGCAGACGGGGCAGGAGTTCGAGCAGTCCAACCCCGCGCTGGACGCGCTTCGCCTCGTTATCGAAGACACGATTGCACCGACCACCTGGGATACTTACGGCGGAAAGGCAAGCATCCGCGTCTTTAACCGCCAGCTCATCATCCGCAACTCGATCGACGTGCATGAAAAGATCGGCGGACGGTTCGTGATCGAGTGATCTGCCGAGCCGCGCTTTAAGATCAGGCGACGTTACAAAACAACGCACGACCGCCGAAGAACAAGACCGGCGGTCGTGCGTTTTCTTATTTGCATTAAGCGCGCCGCCAAGGTCCGGTGATCGCCAGCGTCAGCCCGGCCTCCTGAAGGTTGACAAAGAAGGTTCCGCCATCAGGCGAGAAGCAGGCGCCGGCGAATTCTGACTCGTCTTTCGCATTGCGGGCGAATTTGTAAATGCCCCCCTGCGGCGTGATGCCGACGAGGAATTGTTCGCCGCTTCCGTCCTCGCACACGATCAGGTCGCCCCAGGGCGCGAGGGTGAGGTTGTCGGCGTTGTCGATCAGCCCGGCGTCGTTCGGCTCGATGAAAAGTTCGAGCAGCCCCGGCGCCTCTGCTTCCGCCGCCGCGCCTTCCGCAGGGCTAGGCGTGTACCGCCAGATCTGCCCTCGCTGGTTGCGGCCGCCTGTCGTACACGCGAAGTACACGCAGTCGCGGCCGTACCACATTCCTTCTGCGCGAGAGAAGCGCGCGGCCCCGGCCTCGTACGCCCGGAGGCGCAGGTCGTCCTTCGGCGCCTCCACGTCGTCAAGATCAATCCACATCGTCCGGCAGGTCGCCCCGACCGCGATCGCACCTTCCTCCTCCCAGTTTTTCGTGTCCAGCTTCGGCCTGTCGATGACGCCCAGCGCCTGCAGCCGCCCGCCCTCCGCGAGCACGCCGCGGCGCTTCGGCAGGAAGCGGTAGATGCAGCCGTCGTTGATGTCCTCGGTCTGGTAGACGACGCCGGTGCGCGGATCGACCGCGACAGCCTCCCGCCGGAAGCGCCCCATCGCCCGCAGGGGCGTCGGCCGGGCAATCGCGCCGTTCCCCGTCGCCGGAACTTCGAAGGCATACCCGTGCGGTTTCTCAACCCAGGTCGAATTGTCGGGAGCCATCGTCGTTTCCTCGCAGGTGATCCACGTGTTCCACGGCGTCGGCCCGCCGGCGCAGTTGTTCACCGTCCCCGCAAGGCTGAGATATTCGCGCAACACCTTCCCGTCGCGCGGGTCAAAAAGGATCGTGGAAGTCCCGCCCAGGCCCGGCGTCGCGCCGTGCCCGAAGTCGTAGAACGCGGAACGATCCAGCCGCCCCAGCAATTCATTCCGCCGCCCGAACGCCCCGAATTTGAACCAGTCGGGACCGATCTCGTGGTTGCGCACGAGGACGACCCGACCGTCGCCGGCCGGGAACGCCGCCATCCCGTCCGCATACCCCGGCACGAGCAAGCCGTCGCTCATGCGATCGCCGGCGCGGGAGATGATGCGGTAGGAGAAGCCGCTCGGCAGATCGATGATCTTTCCCGGGTCGCTGACCAGCGGTCCGTATCCGAGGGGAATGTCCGCCGCTCCCGGAACCTGCCAGCACCGGGCTTCGAGCATTCTCCGCAAACCGGTAAAGCCCAACGCCGTCGCCGCGGCGGTGCGAAGGAAATGCCGACGGGAAAGGGCCGACGCTCCCGCCTCAAAGGTCGCCGCCGCGCATTCGTTCCAGCCCACGAGTCTCCCTCCCGCGGCGATCAAAGCACCCTGAACCGTGCCGCTACGAGACATCTTCCCGGCTCTCGCATACACCTGCCGCGCTCGCCACGATCCCGCATTCGAACGCGGGACGCAATCCCGCAACTCTTAAAAATTCGTGAATACCGCGGACTGCGGTTCCGGGGGGGCGCCGGTCCGGTCGTCGGGGCTTGGGGCGTTTCGCGCAGCCCGGCGCCCGCCGCGGAGGTCGGCGGGCGCGGCGCATACCATGCAAAGGTGACTCAACGCAATCCGCTCTGACGTTCAACCTTCAGCACCAGGGCGAGGGCGTTCCCGAAGGGCGTCGTACCCGGCGCCGCGGACAGGACGATGTATTGTCCCAGCGAAGCCGTGATGCGCGTGCGGATCTGATAGTTCAGCGGCGTCGTCGGGAGCGGATGCCCTTCAGAAGTCATCTCCTGACCTTGCGCGCCGGCGGAGATCTGGAGCTTGACGATGTCGCCCTCGCTGGCGACCTGCGCCGCGCCGCTGACCTCGAAACTGTAGCGGTAGGATTTTCCCTCCGTGTAAGGCAGATCGAGCGACGCGATCTGCGAAAACACTTCTCTGCTCAACGACGAACCTTCCTCGGTGAGAATCTGGATCGGCGCGATCAACTCTAGGCTCTTAAACCCTGCCGCCGCAAGCGCTTCACCCACCGGTTGCAGCGCGGGGGGCAACCCGGGGGAGGCCTGATCGCCGCCGATCGTCCCACGGATGAAGTAGAACTCCATCCTGAGCGAGTGCTTCGGCGTGTCCAGCCCCTCAATGATCGGCTGAAGCTCCCGCAGCCTCCCGGAGACCCCGATGAGCAGAAGCGAGTTGCTGCGGTCATCGACGGCGATGCGCACCTCGTCCGGATTAATACTTGCGGCGAGCACCTGCGCCAGCTCGGACGCCGCGCAGTGCTTCAGCGGCACGCGCTCCACGACCTGCTCATGATAATTCGGCGCGTTCGCGGGAATGTCCCAAGCCTTGGCGATGCGGGAGGCGCGGTACGCTTCCTCCGAATCCCCCGTGATTTCGAGCTCGCCGTCCGCCAGGATGCGTATCTCGACGTTGACGCCCTCGCCGATGATGTGGTCGCGGAGTTGAAAAGGGTCGACATGAATCACATCGTATCTGGATTTCGTTGCGACATTCTGCTGAGTCGATTGCTGCGGCGCAGCGATCGGCGCGCTCCCCGCGAAGATGAGAAGGCACGCCGCACAAAATTGAGTCATCATCCCCGTCATATTTTTCTCCTTGTTTTAAGAGGTTTCCGAACGTTCTTGGTTCTACACTTTGAATAAGCGTAAAAACCTTCACCGACCCGCCGCCTTGCCGAACCACGCGATGCTTCACGGCGCTCAACCCGATCCCTGCGTCGTCTCCGGCGCCGCAGGCGCCACGCTCGTGTACACCAGGTACACCTTGACCCGCGGATGCTCGGGCAGGTCCGCCGCGACGACGATGCAGCGATCCGCGCCTTCGCCGATCGGCGTAACCTCCGTCGCCGGACGAAGCTCCGGCGCCCGGTGCGGCGTTTCGAGGCGACGATCGTGCCCCCTTGCTTCGGCCAGCACCGGTGAATCCTCCGCAGCGACGGCGTCGGAAGCGTCGCGGATCATCACGTCCGCATCGCCGGCAGGGCGCCGCGCGACCCCACGCGGCACGTCTGCGTCATTGCGGAACCACCCGGCCCGCCAGCCCGCATACCCTCCACCAACCAGCAGCGCCACCGCCGCCGCCCAGCGAAGCACTCCGCTCCGCCACGGCGCCGCCCGACTCCGCGAACCTCGTTCACTTCCGCCGGTTGGCAGGCACAGACCCTGCGTCTGCATCCGCGCACCATCAAGAACCCGCAGGAGCGCCGTCATCTCCGCCGCGTAGTCCCGACAGGATGCGCACGACCTCATATGCGCCGCGACGTTCGGGTCCGACCGGCCCTCATCCAGCGCCGCGTGCCACGCACGTCGCACCTGATCACAGCTTGCCACCGTCGGTATCCTCATGTGCGCTCCCCGCTTTCCCGCTCGCGGCCTCGCCGTTGCGCCTCC